>DATJPQ010000252.1:0-18891 GCA_035506315.1 Opitutaceae bacterium
GTTCGCCACTGACGGCATGGTTGATCGCGAGGGAAAAATTAACCACCGGGCGGCCCGTGGTCGTGCTGCCATCGTTCGGTGGATTCAGCACCGACCACGAAGCGAAGTGCCGGATCGTCGGGTTGTTCGAGACGGCGATGATGTCGTCGAAAAGAAACGATACCCGCAGGCTGCTCCAATAACAGAGCACCACGGCAACGACCAACAGCGTTGCCGGTCGCCATGGCTGTGACCACAACCACGCGGTGGCACCCGATTCACGTTTTACTGGATCCAAGAGGGGCATCGACCAACAAATTTAGGTCTGCGGCAGGGCCGGCAGGCAATCGCCAAAGCGCCCGGTTCCGGGCAGGCTGCATTTCTGCGTGTTCATGGAGGGCTTTCGTGGGCAAAATATCCTCATGGCTGAATCGGGCCCAACGCCGAATATTGACCGCCGCCTCCTGCTCCTTGCGGTGGGCGGATTGGGTGTGGCGGCGGTGATGACGCAACTGGCGTTGTTGCGCGAGCTCCTCGGCGCGTTTTCCGGCAACGAACTCGTATTGGGCGTCGGCCTTGGCTGCTGGCTCCTGCTCACCGGCGCCGGGACCTGGCTTGGGCGGTGGGCCGGGCGCCGCCAAGATTCCTCACGGGCGATGATCGTGGGGCAGATGCTCGTCGCGATCGTTCCGCTCCTGCAGGTGGTCGCGGTGCGTGTGCTACGCGACATCGTCTTTGTCCGGGGCGCCGCCGTCGGCGTGATCGGGACCGTGCTCGGCAGCCTGGCGCTACTGCTGCCGTTCTGTGTAGTCTCCGGCGCCATGCTCACGCTGGCGTGCGGCCTTCTCCCCCGACGCGAAGGGACCGACGGCGTCGGCCGTGTCTATGTGGCCGACACGGTTGGCAGCATCGCGGGTGGCCTCCTCTTCAGTTTCGTCCTCGTCCCGTGGTTTGACCACTTCGCGCTGCTCTGCTTCCCCGCAGCGTTGAATCTTCTCCTGGCCGGCGCGCTTGCATGGCACTGCCGCCAACGGCTGTTGTTGGCGTCGGTTATCATCGTGACAGCCGGGCTGGCCGCCCACGTCGCCTTGGTCGATGCGGACGATGTCACCACCGCCGTGCAGCATTGGGGACAGCAGACGGTCTACCGCGCCAATTCGCCCTACGGTCGGCTCGTGGTCACCGAGGACTCAGGCCAGCTCACGTTCTTCGAGAACGGCGTGCCGGTCATCACGACGCACGCCATCGAACAGGTCGAGGAAACCGTCCACTACGCGATGAGCCAGCGGCCCGACGCGCGAAAGGTGCTGCTCGTATCCGGCGGCGTGGCCGGCACGGCTCGCGAGATTCTGCGCTACCCCGCGGTCATCGAGGTTACCTACGTCGAACTCGATCCACAGATCGTCGAGGCCGGTCGGCGTTTTCTCGCGGAAAATCTGGCCGACGCGCGCATCAAAATGGTCGCCACCGACGGCCGGCGGTACGTGCGGCAGACCGCCGAACACTTCGACGTCGTGATCGTCGCGGTGCCCGATCCGTCGACCTCGCAGCTCAACCGTTTCTACACTGCCGAGTTTTTCACCGAGGTGAAACACGCGCTCGCCCCCGGCGGGGTGCTCGCCTTCGGGCTCGGTCGCTACGAAAACTACGTCAGCCCCGAGCTGGCGCAGATGCTGGCCTCGGCCCACCGCACGCTGCGGGAGTCGTTCGCCAGCGTGTGCATGATCCCCGGCGGTCGCGTCTTCTTTCTCGCCTCGGACGGGCCGCTCCACCTCGACATCGCCGCGCGGCTCGAACAGCGCGGCCTCTCGACCCAGTTGGTCAACCGGCATTATCTCGATGCGATGCTTGCACCGGACCGGCTGGCCGATCTCGACCGCGCGGTCGCCCAGTCCGCCGAGGTCAACACCGACTTCAGCCCGATGCTCTACTACTATCATCTGCGATATTGGCTCAGCCAGTTCGCTTTCCATGGCGGGCTGCTGGGTGGCGGATTGCTGATCCTGCTGGGCGCCTATCTCTGGCGGTTGCGCGCCGTACCCCGGGTGGTGTTTGCGTCCGGTTTTGCGGCGTCGGCCCTGGAGGTCGTACTACTCCTCGGGTATCAAACGCTCTATGGTTCGCTGTACCGGCAGGTGGGGTTGGTCGTTACTGTGTTCATGACAGGGTTGGCGGCAGGCGCGTGGTGGGCGAATCGGAGATTGGATATGTCCCCACGCCTTTCGTGGTGGAGCGGCTTGACCTCAAGACGCTCAAGCGCGTTGGGGTCAACGCGCTCCACCTTCGCGGAGACGCAAATCCTGGTGCTTCTCGCGCTCGCCCTTGCGGTGCTGGCGGCATTGCTGCCCATCGTCTTGCGCGAGCTCGGTCATTTCGATGCCGCCATCGGCACGTCACTTGCCGGACAAGGCGTGGTCTTGCTGACCACGTTGGTCCTCGCCGTTCTGGTAGGCGGCCAATTTCCACTCGCGAGCGCGGCCGACCCCGGTGAGCCGGCCGCCACGGCCTCACGGCTCTACACGGCCGACCTCGTGGGCGCAGCGCTCGGCGCCCTGCTGGTGAGCACGCTGCTGATCCCTCTTCTCGGAGTGACAATCGTTTGCCTGCTGACGGCGGGGTTGAACCTCACTGCCGCCGCGCTAGTCTGGCGCCGTCAATCCCGCGCATGAGCAAACTCCGCATCCTCTGCCTGAAACTGGTTCGCTGGACCGGATGGTTGCTGCTGCCTGTCGTGCTGGCGTTTCTCGTTACCGGCTATGCGATGAGCGGGCGCTATGGCATGAGCGCGCTCACCGACGAAAAAACGGCGCTCGCGCTGCACAAATTGATGCATCTGCCGCTGGGTTTGCTCGTGCTGGTGCATGTCGTGCCGGCCTTCTACCTCGCTTTAATCCGATGGGGATGGATCAAACAGAATCCCGATACCTGATGACGCGCCGCCGGGCGCTCGTCTGCTGCGGTGCGGCCGGATTCGCCGGTCTTGCCGTCCGGGCCGGTGCCGCGTCCTGGTGGCGCGGCCTCCTCCAACTCGGCGATTCCGCCGATGCGCCGGGGGAAGTTTTCAAGGGCGACGCACCCAACGACGAACTCTGGGCGCTCTGGCGCCAGCGCGGCTGGACGAAGGAGGCCTCGCACTACCTGAAGCTTGACCGCAACGTGCAGTGCAAGATCTGCCCCAACAACTGTCTGCTCACGCCGGGCGACCGCAGCCATTGCCGCAACCGGATCAACCGCGACGGCACGCTTTATACCATGGCGTACGGCAACCCGTGCACGTTTCACGTCGATCCCGTCGAGAAGAAACCGCTGTTTCACTTCCTGCCCGGCAGCCAGTCGTTCTCGCTGGCGACATCGGGCTGTGTCTTCCGCTGTCTCAACTGCCAGAACTGGGAAATTTCCCAGAAGAAACCCGAGGAGACGAAAAATCCGCGCGGCCCGGAACTGCGTCTCCGGCCGCCGTTGCCCGACACGCTCTCGCTCGACGACATGAGCCGCCTGAGCCTGTTGCCCGAGGACGTGGTCGCGGTCGCCGCCGCGCTCCGGTGCCCGTCGATTTCCTACACCTACTCCGAACCGACCGCCTACTACGAATATGCCTACGACTCCTGCCGGTTGGCGCGCGAAAGGCACCTCAAGAACGTGATCGTGACGTGCGGCTCGATCGAGGAGCGCCCGTTGCGCGACCTGGCGCAATACGTGGACGCCGCGCACGTGGACCTGAAGGGTTTCGACGAAGCCACCTACCGCAAACTCAACTCCGGCCAGCTGGAGCCGATCCTGCGCACCCTGAAAATCTACCACGAGCTCGGCGTGTGGTTCGAAGTCATCAACCTGATTGTGCCGACTTACACCGACAATCTCGAGATGATCAAACGCATGTGCGGCTGGCTGGTCGACAATCTCGGCCCCGACCGCCCGCTGCATTTCTCGCGCTTCAACCCGCTCTACAAACTCGAACACCTGCCGCCCACCCCGGTCGAGACGCTGGTCGAGGCCCGCGAAGTGGCGCGCGCCGCCGGGCTGCACTACGTCTATATCGGCAACGTGCGCGGCGTGCCCGGAGCAGAGACGACCTTCTGCCCCCATTGCCGGCGGGCGGTGATCGAGCGCGATCTGTTCGCGATCACCAGCGTGAAGATCGACGAGGGGAAATGCCGTTTTTGCGGGACCAAAATCGCCGGCGTCTGGGCCAGATGAGCTGTTCTTCACCGAAGAGCTGCGGAGCCGCAATGGAACCCATCAGGTGACACTTTTGACGGAGGGTGCTCCAGCGGAGGCTGCTTCCGGCGGTTGGCGCGGGGGATGCCGCTGAGTGGTCGTGGGGTCCCATCTCCGCCACATCGCTCACGGTGGATAAATGAAACCGCCGCCGACGATTCCCCGAGTGTCTCCTTGCCTGGAACCCTGGCGCTGGTAGGTTCGTCCAACCACTGATGCCAGCCAAGTCCTCCACCACTGCCGAGGCCCGCCAGATCGCCGGGCGGGCCGCACTCGCCCGCGGCTGGGAGGCGCTGGCGACCGACCCCAAAACTGCATTGCGGGAAGTCGACGAGGCCGGGCGGTCATTCGCCCCCGGTGCGGCGGGCGAGGCCTTCCTGGAGGAAGCGCGGTTGCTCCGCGGTTGCGCTCTGGCGGGCGTCGGACGCTATGCCGAGGCGCGGGCGATGTTGCAGCCGGCACCGCAGCCAGATGATGCACGCCCACCGACCCGGCCGCAATTTCGCGCCTTGATCGCGCTCGGGACCGCCGAGCTGCGCCTCGGCCACGAAGAGGAATCCTTTGCCCTGCTGCGCCAGGCCCATGCACAAGCCGCCGGCATCGGCGACCTGGAGATGGAAGGGTATGCCCTGATGTATACCGGCATTTCCCACAACGAGCTCGGGCACCACGCGGAGGCGGTGTCGATGCTCGCCCAGGCGCTGGAGCGCTTCGTCGCCTGCGGCGACCGGCGTGGCATCGCCCTGACCCGGGGCAACCTGGGCAACACGCATTTCGCCCTCGAGGAATACGCGCAGGCCGCCGAATACTACCTGGCCGGGCTGCGCACCCTGCGGGAGCTGGGCGACCGGCGCGGCCAGGCCGTGGGCCTGGGCTCGCTGGGCCGCGTGTATCTGAAACTCGGCGACGCCGCCAAGGGCATCGACTGCTACCGCCGGGCCAACGACGAATTTCACGCCCTGGGCCTCGCCCTGGAGGAGACGCTCAGCTGGGAATACACCGGCCAGGCCCTGTTGCAGACCGGCGCGTGGACCGAGGCGGCCGCCGCCTTCCGGCAGGCGCTCGCCCTCGCCGAGCCGCACCAGCTGGCCGCCAACGTCGGCGCCGCCTGGTTTGGTCTGGGCGAAGCCGCCGCCGGCCAGGGGGAATACGCCGCCGCGGCGGACGCGTTCGGACGGGCGCTCCGGCACACGGCGGACCAGGGCGAATGGATCGTGCGGGCCAACGGGCTGCTGTCGTTGGCGCGGGCCCGCCGGGCCGCTCCGACCGCCGCCGCCTGGAGTCCCCTGCCGACCGTCGAGGTCGCGCTGGCCGAGGCAGTCAAGCTGGGGAACGAACGGTCTCTGCCGGCGGTGGTGCGTGAAGCAGGCGCCCTCCTGGCCCGGCATTGCGAAGAGCAGGGCGATACCGCCGCCGCCCTCGGACACCTGAAGGAACACCAACGGCTCCAGGAGGCGTTCTGGCAGGAGAAGGCCAAGCGGGCGGTGGCCCGCGCGGAAGTGTTTTACACCGTGGAGCAACACCGGCGGGAGGCCGAGCTGGCCCAGGCCCACGCCCAGGAACTCGAGCAGGCCCTCGCCGAGGCCCGCCACCAGAGTGAACGCGCCGAACTGCAGAGCCGCATGAAGTCCGAACTGCTCGGCATCGTGGCCCACGACCTGCGCAATTCCCTTTTTCAGGTCAATCTGGCGGTGGAGATGATCCGCACGGATTCGGCCGATCCGAAGCTGGTCGGAAATTGCGACGACATCAACAGCGCCATCCGGCGGGCCGAGCGGCTCATCCGCTCGCTGCTGGACCGGGCCGCCCTCGAAGAAGGCCGTCTGGCGCTCGAGCCGATGGGGGTCGATTTGAGCGAGCACGCGCGCCTCGTCTGGCAACAGTCGGTCGGCATGGCCCGCCGCAAGGAACAGACGCTGCAACTCGTGGCGCAGGGTCCCTGCCGGGCGTACGCCGACGCGCAACGGGTGGAGCAGGTGCTGCAAAACCTGGTGGACAATGCGATCAAGTTCACTCCGCGCGGCAAGACCATCACGCTCACCGCGCACCCCGGCGTGGAAGCCGCGCGATTGAGCGTCCACGACGAGGGGCTCGGCATGAACAACGAGGATCTGGCGCGCGTCTTCGAGCGTTTCGCCAAACTGAGCGCCCGGCCCACGGGGGAGGAGTCATCCACCGGCCTCGGGCTCTCGATCACCAAGCAACTCGTCGAAGCGATGGGCGGGCGGGTGTGGGTGGAGTCGGCCGGGAAGGGGCAGGGCTGCACGTTTTGGGTGGAGTTGCCGACCTCGCCGCCGGCGAAAATTCCGGCGTAACCACCGGGGCGACTCAGACCCTAGGCGACGATTCCCGGCGTGAGCCGGAAATCGGTTGCGAGCCGCTCGAACTCCGCTCCGGCCGAAAACGTTTTCTCCCACGCAAATCCGCCGCTCCGATGCACCACCTTGATGATCTCCGGCGTGCGTAGTGCGCTCGCGTGCCCGAGGCCAAACGTCTCATCGACGTAGTGCAAAAAGAGCCCGATCGCGTTGCCGTGCGAACCGAGCGCGATCGTTTCGCCCGGGTGCCGCCCGACGATGGTCTCGACCGCGGCACCGATCCGCGCGCGGCAGGCCCACGAGGATTCGCCCCCCTCCAGCGCATAGGAAAAGTCCTCCCAGGAGCGGCGCCAGACGTCGCGAAAATCCGGCACCCACCGGCGCGCGATGGTTCGTTCCCGCAGCCCCTCGTGCAACGTGATCTCGATTCCGTGCGCTGCGGCAAAAGGCCCGAGGGTGGCGAGACAGCGCCGGTAGGGGCTCGAGTAAACCCGCCGGATACCGAGCGCACCAAGCACCGGCACGAGACCCTGCGCTTGCTGCAAACCCACCGGAGAGAGCGTCCACTCGGGCTCCGGCTGATGCGCCAGCGGCCGACTTTGCGCATGTCGCACGAGATAAATCGTCGTCATCGGCGGTTGGGGATACGATCTCCGCAGTCTTTCGCGGGCGGAATACGGGGAAAACGTCGCCCCCTAACGGCCCAGCAGTGCCTCGACGCGTTGCTTCGAGACGAGCACATCTTCAGGGGTCGCATGGGGGCTCAGTTCGAGCACGAGCAGATGTTCAGGCCGCCAGAAACCGCTGATCATCTTGAAATCGACGTGGCCCACGCCGATGAGCTGGTGATCGTGGCCCTGCGCACTGACGTCGTGCAGATGGAAACCGAGCGCGCGGGGCGCGTTTTTCTCGAGATGCTCGCGATGGTTGAGCAGCACCATCGTTTCCTTCAGGTCGGCGTGCCCGGTGTCATGCCAGTACCCGACCGGTGCGTCGGCCGGCAGGCTCGCCAGCAACGGCTCGATATCGGCGTCGACCGGCAGCTCGTCGAACCGCTCGCGGTTTTCGAAACCTAGCGCCACGCCCTTTTGCTTCGCGTAATCGATGATCTCGCCGATGCTGGCCTTCACCTGGTCCCAATAGCGCGGCATGCGCTTGCGGAGTTTGGCGAGCGCGGCATCGCGCACGGCGTGGTACGCCTGGTCGTCGGCGTAACTGGTGCGCGGATGGTTGTTGAAGTAGTGTTTCAAACGACGCGTCGGATTGAACCAAAGAAAACTCACGCTCCCAAGATGGCACACGAGTACGCGGGCCTTGACCTGCGCCGCGAAATCGAGGGAGCGCCGCGTGTGCCGCAGCCACTGATCGTGGATTCTGGCGTCGGGATCGGAGGGTTCGAAAAGATTGGGCGAAGGGTGTACCACCCCCGTCGGCAGCGGGCAGAAATTGTGACACGAGCTGACCTTGACAATTCCTTCCTCCACTGCGCGCAGGACTCCCGGCACGAGCGTGATGCGAATGCCGTGGCTCAGCTCCACATATTCGAAACCCAGCGCGGCCATCTCCTTGAGCATGACATAGCCGTCCTGATAGCGGTGGGAACAGAAACTGGTGGAAAGCGAAAGGATCGGTTGCACGGGCGTCTCGTGAGACGGTTGGACCAGTCAACGGGTTGCACAATAAAAAAGCCGCGCCTGCAAAAGGCGCGGCGTGGACAAGAGAATCAAGATCCTGCGATGGATGTCGCTGGTGTTCAGCCCTCGTGGCGGCGGCGCAGCATGCAGGTGAAGGCTTGCACCTTGTCTTTGCGGCGGCGGCGTTCGCAGGGCTTTTCGTAGTAACGCTTGGCGCGAACGCCCTTGATGATGTTCTCGCGTTCGAGCTTCTTCTTCATGCGGCGCAGCGCACGGTCGATGGGCTCGTTCTTACGGATTTTGATCTCGATGGACATGTAGGTACGGAATGATGGGCGGAGAAAAAGAGGGTGCACTAGGCCAAACCCGCCTTCCGCCGTCAACGGCTTTTTTAGCCGGCCGGGCAATTCACCGTTGGGTTCCCTGCACCGGTGGCGGTGCCGGGGTGTCATTCGTCGGTATGGGCAGCATCCAATTCCAATTCAAACAGCAGGTCGTCGCGGCAGATATCGCAGTGCACCGGCACGTACGGCATGGTCTGTAATCCATGAGCCTGGAGCCATATAGCGAATAGCCAGGTGTCGGTCCGATGCTTGAAATACGCTGTCGCACGCGTCACGTCGCGGAAATCCATCTCCCGCGAACGCAGGATCGCCGCGATGACTTCCATCGTTTGCTCAATTTGCTTGCCCGTATTGCCCGGCCACAGGGTTTCACCGCCGGCAGCGATGCTGGCAGTGCCGGAAACCAGCACCCGCCGGCGGCCTCCCGTGGAAATCTCCATCGCCCGGCTGAACGAGCTGCCATAGGCAGGTGCCGGGCATTGCAGTGGCGACTCGATTTCCGCCACGCGGGCGGCGTCATCAAGCGGCTGTACCGCCCAGGCGCCCATCACGCAGGCTGCTCCCGAGGGATTGTAACCTTCCACGCCAGTGCTGGCGGGCAGCGAACCGGTATGGAAAAGCGTCCGCGCGTAATGCGCCGTACGCACCCGGTTGAAGTCGCCGTACCAGGACAAAATGTCGTCGTTGAAAAACCAGGTGCGGGCGACATCGGCCAGTGAGAAACCAGCCTGTCCCAGCGCGGTCGAGAGATTCTCGAAGATCTGGCACGCCTGGGTTGCCCGGGGCTGGGTCGGATCGGTCGGCTCGAGCCCGCCGAGCAGACAATGCCGCGCGCCGCCGTCCTCGAACACCGAGGCGACAACCCGGCCGTTGAGCACGACGCGCTGCAGGTCGGCCCCGGAGATGGCAAACACCTGCACCCCCGCCAGCGGCGAGCCGTCGCAGCTCGCGCCTTCGACCCACGTCACCGGCCAGTCGATGGCGCCGAGATGGCGCCGCATCATTTTTACGCCTTCTTCATGCGCGGCGAGCGAACCGTAAACAATCAGCTTGAGCACCGTGGCCTCACGCTCGCGCAGGGCGGTTGCCAGCCGGCTGAACAATGGCGCCATGCCTTCACCCGGTCGTGCCGCCACAGTCAGGATGAACTCATGTGCCGGCTGCCGAATTGGATCAATCCCCCGGGAGCCTTCGGGATAGAAATCGGGCACGACGCCGTGCGAAGATAGGGTGGTTTCAAACATGTCAAAGGAGACGCACCCTTCCACGCCCCAGTTACACGCCGGCCGGCGCTCTGCTGCCGGCCCGCCTCAGCCGGCATGACTGGCTGGCGCAGGATCCCGCACGCCTATTCGTCCATCGCTGCGCAGCACTTGCGAAAGTGATGGCCGTAGATCGCGAGCGTGATCGCCAGCGGGATGTGCCGGGGGCGGTGGAAGAACGTCCAGACCAGCAACCGCCAGTACTGGAAGCGTTCGCGTCCGATGACGCCCAGCCGCACGGTGGAATGAACGAACGCACTCAGGCGCCGCCAGTCCAGTGAAGGCGAAAATTTGGGGCACTTGTACTCGCGCAGAAAGGTGCGGACCCGCCGGTAGTAGGGGCGCGGCGCATAGATGCCCTCGAGGATGCTGCGGTATCCCTCGCGCAGTTTCTTCATGCCCATGTGCGGAATGAAGTTGGTCGTGCCATCCACGTTGTTGCCCGTGCTTTGCCCGAGCAGCCGGTTCTCGCGTTTCAGCCGCGCGTAAAGTTTCGTGTCGGGCAGCGCGTTGAGCAGGCCGACCATCGCCGTCACGATGCCGCTCTTCTGGATGAACTCCATCTGCCGCCGGAAGATCGTCGTCGTGTCGCTGTCGAAGCCGACGATGAAGCCACCCTGCACTTGCAGGCCCGCGCGCTGCATGCGTTTCACGTCGGCGACCAGATCGCGCCCCCGGTTCTGGCGCTTGTTGCACTCGGCCAGGCCGGCGTCGTCGGGCGTCTCGATGCCGATGAACACCTGGTCGAATCCCGCCTCGACCATCGCGTGCATCAGCTCCTCGTCGTCGGCCAGGTTGATGGAGGCCTCGGTGTAGAGCGGCAGTCCGCGCCGCTGCCGTTGCCACTCGGCCAGTGCGGGCAGCAGCTCCGCTTTCAAGGCCCGCTTGTTGCCGATCAGGTTGTCGTCCACGAAAAACACCTGCTCGCGCCAGCCCAGCCGGTACAGGGTGTCGAGCTCCGCGATGATCTGCGCCGCCGATTTGAGGCGGGGGCGGTGACCGAACTTCGCCGTCACGTCGCAGAACTCGCAGTCAAAGGGGCAGCCGCGCGAGTACTGGACGCACATCGAGGCGTAGCGGTGCAGCTCCGCCAGTTCCCACATGGGCGCCGGCGTCTCGCGGACGTCGGGAAATTCCGTCGAGGCATATTGCGGTCGGGCGCATCCGCGCTCGAAGTCCCGCACGAACTCCGGCAGTGTCACCTCCGCCTCGTTCAGCACGAAATGGTCCACAGTGGGGAATTGCGCCTGCTCGGAGGTGAACAGCGGTCCCCCCGCCACGACAATCTTGCCCGCGGCTTTGCAGCGCGCGATCAGTGCGTGGGCCGATTCCCGTTGCGCGATCATCGCGCTGATGAAGACCAGGTCGGCCCATTGCAAGTGCTTCGGCTTGAGCTGGCGCACGTTCAAATCCACCAGCCGTTTCTCCCAGGTGCGCGGCAGCATGGCCGCGACGGTGAGCAGGCCCAGCGGCGGCAAAGACGCCTTTTTCCAGACGAATTTCAACGCGTGTTTGAAGCTCCAGAACGTGTCTGGAAACTCAGGATACAGAAGCAGTACATTCATGGGACAAATCCAACTACGCCAGATCACGGACGATCTGGGGTGAGGTCGCAACCCGCGGCAGCACGGTGTAGTCGATGCTGCCGGAAAAGACCTTGGCCCAAATCCAGCCCGGCGCCAAGCCGGGTTTTTCGAAATGATCGGCCGTCTTGCAGCCTGCACGTTCGGACCGATCGTATCGGTCATCCTGCACGATGGGAGAGGGAACGCCCAACCGGAGGGAAATTTCTAGCTGTTTCCCGGAAGCGACTTGTGACGCACGCACAGCCGCTGGCACACGGCTGGCAGTAACCGGAGGCATAAACCCAAACCGTTATGCATGCCTCCCGTGTTTCCACCAAAAAAAATCCTTCCTCGTCCGATTCTCAAACTTCGGCCCGTGAGGCTGCGGTCGACCGGAAACTGGTGCAGCGCGTCAACGCCGGCGACGAAGCCGCCTTCAACGAGATCGTCGAACGCTACCGGACCAAAATCTTCAACCTCACGCTTGGCCTCCTGCACAACCAGGGCGATGCCGAGGAGCTCACGCAGGACACATTCATCCGCGCCTATCGCGGGCTGGCGCGTTTCCGGGGCGATTCCTCGCTGGCCACCTGGCTTTATCGCATCGCGATGAACCTCGCGCGCAACCGCTATTGGTACTTCTTCCGCCGCCGTCGCCACGCCACCCTCTCACTCGACTGTCCACTGGGCGACGACTCCACCGCCACGTTCGCCGATCAGTTCGCGTCCGAAGCGCGCGATCCGGCGCAGGAAACGGCCGCGGACGAATTCACCGGCCTCATTGCCGAGTGCATGGACCGGCTCGACGCGGCCCATCGCGAGATTCTCACCATGCGCAACGCCCTCCATCTTTCCTACGAGGAAATCGCCGCCTCGCTTGGTCTCAATGTCGGTACGGTGAAAAGCCGCATCGCCCGGGCCCGCGAACGCCTGCGCGCCCAGCTCGCCGAGGTCTGCCCGGAGTTCGCGGCCGATCTGCCGCCCGCCGATTTCTTTCTCGCTCCCCGGGCGGTTTATACCCGCCCGGCCTTCGCCTAGGCCGGGGGTGCACCGGCCTTTTCCCGGATTTGCGGAACTTCCGCACCGTTTTTGGAACCCAAGTTTCCACCGATCTGACTCATGAAATCGCATCACCTGCTCCATCGACTGGCGGCCTGGCTGCGGGCTCACCGCCCGCTCCGCTGGGTTGATGACCAGTTGACCATCGATTATTCCGGCTGGCGGCCGGAATGAGCCTTCCGCCTCGCGCAGAAGCTTGCGCGGCGGACGCGATTCGGTTCGCTGTCCGCCATGCCGCCCGCGCTGCATGTTACGCCCACCGTTGCCCGCCGCTTCCTGCGCCGTGCGCTCGGCCTGGATGAACCGTTCCCCGATGTCGCCGCCGCGCTGGAGCATCTCGGCTACGTGCAGATCGACCCGCTCAACGTCTGCGGGCGCATGCATGATCTCATCCTGCGCAACCGTGTGGCCGGCTACCGCGAGGGCGATCTCATGCGATTTGTCCACGGCGGCGATAACGCAGGACCCCAAACCCAGAACCCAAAACCAACCGCCGAACCTCGTGCAGCGCTTGAGCACTACCTGCCGGGCGCGGGCGTGCTGGCCGCCTTCCCGCGCGCCGCCTGGCCCTACCTGCTGCCGCACATGCGGCAGCGCCGCCTCCACGCGCGCGGCTATGCCGGCAAACTCAGCCCCGCCGAGGAGCGGCTCGCGCAATACCTCCTGGCCGAAATTGCCGCCCGCGGCCCGCTGATGTCGGACGAAATCGCGGACGACGGCCGCGCCACCACCGCTTGGGGTTCCAACGGCCGCGTGACGAAAATCGTGCTGGAAAAACTTTTTGTGCACGGACGCGTTCTCATCGCCGCCCGCCGGAATTTCCGCCGCGTGTACGACTTGCCCGAACGCGTGCTGCCGACCGCGGTGCTCGCCGCCGCCGAACCATCACCACCGGACGCCGCCCGCTGGCTCGTGCTCGCCCGGCTGCACCAGCGCCGGCTCGTCGCGCTGAAAAAAGCCGAGTTGCCGCTGGTCGAAGATCGCGTGCAGCTGGTGAGAATCGACGGCGGTCCTGCGCTTTACTGCCTGCACGAGGATGCTCCACTGTGGGATGAACTTTCCACGCTCAATGCGCCACCCCCGACCAGTGCGGCGGTACCGCGCCTCCTGGCGCCACTCGATCCTCTCATCTACGACCGCCGCCTCACGCAACGGTTGTGGGATTTTGATTATACGTGGGAAGTTTACACGCCGGCGCACAAGCGCACCCGGGGCTACTACGCCCTGCCCGTCCTCGCCGGAGACCAATTGGTCGGCCATGTCGATCCCAAGGCCGACCGCCCGCACCGCCGTCTGATCGTCGTCTCACGCCGCCTGCGCCGCGGGTACAAGACTGCTGTCGCGGTACGCGAACTCGCGCGGTTTCTCGGACTGCGCTAAATTAGGGCGCACTCGCCACGATTATTCATCCGCCGGCGTAAGGCCGTATCTGACGGAGCCGGGAGCACGGAGCTCGGGCATGACTTCCCGGGCCAGCGCGACGAGCTTCCGGCAGGATATGCGCAAATTGAGCCGGCGCCGCAGCCAGCCTCTGTTTTTCGGATGATAATAGAATTCGTCCAGTTCCCGCGTCAGCTCTTCGCGCCGCCGGATTTTTCCGACGCGACGGATGAAATCGCGATCGGGCGCGAAATAATTCCGGTTGTAGCATTGCAGCAGCGGCCGCAGAACCAGCGCTTTTCGGTAAAGACAAAGCCGAAGGACCGTATTTTCGTATTGGTTGGGGTGCAGGCCCAAGTATTCGCATAGGCATTCGGAGAGGGACTTCTCCGTAACGCCCAATGCGTGGATTATTTCGGGGCTGCTGAGAAGATCCTCGGCGCACCACGGGCGTCGGTCCCTGCGGGGCGCTGACGGTGGCGCGGAGGGCACCCGCGCAAAAAAGTCGATGAATCGATTCGATCCAAGCATAGTCGTTGTAAAATGTTAGGTCAGACATCATCCCGCCTGACGAATAGGACGAGGGAATGTCTTGTTAAGTACACAGCGTGACAGATGTGTATTCGGCCGTATCCAAGGGGAATTTAGGGTATTGGCCCTACATTTGTTGGTTTCTTCCGTTGGAAGCCCGGAGTTGTTTCAGGCCAACGGACTAAACAGATTTTTTACAACTACGCGAAAAAACACCTTGGTTGCGGCCAGGGTCTTCGTTGCCGAAAAGTGATTGATACGGTTCGGCAAACCGGACGCAAAGAGCTTGGAGCAAACACCATTAATTGCGGCTTACTCGACTCCGAATGCCCGCTTCAATTCGTCGAGCGCGGCCTTCGGCATCGGCACCAGCGATCCGAGTGGTCGGCTGAGCAGTATCGCCTCTGCCGTTGCTTCAAGCACTTCCAACCGGTCGAAGGCGTCGAGCACATCCCGGCCGACGACCACCGCACCCTCGTTCTCGATCAACACCACCGGGCACTTTTTCAGCGACACCTGCGCGGCGAGGCGCTCAGCGTCTTCCACAATGCACGCGAACGGCAGCTTCGGCACATCGCGCAACACCAGATAGCTTTCGGGAATCGTGTTGGAGCTGAGCGCCGCCTTCGTCACGCAGAAGGCACTGGCGTTGGCCGGCTGGGCGTTGATCACCGCGCCGACGTCGGGATTCCGCTGGTAGATATGCGCATGCAGCAACGCCGCGCGGCTGGGCCATTTGCCCGCCTCGCAGAAACCGGGACGCGCCCGCACGATGCCCGGCGCCTCCAACTCGAGGCGGTCGCGCCGCCGCGGTGTTACCAGGAAGTCGTTGCCTGCGAGGCGCGCCGAGAAGGCGCCGGCCGTGCTGATGAGCAGGCGCTGGCGGTACGCGCGTTGTACGAACTCGCACAGTTGCCCGCGCAACGCCTTCTCGGGGTTGCCCGGCGCCACCGCCGGCATTTCGGCGAAACTGGGCAGCGGCTGCCGTGCCAGCACCGCGGCCGGTAGCGTTTGCACCGCACCCAAGGCTGCTGCTTTCACCAGCGTTTGAGCCACGAACTCGAGCGTCTCGAACCGTTGGAATGCCTCGCGCAGGTCGTGCCCGCCGATCACGACGCCGTGGTTTTCCAACATCACGCAGTCGGCGCCGTTGGCGAAGGTCTCGGCAATGCGCTGCCCGAGTTCTTCGCTGCCCGGGCACGCGTAGGGCGCATAGGCCACCTTGCCGCACACTTCGTAGGCATGGGTCTGCACCCGCGTGTCGGGCAACAGACGGCAGATGCTGAAGGCGACGAGCGCGCCCGGATGGGCATGCACGATCGCCCGGATGTCCGGCCGGCGGCGGTAGATCTCGCGGTGAAACGGAAACTCCGACGAAGGCGGATGCAGCCCGACGCGCGTGCCGTCCGCCTTCAGGCTGACGATGTCGCTCGGTTGCAGGCGGCCCTTGTCCACGCGCGACGGTGTGATCCAGATGCTGCCATCCGGGTCGAGGATCGACAGGTTGCCGCCGGAGGTGGTCGTCATCCGGTAGCGGTAGATGCGCTGCATGGCGCGCACGAGTTCTTCACGAGGATGGAGCCAGCTCGAATCCATGCAGCCATTCGGAGCCCGCCGGCCACGCTTGTCAAAATCCCTTCACGATTTTCCGTGTCTTTCTGCCCTTCCCCGGGCAACAAGCCTCCTCGCCTCCCGCATCGTGCCCGATCTCCTGCTCACGCTCAAAACCACCTTCGGCTACTCGTCGTTCCGTCCGCTCCAGCGCGAGATCATCGACGCGTCGCTCGCCGGGCGCGACGTGTTTGCCCTGCTGCCCACCGGCGGCGGCAAGTCGCTGTGCTTCCAGCTGCCCGCCCTCCACCGCACCGGCCTGACGGTCGTCGTCTCGCCCCTGATCGCGCTGATGAAGGATCAGGTGGACCAGCTCCAGGCTGCGGGGATTGCCGCCACGTTTCTCAATTCCTCGCTCGGCGCCCGCGAATCCCGCTCGCGTCTGGCCGGACTCCATCGCGGCGAGTGGCGGCTCCTCTACGTCGCGCCCGAGCGCCTCATGCTCGACGAATGGCGCGACAACCTGAAGGCGTGGAATGTCGCCACGCTCGCCATCGACGAGGCGCATTGCATTTCCGAGTGGGGCCACGACTTCCGCCCGGAGTACCGCCAGCTCGCCGGCCTGCGCGCACTGCTGCCCGACGTGCCGGTGATGGCGCTCACTGCCACGGCCACCGAACGCGTCCGCGCGGATATCGTCACCCACCTCAAGCTGCGCGATCCGGCCGTCTTCGTCGCCAGCTTCAACCGTCCCAATCTCGCCTACCGGGTCACCCCCAAGGACGAACCGTTGAAGCAGATCGTCGCCTTCGCCAAAAAACGCGAGGATGAGAGCGGCATCGTGTACTGCGCCACGCGCGCCACCACCGAGCGCGTGGCCGAGGCGCTGGTGGCCCGCGGTTTTGCCGCGCGTCCCTACCACGCCGGGCTCACCGCCACCGAACGGACCGAAAACCAGGAACTCTTCCTCCGCGACGAGGTGCGGATCATGTGCGCCACGATCGCTTTCGGCATGGGCATCAACAAACCCAACGTCCGTTGGGTGGTGCACCACGACCTGCCCAAGAACATCGAGGGCTATTATCAGGAGACTGGTCGCGCCGGCCGCGATGGTTTGCCAAGCGATTGCCTCCTGCTCTTTAGCGGGGGCGACGTCGCCAAGCAGATCCATTTCATCGACGAGATCTCCGACGAGCACGAGCGCAACGTCGCCCGCGCCCAGCTCCGTCAGATGGTGCATTACGGCGAGAGCGCCGGCTGCCGCCGCGCCGAGCTGCTCGGCTACTTCGGCGAAAACTTTCCGCTCGATAACTGCGGTGCCTGCGACAACTGCCTCGAGCCGCGCGAGACCTACGACGGCACCGTCGTCGCGCAGAAATTCCTCTCGTGTGTTTACCGCATCCGCCAGGCGAGCCGCTTCGGCGCCGGGCTCAACCACGTTGTCGAAGTCCTCACCGGCGCCGACACCGACAAGATCCGCCGCTGGGCGCACGACCGGCTTAGCACCTACGGCATCGGCGGCGAACTCGCGCGCCCGCAATGGGCCGCCGTCGGCCGCGAGCTCATGCGCCTCGGCTTCGTCGCCCAGAGCGAGGGCGAGTACCCGGTGCTCGAGCTGACCGAAGCCGGCGTCGAAGTGCTGCGCAGCCGCACGCCCATCGCCCTCACCAAACCGCTGGCGCTGCCCAAGGCCAGGCGCGTGGTGAAGCGCGTCGGCGAGGTCGAGTGTGACGAGATCCTCTTTGCCCGGTTGCGCACATTGCGGAAGAAGCTGGCCGACGAACGACACGTGCCGGCCTACGTCGTCTTTGGCGACGCCACGCTCCGTCAGATGGCGCGCGAATACCCGACGACCGACGACGCCCTGGCTGACATTTTCGGCCTGGGCATGAAGAAACGCGCCGAATTCGGCCCCGCCTTCGCCGCCGAAATCGCCGCGTATCTAAAAACCAATTCCCGCCTCAACTTCGCGTAGCCGCGAGCGTAAGCGAGTGGAGCGCCGTCCATGAAAGCAACTCCCGTGTCGGGTTCCCCGAACCGCTCGTAGCCGTTCCTATCGTTTTTCCAGTGTCATCCTGAGTGTAGCGAAGGATCCATCCGAATAGCCTCAGTTTGTCATCCTGAACGAAGTGAAGGATCCATCAGAATGCTGCTGGCCGGCAACGCGCTGCTGGATCCTTCGCTACACTCAGGATGACAGACTTTTTTGAAACAGTTTATCCTGGAACGCTAGATTCCAAGATAACGCCGCACCGGATCGAGATCGACATGCGCGGCCACGTGCTCGGCCATCTGGGTGTAGATCGCCTGGCGCTTCTCGGCCCACGGTACGGGGTGGGCTTGATGCGCCGCGAAGCCCGCCGCATGGGTCACGCTCCGGCGCACGTCCGGCGACTCGAACCAGCCGTGCAGATAAGTTCCCCACACTTGGCCGCATCGCGCCCCTTCCGCGCGGTCGCCGTCCTCATCCCACACGGTCTGCAACGCGGAGCAGGGGGCCGTGCGCTCCGTCCGTCCCATATGAATCTCGTAGGCCGGCCAGCGCCGACCTTCGTATTGCGCCGTCACCTGTCGGACGATTTTCGGCGCGGCAAAAGTCGTGGCGATCGGCAGCAGCCCGAGGCCAGGTTCATCTCCCGCATCGCCCGCGACGCCCGCCGGATCGCTCAATCGCTCCCCGAGCATCTGGTAACCGCCGCAAATCCCGATCACGAGTACGCCGTGCCGGGCGGCGGCGATGATCGCATCGGCCAGCCCGGTCGCCCGCAGCCACCGCAAATCGGCCAGCGTGTTCTTCGAACCGGGCAGGATGATGATCCGCGCTTCTGCCAGATCGGCCGGATGGGAGATCCAGCGCACGCGCACACCGGCGTCGTCCCACCACGGCTGGCAGTCGGTGAGATTGGCCGCATGCGGAAGACGAATCCACGCCAGCGTCTCGCCCGTGCCGCGATCCTCGTCTGCCGCCGTCAACCCGTCCTCCTCCTCGGGTTGCAGGTCCCGCCGGAAAGGCACTGTGCCGAGCACGCGCAGCCCTGGCGCATGCGGCG
>DATJPQ010000253.1:0-3564 GCA_035506315.1 Opitutaceae bacterium
TTGCTCGCTGACGCCCAGACGCGCATCGACCAGAACGATCGAGAGATTGGCGGTCGATGCACCGGTGACCATGTTGCGCGTGTATTGAACGTGGCCAGGGGTGTCGGCGATGATGAACCGGCGGCGCGGGGTCGCGAAATAGCGATAGGCGACGTCAATGGTGATGCCTTGTTCGCGCTCCGCGCGCAATCCGTCGGTGAGGTTGGCGAGGTTGATCTGCCCGCCGCCGGTCAGGTCGGCCGAGCGCTGCAACGCTTCGATCTGGTCCTCCATGAGCGAGCGGGAATCGTAGAGCAGCCGGCCGATGAGCGTGGATTTGCCGTCATCGACCGAGCCGCAGGTGTTCAGGCGCAGAATATCGACCGGATGATGGATGGGGATTGGCACGATCGGCTTGGGGAGTTGCGTCCGGGTGACCCTTTCAAAAGTACCCCGCCTTTTTCCGGTCCTCCATGGCGGCTTCCGAGGACCTGTCGTCTGCGCGGGAACCGCGTTCAGTGACTCGGGCGGCGGCGATTTCGGCGATGATATCATCGACGGTGGCGGCCGGGGATTCGATGCAACCCGTGCTGATAATGTCGCCGATCGTGCGGACGCGGACAACGAGGTCTTTGACCTGCTCACCGGGCTTGGGCGGAAGAAGGTCGCTCACCGGGAGCCATTGCGCATGGCGGCGCACACATTTCCGCGGGTGGCTGAAATAGATCGTGGGAACGTCGAGTCTCTCTTTGCGGATGTATTCCCAGACATCCATTTCGGTCCAATTGCTGAGCGGGAACACACGCATGTTTTCGCCGGGATTGAGACGGGCGTTATAGAGATTCCAGATTTCCGGGCGCTGGTTCTTGGGATCCCACTGCCCGAAGCCGTCGCGGAAGCTGAAAAAACGCTCTTTGGCGCGCGCCTTTTCCTCGTCGCGCCGGGCACCGCCGACGCAGCAGTCCAGCCGGAACTCGTCGATGGCGGCCAACAGGGTGGGGATCTGGAGGCGGTTGCGGCTCACCTCGCCCGGCGCGGGCACGGCCGTGCCATTGGCGAGCGCGTCCTCCACTTTGCGCACGATGAGCCGGGCGCGCAACTCGCGGGCCCGCCGGTCCCGGAATTCGTTTAATTCAGGGAAATGATGCCCGGTGTCAATGTTGAGCAGGGGCATCGGCAGGTCCGAGGGACGAAAGGCTTTTTCTGCCAGCCGGAGCAGACAGATGGAATCCTTGCCGCCAGAGAACAACAAGGCCGGCCGCTCGAATTCGGCCGCGACTTCGCGCATCACATGGATCGCTTCCGTTTCGAGATGCTGAAGATGATCGAGATGATAATTGTTCATCTCATGACTTCCGCGCCCCAGGCGGCGTGGAGACCGCACTCGCGTTTTTCGTCGGCTTTGGCCGGATCGAAATAGTCCCACTCGTTGGGAAGGTTGTGCTCTTCCAGATACGATTCCATCTCTGCGTCGCTCAGGTAGAACAGGGGACTGACCTTCAAAGCGCCGAAGTTCGCGTCGAAAGAAACGATGTCCAATCCGGCGCGATTTGGGTTCTGGGCTTTTCGCAACGCCGTGATCCAAACCTTCGGTGCCATTTGTTTCATCGCGCGCTGGAACGGCTCCAGCTTCATCAAAGCGCTGAACTCCTTGAGCGCGGCCTCGTCTTCCACGCCTGGAAGCGGGCCGTGGATCGCATCGCGATGGGCGGGGCTGATGCGCGGCAGCCAGGTTTTGAGGTTCAAGTGGAGCAGGGCGCGCAATTGCTCGGCGTGCCGGTAAGTCGCCGGGCGGTTGTAGCCGTGATCGACCCACAGCACCGGGATGTCAGGCTGCTCCTGCACGCAGAGATGCAAAAGGACCGCTTCGTAGGGACGGAAGTTGGTGGAAACGATGGCCCGGCCACGTCCCTCGGTGATCGCCCACCGAGTGATCTCGCGCGGCGATCGGGAGCGGAGCTCGAGGTTCCACTCGGCGATTTGCGTCCCCGTCATGGCCAGGCAGCAGCCACGGCTTCCTCTTTCCAGACGTTCCGAGCAACCCAGTCGCCGAACCGCTCGCCCTCGATCCGCTCCCGGGCGTAGCGGGTGAAGAGCGGACGCAACTCATTGATGATGTCGGGATCTTTGACCATATCGAGATAGAGGCGGTTCAAGCGGGTGCTGGCCTCGTTTCCCCCGAGCCAGATTTGGTAGCGGCCGGGGCCCTTGCCGACAAAAGCGATCTCCGCCATGTACGGCCGGGCGCAGCCGTTCGGGCAACCGGTCATGCGGATCGAAATCTCCTGGTCGCCGAGCCCGGTTTCGTCGAGCAACTGTTCGATGTGAGTGATCAGGCTCGGCAGGTAGCGTTCCGCCTCCGCCAGCGCCAGGCCGCAAGTCGGCAATGCCACGCAGGCCATCGAGCCGCGGCGCAGGAGGCTGCCCTGCCGCTCGGCATCGGTTTGCACGCCATAGGCCGCCAATACCCGGGTTATTTCGGCCCGATCCTCCGGTGCGATATTGGCGAGGATGACGTTGTTGGCCGGCGTCAGGCGAATTTCCGGCTGGAATCTCGACACCACTTCGCGCAACGCGGTTTTCATCCGCCAGCCTTCGCGGTCCCGGATGCGGCCAGTCTCCACAAACAATCCAAGGAACAGGCGGCCATCCACCTGCTGATTCCACCCAAAAGCGTCGCCCTGTTTCTCAAATCTGAATGGCCGCGCATCCCCGATCTGGAATCCGAGCCGGCGCTGCAGCTCCTCGCGGAACCAATTGGCGCCGCGGTCCTCGAGGACATACTTCAGCCGGGCGTGCTTTCGGTCGGCGCGGTCACCGAAATCGCGATGGATGGTCAGCACGGCTTTGGCCACCTCAACCACTTTGTCCGGCGGCAGAAAGCCGATCACATCCGCCAGGCGGGGAAACGTCGCCGCATTGCCGTGGGTCCGCCCCATCCCGCCGCCTGCCGTCAGGTTGTAGCCGAGCAACCGGCCCTCTGCATCACTGATGGCGATGAACCCGCAGCAATTGGTGAAGATGTCAATGTCGTTTAAGGGCGGGATCACGAAAGCGATTTTGAACTTTCGGGGAAGATAGGTCTTGCCGTAAAGCGGATCGACGAAGTCGCGGTTCGCCGGCTCCTCGAGGTTGAGCGCTACGCCGTCGATCCAGATCGAATGATATGCCTGCGTGCGCGGCGCGACGGCCAAGGCCACTTTTCGAGCGTGCTCGTGGACCTGGGTCCCGAGGCCGTTGGTCGCGGGCGTGGGCGGCGCCAGCACGTTGCGGCTGTTGTCGCCGCAGGCTGCCAGCGTGCTCAGCAAGGAGTCATTGATGCCCTTGACAAGCGCACGGAGGTTACCTTTAACCACTCGGTGGAATTGGAAGCTCTGCCGCGAGGTCACCCGCAGCGTATTGTCCGCGTAACGAGTGGACAACTCGTCGCAAGCCAGATACTGGGCCGCGGTCACCACCCCGCCGGGGATCCGGCAACGGACCATCATGATATACTTTTTGCCCCCCGTCTTGCGCAAATCGCGGTCGTCCTGCTGATAGACGCCGTGCGCCTTGAGGAACTGCGTGTCATCGTCCACAAAACGG
>DATJPQ010000254.1:0-56042 GCA_035506315.1 Opitutaceae bacterium
TTGAACCACTAATGAACACTAATGGGCGCTAATTTCCGAAACGGCAGATTTCGGCAGTGGCAATGGGGAGTTAACCGCGAAGGGACGCGAAAGAACGCGAAGACGGCGGACACCGAAGGGCATTGACCACAGATGCACACAGATGGACACGGATGCAGCCGTCGGGATCGGGAACCCAGAATTCGGATTTTTGCCCACGTACCGAGCGAAGCGACATCAGACATCACACGAATGGGCACGAATTGGTCTCTGCGATCTCTGCGGCCTTCTGTAAAATCTGGATCGAAGTTTTAACCGCGAAAGGCTGCGAAGCGACGCGAACTCCGGATTGACGAGGATTAGCGTCAATTAGCGGGGTTCCCTGCAAAAAAAAGAGCGCCGGGCGGTGAGGCCCGGCGCTCAAAGGGAACAGGCGATACAGCAGCATCGCCTGGTGATATTATGATGATCTTAGAACCTGATGGTATTTGTGATCAGGTAGGTCTGGCCCATCTCGATGCGCTGCTGCGCCCACGTGCCATCGGGCTCGACGCTGACCGGTACCAGGTGCGGGCTCTCGCCGACATTGGAGATGCTCAGCTGAATCTTCCAATCGAGCTTGGAGGACAGCTTGTACGAGTAACCGACCCACAAATCGGCGTGTTCTTCGATTTTGCCGTAGAGCGGCTTCTTGACGTCCATGATCCAACCGATATTGCCGAGCGGATCGGTGAACTGGCTGATCCCGTAGCCGAGGATCGGCTTCGAGGCCCAACGGAGGCCACCACCCACATTGAAGCCCTTGAGCGAGCCCGTCTTGAAGGTGTAGTTCGTGATACCCTTGGCGTTCCAGCGGGCCAATTCCGGCTGCATCGTGTTCGTTTGGGCCGTCTGGAGCTGGTAGGCGGACCAGATGTTCTGCAAGAAGTAACCCTTGAGCGTGCTGGTCGGGGGGAGGGAATAGGGCGTAGTCGCAGTGTTAACACCGCCACCCCAGAAACCCCAGAGCGGCAGGTTGCCGGCGGGACCATTGAAGAACTGGTATTCCCTCTGGATGAAGGCGGAATCCGCCGATCCAAGTGCGGTCTGGACGGCATCCACCTTGGAGACATTGAAGGTCAGGTCCCAGTTGGAGACCGGCCGCACGGTGACTTCGAGTTCATATCCCTTCGACGTGATATCCTGGCTGACGATCGGGAACGAACCGTTGATCTTGCCGCTGCCCGTGTTGGCGATGTACCACGGGAAGGTGATCGGGCTGGCATTCGGCTGGTTGTATACGTTGAGCCAATTGCCAGTGGTGACCGCGTTCACATTGACTCCGAGGCCGTAGGCATCGAAGAAGGATTGCGGGAAATACCTGGCGAAGTTGGTCTTCCAGTCGTTAACGGCCGCCACCTGAAGGTTGTGGATCGTATTACTGCCATCATCCGGGTGGCCCGTGAAACCCCAGTCGTTGATCGCCGCAGGCCATGCGGCTACCGCCATTCCGCTCGCAGCCGCGTCGGCCGCGCCCCATGCCGGCAGGAGGTACAGGTAATAGCCGTTGTTGCCGAGAGGATCGGCCGCACCCGAACCCGCCTGAGCGCTTTGATCGATGGTCTTGAAATAAGTCAGCCGGATGGTGGCATGCCCTTTGAGGGTATCAACCTGGATTCCGTAGTCGTCGGTCTTGCCGGTCTCGTTGGGCAGCAGGCTGGCATCGAACGCATAGCGTATCTTCGGAGTCTCGTTATTGCCATGGAAGTAGTAGAGACTCACGTCCGTGTCGCCCGGCAGCTTGCCGCGGAGGGACGGCGGAAGGTGCAGGGTCACGCCGTAGCTGTTCGAGGTCGTGGTGGTTGTGGCGCCGGCACCCGTGATCGCGTAGTTCATGCTGGCGACAGCGGTACTGGGATCCAACGGAGCATTGGCGGAAGTCTGGGTGACCGTGTCACGCCTCCAGCCGAACTCGGGGATGATCATGTCGTCCCACAGGTGACCCTGATACATGAAGGCCGCCGACTTCAACTTCTGCTCGGTCTTTGAACCCGACTGGTACAGGTCGCTGATGTTCTGTTTCCAGTTGAGCACGTTGACCGGAGCATTCGACCAGCCCCGGTAGTTGGCAGGATTATTGGCCTGGGTGCTGGCGCCGCCATACGGCGAAGGATCCGTCCATGCGTCGCCTGCATTCACTCCAGCGGGTGGCGCCCACGTGGTGTTGAAGTTCAGGATCGTTCCACTGGTCGGCCAGATCGGGTTGGCGACGTTGCTGAGGTTCAGCCCGGCAGGAGATGTCGTGCTGACCATGCTGGGTCCGAGGTAGGACACCCACGCGATAGCGCGGTTGGCGCTGATCTTGCCCAGCGGATCGCCCATCAAGGCGGCAAAGGTTGTATCCGTGGCAAAGCCGCTCCAAGTACGGTCTTCGATCTTGGTCGTGTATAAGCCGCCCAAGGCGGTGAACGAGTGATGGCCAAAGATCCTCGCGGCCATCGAATCCTTGTCCATGATATCCTCGGCCCGCAGGTCGCCGTTGGCGGTCACCTGGTAATTGTCGTGAACATAACGGGCGTCGTTGTCTCCGGAGCCAAAGTCGCCCGCGACGAAGGCCCGACCCGCATTCGGATTCGCGACGGCCAAGCTCGGATACCACGAGGGATACCTGATGCTGTAGGCATCCATATCCACGGAGATAAACGGCTCCGTGTATCCAAACATTCCCGCCTGGCCCTGGGTGAATTCCTGGTGAT
The DNA here is from genome assembly GCA_035506315.1 of Opitutaceae bacterium. Classification (GTDB taxonomy): domain Bacteria; phylum Verrucomicrobiota; class Verrucomicrobiia; order Opitutales; family Opitutaceae; genus MWDT01. The sequence continues at coordinate 2,715 of DATJPQ010000254.1, forward strand.
CGATGACACCCTGGAAGGCGAGGCGGCCGTGCAGGAGAGTTTGTTCAACCTTGATATTGTAGGCCTTCCAATTCTGCCACTCTTCCTTGTTTGGACCGTCGATCAACTTGCCATAGAAGTCGAAGATCGACGGGTTGGTCAGTGACTTGTCGTTGTAAGTGACCGTCCCGGCATAGGCCCCATGGAACGAACTCGCAGTCGTGTCCGCGCCATTGACCAGAGTCCGGTAGTTCACGGTTTTGGCGAAGTTGGCAAAGCCCGAGGTGTAGAGACCTGCCGCTTGAGGGAAGCCGCCGATGGTAGATCCAGATATGCCGATTGGACCGTTCAAGGTCGTCATGGCCTGCAGCAGACTGCCGGTCTTGGCATCGTACCAATACGCTGCGTTGGGACCGGGCCAAATATAGTGATAATCCTGGGCGTTGATCCAAGGATTCAGGGTCGCGACGGCTGGGGCGGCACCCGTGCCCGAGAAGGAACCGACTCCGGTGAGTTGTTGACCCGTGTTGAGGAGGAACGGATCGTACCCTCCCTTGTTCAGCCCGCCTCCGGAAAAGTAGCCCGTGATGAAGTCCATCGGGGGCAGCTCGCGCGGGTTGTTGGATGTCACCCGTCCGCTCTCGGCGTTGACCTCGATCTTAAAAGTGCTGGACTCATTGTTCAGAGCCTTCGGATCGTAACGAAGGGCCGCAAAGGCGCGCTGCGCATGATTGAATGCCGGCTTCTGCTTGTACTGGGTGTCGTCGTTGAGCAGGTCGATCCGTATGGCCAGCTCTTTGGGCAGGAGCACCTTGTTGTAATCCAAGGACTCGCGGGTGGTGCCGAAACTGCCGAAGCGAACCTCGGCTGAGCCCTTGTCCTTAAAGAGCGCCGCATTGGTGGAATAGTTCGAAATGCCCGACGGGCTTCCGACACCGAACAGGAAGGAGTTTGGTCCGCGGGAGATGTCGACGCGGTCAATGTTGAAGGAATCCCACGGGATCTCGCTCCCGAAATAATTCCTCGTGTTGTCCATGGGGCTAAGCCCGCGGGCACGGTTGATCGAATTCGGATTCAAGAGACGTCCGGCCTCGGCATTGCTACTGACGCCGGAACCCCGGGCGGCGACACCCGAAAAGTTTCCGTTCAGTCCCGCAGCCTCGGTGTTGGTCGTATAGATCAACAGCTGCTGGGCATTGGTGATGCCCGTATCTTGCAGGAAGCTTTGCGTGATGACTGACAGCGACGAAGGCGTGTCGGCCAGCTTGGTCTTGACGCGCGCACCACCCAGGGTGTCCACCGCGCGGAAGCCTTCGGTCTGTTCCGTCACTGAAAACGGGCTCAGCACAATGGTTTCATCCGCCATCGTGGTCGAGGCTGGTTGGACCGCGGTTGTATTCGGAGTCGGTTGGCTGGCTGCAGCAGTCTGCCCGAGCATGCTCGGAACAGCCGCGAGGCTGACAATAACGGCGTATACGACGCCCCTTAACGTTTTTGGACGTGTCATGGAGTTCTACAGGTTTTCGGGGTTGGTGCCACTTGCAGGAAAAGAAGAGGCAGACTACGGCCGCCAGCTTACGCGGATGAGCGACCGGAGGGAATGAGTTCGCTTGCTTGGCAATTGAGAACTCTTGCCGCTCCCCCCCGGTGCCGGTCAAGCGCCCCTACGGGCCTCGTTTCACTCTGTCGCCACCCGTGCGGCGCCGGCGGGGGCGCCGTCGACCACGATCACCGTATTCCCCCGGCTTGATTCTTTTTGCGATACTCGCCGGGCGATTTACCGGTAAACCGCTTGAAGACGACGCACATGTACTCAATATGTTCGAAGCCAGTAAGTTCGGCGATCTTCTTCAGCGGGAAGTCCGTTTCCAACAGGAGCTGCTTGATCTTGGCCAGCTGGACGCGCCGGATTTCCGCCTGCGGCGAACGGCCGAAGTAGCGGCGGAATTTCTTTTCGAGCTGGCTGCGCGAGGCGCAGGCCTGCCGCACCACGAGGTCGACGGAGATGCCCTGGCAGGCGTGTTCGCGAATGAAACTGAGCGCGGCCGCGACGTTGCGGTCCTCGATGGCGAGCATGTCGCTGGAATGGCGGATCACGACGCCGGTCGGCTCGATCCGCAGGTCGGTCACCGTGGGGCGGCGGCCGGCCATGAGGTGCGCGAGACACTCGGCGGCCTGGTAACCGGACTGAAAGCTGTTGGTCGCCACGCTCGAAAGGGGGGGGTACGAGAGGTCGCAGCGAATCGCGTCGTTGTTGGCGCCGAGCACGGCGATCTCCTCGGGCACCAGCAAATCCGCCGCCTGCGCCGCACTGATCACCTCGAGCGCCCGGAGGTCATTGCACGTCATGATCGCGGCCGGCTTGGGCAGTCCGCGCAGCCAGGCCGCCAGCGCCTTCGTTTGCCGCGCATCCCAAAACGGCGTGAGGTCGCCCGGCCACCTGACATCGTATATGTTCGCGGTGTGACCGGCGAGCTGCAGGGCCTCGACGAAGCCATCGCGGCGCTCGCAGGACCAGGTATTGTTGCTGAAGCCGCAATAGCCAAAATGCTGATAACCGCGCTCGATAAAATGCTCGGCGCCGAGATGGCCGACCCCCACGTTGTCCGGCCGGATTTTCGGTACCCCGGGAATCGGCGGCGTGTCGTCGTTGAGATCGACCAGCGGCACGTGCAACTCCGCGCAGGCCTTCACCAGGGCGGGGGTCGTGTGCCGGCTGATGACGCCATGCCATTGTTTGCTGCGCAGCCAGCGCGGATCGGTCGTTGCGCGCGCCTCGTCGTCGAGGAACGAGGCCCAGGGGCGGTGCGATCGCTCATATTGGGCGATGCCCTTCAACATCGCCGTGGAGTCGTCGAAGCGGGTCAGGAAAACGAGCAAAACCTGGAGCCTCACGGTGTCCACGGTGCGGAGTCGCCCGGGGAAGGCAAGCCCACGGGCGGGGCGGCCGGCGCACCGCCTGGGCGCGGCCACGGTCGCGCCCGCATGGCCGCCCTCGTGACGCCAGCTCATGTGATGGCGGGCGGCGGGGTTTCGCTCGCACGGCGCGTCTTCAGCTCGGCGGTGATTTTATTCATGCGGGCCTCGTTGAGCGGATAGAAGGCGACGCATAAAATCGAAACGACGCCGACGACCGCGGGGATGACGCTCATCAACATCCGGAGGCCGTGCAGCGTGTCGGGGGTCGGAACGACATTCGCCTTGAAGCCGACGCTCGCCATCAGGCTCAGCGCCACCCAGGCGCCGATGGCCCAGCCCTGTTTCTGCGAAAAGATCGACGCCGAGAAGATCAGGCCCGTGGCGCGCCGGCCGCGCTTCCATTCCGCGTAATCGGCGGTGTCGGCGTACATCGCCCAGAGCAGCGCACTGAGCGGTCCGCCGGTGATCGAACCGAGCAGGTTGATCGCAAAAATCAGGCCGATCTGGTCCGGCTTGAGGAGGTAAAATGACGCCGTGCTGACGATCGCGACGACAAAGATGCTGATGAAGGCGACCTTTTTGCCGAGCAGGTTGGCGACGTAGGGCAGGAGGACAACACCGAGCAGCGAGGCGATCTGGCCGGTGCCGTTGAACCACGAGACGATTTCCTCGAACTGCCACTGCTGGGTCCCGCCGATTTTCGGCAGCCAGGACGGCAGCGTGATCGTTTGCGTGCCGACATAGTATTTGAAGTAGTGCACGGTCACGCTGCCGCGGGCCGCGACGTAGAGAATGAACGTGATCGTCGCCGCGAGCAGGACCAGCCAGGGGACATTGGTGACAAGATCGACGAGATCCCGGCCCACGGACGTCTTTTGGGCGGGCGGCGGCTGAACGCGTTCACGGGTGTTCAAGAAGGTGGTCAGGAACAGCGCGACGACAGCGACGCCGATGATGACAAACGCCATCTGCCAGCCATGCGCCTCGCCCCCGTTGGCGCCGAGCCGCTTGACCCCCGGGAGCAGGCAGAACGAAATGATGATGCCGCCGGTGAAAGCGCCGATGAACTTGATCGACGAGAGCGCGGTGCGTTCCTTGGGATTGGGCGTCAACACCCCCAGCATCGCCGTGTAGGGGATATTGATGGCGGTGTAGAGGATCATCAGCGCGTTGTAGGTCAGGATCGCCCAGATGAGTTTGCCGGTGACCTCTTGCTTCAACGTATCAGCCATGACGGCCATGCCATGCGGGAGGATGGAGGCCAGGATTCCGAGGATTCCCCGCATGAGACCGCCGAAAGCACCCTCGAGGTTCGCGGCGACGGTGGTTCCCGGGGTGGTAAACGTCATCACGCCCGCGACGGCAAAGGGCACGCAAATCCACAACAGGTAGGGCCGGTATTTGCCCCAACGGGACTGGGTGCGGTCGCCGAGCATGCCCACGATCGGATCGAAGAAGGCATCGAGCGAACGGCTTAAGCCGAGCATGGCGCCCGCCGCCAGCGCACTGATGCCGAACACGTCCGTGTAATAATACGTCAGGTAGAGCATGAACGTCTGCCAGAAGAGGCAGGACGCCAGATCCCCGAAGCTATAGGAAAATTTTTCGCGGACGCTGAGTTTTTCGAACGGGGCGGAGGTCGTCGTCATGGGGCGGCTGGGAAGGCCAAAATTCAGATAAGTTCAGAGTCCGCCACGGCGGGCGGCGCGCTGCCGGCGGATCCGGCCACGACCGCGGCGCGGCGGCGGCCGGCGTTCAGATTGGGTGGGCCTTCACAAAGTCGACGATGTCCTGCGCCTGGCAGAAGCAAAGGGCGGAGACCGTGTCGGCCGCGCCGTAGTAGATCGCGATCCGGCCGGTCGGCGCGTCGCACAGGCAGCCGACCGGGAAACAAACCCCCGGCACGAACCCGGCCAGTTCGTAAGGGGCCTCCGGCACGAGCAGCGCCTGGTTGCCGCAGGCGATGACCTTCCACGGTTGCTCAAGGTCGAGCAAAGCCGCGCCCATCGAATAGACGTAGCCGTTGCACGTCGTGGTGACGCCATGGTAGAAAAGCAGCCAGCCTTCGCTGGTCTCGATCGGCGACGGACCGGCGCCGATTTTCGTGCCCTGCCACCACGGACCGCCGCGGCTCATGACGTGCCGGTGCCGGCCCCAATGCACCAGATCGGTGCTCTCGCTGATGAAGATATCGCCGAAGGGCGTGTGGCCGGTATCGCTCGGCCGGCTGAGCATGAGAAATCTTTCGCCGAACTTGCGGGGGAAGAGCACCCCGTTCCGGTTATAGGGCAGGAACGCGTTTTCCAGCTGCTCGAAGCGTTTGAAGTCAGTCGTGCGCGCGATGCCGATGGTCGGGCCATGATAGCCGTTGCACCACGTCACGTAGTGCACGCCATCGATCGGCGTGACCCGTGGATCGTACGCGTACTCGTGCCGCCGTACCTCCTCGTCCTCGCAATGGAAAACGATCGGCTTCGGCTCGAACGTCCATTTCAGGCCGTCCGGGCTGCGTCCGACGTGCAGGTGCGGTACGCGGTCCATGCCTTCGGTGCGGAACACGCCGGTGAACTGGCCCGCGAAGGGCACCACCGCGCTGTTATAGATGCCGGTCACGCGCGGCAACGGCCGCCGGCCGATGACCGGGTTGGCGTCGTAGCGCCAGACCAGGTCTTCACACCCGGCAGGTCGTTGCTGCCAGGGCATATTCGGGATCGCCGGACTGGTGATGGCTAGTTTCATGAGATTGCGGGAAGCGCGGGAAGAACCCGTTGGAATCGCCGGGTGGGCGGGTGCCCGCCGCGACCGGAGCGGGGCGCCGACAGTTATAACGTCATTGTTCATGGGGGCACGGTTTCATCGTTCAGCGGGTAACCGACGCGAGCATAGAGCTTCCCCCGGAGCGGTGGAATGAGTCTGGTTGCTCCCTTATTGAGATTGGTTGCGCAGCGGGGCGCCGGACGACCGGCCCTTGTACGCATCCTGGCGGCCGATACCGCCCCGCTATGGCCCTTGGTCGCGTTCGGCCGATCGGGTTGCGGGCCGGACCGTTTGCAGCCCGCGGGAAGCCCCGGCCGGCCGATCGCCCAGGGGGATAAGTTTCGGCAAATTCATGGGCGGGCAATACAAATTGACGGAATACACCGCTCGAAAGGCAGTATTTAGGCAATACACTAAATAAAGATAATAAACATTTAATGTAACTACAACCGGGTTTAAGACTGTCGCAAGGCAGCTTAAAAGTGCCCATGCTTTGTCCCAACGGTAAACCGAAGAATTGAGCTTATAATCATGACGCGAGACCGACGGTCCCACCGCCCGCAATCTCGCGCCCATCGATTCAGTCCGCAAATCGCATCAACTTTTGCGCCCGGTCCTGGGGTCGAGGGCCGGCCGTGATTTTTCGTTAAATCGTTTTGCCCGGCAAACTCGGCCGAGGCGGTTGTCTGATAATTGAGATTCTTTACATGCGGCTTTGGGGGCGGCACGAAATGCCAAACCTGCATTCGTTTGCGTTTCCCGGGGGTCGAGGCCGTGGGGCGGTTTCCTGCGGGACGTTATGCCTTTAGTCAGGTCGTACCTAGACTTCTGGACATTTGTCCGGCAGTTCTCGTGGTGCGACCATGCGGCAGCTGCATGATTAAAAAGCACTGCTCCTTGCCCTGTCTTCGCCCGGCCTGCTCGCCGGGCCCGGATTACGCGTCATCGACGCGGATGTTCCAAAAAGCAAGGGCCCGATGAATCGGATGTACAACTTCTGCGTCGGGGCTGGACGCGCCAACGAGGGACGGTGGGTCCATGGCGAAGAAAGGTCGCCCGGGCGGCGCCGGAGCAAGATTCGCATATTGCATGCCGGCAACGCAGCCACCAAATCTTCGCCATGAATACCTCGGCCCGCGGCTTGGTTGGTTTTTTCCTGGCGTTGGCGGTGGGATTCGGTGCGACCGAATCCGGACTGCGTGAGCGACTCCTGCTGGATCCCGGCTGGCGATTCCACCTCGGCAACGAGTGGGGTGCCGGCCAGAACTTGTCGAAAGCCGGCGCGGGCATCGGGCCGGCCAGCGTGGTTTTCAGCGATGCAACCTGGCGGTGCGTCGATTTGCCGCACGACTGGGCGGTAGAACTGCCGTTCGACTCCCGGGCCGACGGCGGGCACGGGTTCAAGGCGCTCGGCGAGGCCTTCCCGCAAAACAGCATCGCCTGGTACCGGCGGACGTTCGAGCTGCCGAAGACCGACGCCGGCCGCCGGCTCTGGCTCGAATTCGACGGCGTGTTTCGCGACTGCACGGTGTTCGTCAACGGCTGGTTTGTCGGCCATCACGAGAGCGGCTACAGCGGCTGCCGCTACGATATCACCGATGTCGCCAACTGCGGCGGATCGAATGTGGTGGCAGTGCGGGTCGACGCCACCCAGACCGAAGGCTGGTTCTATGAAGGCGCGGGCATCTACCGGCACGTCTGGCTGGTGAAGACCGCGCCGCTCGCATTTGCGCCCGATGGCGTGTTCGCGTTCAGCCGTTTTCAGGACAACGTCCCGGAGGGACCGGCCGAGATCCACCTGCAGGCGCGGCTGGCGAACACCCGGAATGCGCCAGCCGACGCGACGGTGACGTGGACGATCGTGGCCCCGGGCGGCCAGGCGCTCGCGACCGCGCGGCAGACGGCGCGGATCGGCGCCGCCGCGGAAATCGAGATCGAGCAGACGGCCCGGCTCGATGCGCCGGAATTGTGGTCGCCGGAATCGCCGCGGCTCTACCGGGTTGTCACCACGATCGAGAGCGACGGCCACACGATGGATCGCGTCGAGACGCCCCTCGGCATCCGCACGGTCGCCTGCGATCCGGAGAAGGGATTTTTGCTCAACGGCCGGCCCTACGTGCTCAAGGGCACATGCAACCACCAGGATCACGCCGGCGTCGGCACGGCGCTGCCGGACCGGCTGCAGGATTTCCGCATCGCGCGGTTGAAGGCGATCGGCGCCAACGCGTATCGAACCGCCCACAACGCGCCCACGCCCGAGTTGCTCGAGGCCTGCGACCGCCTAGGCATGCTGGTGATGGATGAAAACCGGCTCCTGGGGAGCGACCGGCAGCATTTGCAGTGGTGCGAGGAGCAGGTGCGACGCGACCGCAACCATCCGAGTGTCGTGATGTGGTCGCTCGCCAATGAGGAATTCGGGGTGCAAGGCACGCCGGCCGGCGGTCGCGTGGCCGCGTCCATGCAGGCGCTGGTCAAGCGCCTCGATCCCACCCGGCCGGTGACCTACAACGCGCCCGTCGGAAATGAGTTTGCCGGCATCAACGAGGTCATCGAGGTGCGCGGCTGGAGTTACCACATCGGCGCGGAGAACATGGACGCCTACCACGCGGCGCATCCGCGCCAGCCCAACGTCGGCAGCGAACAGGGCAGCACGGTCAGTACGCGCGGCATCTACGCGAACGATCCGGCCCGCGGCTATGTGAGCGCGTATGACGACAATGCCACCAGCTGGTCGAACACCGCCGAGCAATGGTGGAGCTTCTTCGCCCCGCGGCCCTGGCTCGGGGGCGGCTTTGTCTGGACCGGTTTCGACTACCGCGGGGAACCGACACCCTACAGCTGGCCGTGCATCAACTCGCACTTCGGAATCCTCGACACCTGCGGTTTTCCGAAGGACAACTTCTGGTACTACCGCGCATGGTGGACCAGCGAGCCGGTGCTGCACCTGCTGCCCCACTGGAATTGGCCCGGCCGCGAAGGGCAGGAGATCGACGTGCGGGCCTTGAGCAATTGCGAGGAAGTCGAGCTGTGGCTCAACGGCCAGAGCCTCGGCCGCCAGACCATGCCGCGCAATTCCGAGCTCAAATGGCGGGTCCGGTACGCGCCCGGCGTGCTTGCCGCGAAAGGCTTCAACGGCGGGCGCGTCGTGGCCGAGACGAAGGTTGAAACCACGGGAGCTCCCGCAGGCGTGCAACTCACGCCCGACCGTGCGGCGATCGACGCCAACGGCGAGGATGTCTCGGTCGTGACCGTCGCCATCGCCGACGCCCAGGGTCGCATCGTACCGGGCGCCGGCGACTCCATCGCCTTCGAGCTCGCCGGGCCGGGCCGCATTCTCGGCGTTGGCAACGGCGACCCGAGCTGCCACGAACCCGATGTCGTGGTGACGACCGCGCCGCTGCGAACGGTGCCGGTCGCGGATTGGCGCTGGAAGAAAATCGCCGACCCGTATGCCCCTAATTTGCCCGAGGCCGGAATTCAGTTCGACGACTCGGGCTGGGCGAAGCTGGACGTCAATACGGAGAGCGGTCCGCTCGGGTTGCACGAAAATGGTGTGCTCCGCGCCCGGTTCACGGTCACGGCGGAGGATCTTGCCTCGCCGGCCGTCGAGTTGTGGTTTGGCAAGATCGACGGTGATGGCGCGGTTTACTTGAACGGCCAGCGGATCGGCAAAACGGGCGACCCGCGCGGCGCGTCGATCTACAACGTCAAGGCGCAGCTGCATCCCGGCGAGAACACGGTCGCCGTGACTCTCGCCAACTACGGTTCGGCCGCGGGCCTGAACCGCGGCGTGTGTCTGCGGTTCCAGGGGAAGCCGGCGCCGGTCTCATGGCGCCGCAGCGCTTTCAACGGTCTGGCGCAGATCATCGTTCAATCGACCCGCGAAGCCGGCGCGATCCGCCTGACGGCACGGGCCGAGGGGCTGCAGCCCGCGACGATCACGATTCGCTCCGAGGCGGCCCCGCTCCGGCCCATCGTGCCGTAGGCCGCCGGTCGATTGCACGAACCGTTGCCACTCCCACCTCAACGTTCCTCCAAGTTTTTCCATGTATAAGCACATTCTTGCCCTCTTGTTGCTGGCTCCCCTGGGCCTGCGGGCCCAGCCGGCCCCGGCCGCGCGCGTCATCGATGCCGACCTGGCGAACGCCCGCGGTGCAACCAGCCGCATGTACAACTTTTGCGTCGGCGCGGGGCGCGCCAACGAGGGGCTGCGGGCCGACTGGCAGCGGCAACTGCGTCGCGTCCGCGCCGAGTGCGGTTTCCGCTACATCCGCTTTCACGGACTTTTTTGCGACGACATGGGCGTCTACCAGGAGGACAAGCAGGGCCGGCCCATCTACAACTGGCAGTATGTGGATGAGCTTTTCGATTTTCTCCAGGGCATCGGGATGAAGCCCTTCGTGGAGCTCGGCTTCATGCCCAGGGCGCTCGCGAGCGGCAAGTCCACGATCTTCTGGTACAAGGCCAACGTCACCCCGCCCAAGGACTATGCGAAATGGGAGGCCTTCATCGCCGCGTTCGTGCATCATGTCACGGAGCGTTATGGCCCACCGGAGGTGCGCAGCTGGTACTTTGAAGTCTGGAACGAACCGAATCTGTCCGGCTTTTGGATGGGCACGACCGGCGGCAAGAGCGACGCGGAGTTCGCCCCGATCGCCCGGGCCGAATATTACAAGCTCTACGCCACCACGGCGCGTGCCGTGAAATCGGTCGACGCCGCCTACCGGGTGGGCGGACCCGCCACTGCGGGCAGCGGCTGGATCGATGAGACCCTGGCCTATTGCACGGAGCAGGGATTGCCGCTCGATTTCGTCAGTACGCACAGCTATGCGACGAGCAGCGGCTACCTCGACGAGAACGGCAGCGCCGGCACGGTTTTCTCGCCCGACCGCAACGCCATCACGGCCGAGGTGAAGGGGGTGCGCGCCCGGATGGATCGCTCCGCCTTCGCCAAGGCTGAACTACACTACACCGAGTGGAGTTCCTCCTACACGCCGTCCGATCCCATCCACGACAGCTACCACAGCGCGGCCTTCATTCTCGACAAGATCCGGAACATCGGGACCGCCGCCACCTCGATGTCGTATTGGACTTTCACCGACATCTTCGAGGAGGCCGGCCCGCGCGTGACCCCGTTCCACGGGGGCTTTGGCCTGCTCAACTACCAGGACCTGCCGAAGCCCGCCTTTTTCGCCTACCAGTTCCTCCACCGTCTGGGGGACGTCGAACTGGGCTGTGCGGATCCTGCGGCCCTGGTCTGCCGGGATGCCGCCGGCGGAGTCCAGGCGCTCTTCTGGGATTTCACGATCACACATCCGGGACCTTCCGTCATCGATCAGGAATACTACCAGGCCGATCATCCGGCTCGGGCGAAGGACCCGGTCGAGCTGCGGCTGGCCCATGTCGCGGCCGGGACGTATCGTCTGCTGGCCTACAAGGTCGGCTACCGGGCCAACGACGTGCAATCGGCCTGGCGCGATCTGGGGTCTCCCGCCCAGCTGACCCGCGCGCAGGTCGGGATTTTGCGCCAGGCGTCCTCCGGCGCGCCCTGCCTCGATGAGCAGGTGCAAATCGGCACCGACGCGTCTTTCCGGCGCAGTTTCGCCATGCGCGAGAACGACGTCTGGCTCGTCGAACTGCGTCCGCTGCGGTAGGTGGAATCGCTTGACCCCAAGCGTTTCAAGCGCGTTGAGGTCAACGCGCTCCACCTTCAAGATTCCAACCCGGAACGCGAAACTCGGAACCCGGAACTTTGCGCGCCGCCGCGCTCAGCCGAGCACGGCGACGATCACGGAGCCGTCACGGAGCTGGTCGACCGGTACGAAGTTGCCGGCGAGCGGGCGGCCATCGAGGGTGAGCGACTTCACGCCGCGGCAAACGTGCCGCGGGTTCCGCACCTCGACGTGGAGCGTCAGTCCACGGAAGACGCGCCGCATGGTGAAGCCGCTCCACTTCTTCGGAAGGCAGGGGTCGATGCGGAGGCCGTCGATCTCGGGTTTGACGCCAAGGATCCACTGTAACGCGGTGTGCTGGCTCCAGGAAACCGTGCCGGAGAGCCAGTGGACGCGCGACTTGCCAGCGTTGCGGTTGCAGGTGGCGTAGGTTGTCTGGCAGTGGACGTACGGTTCGATCTCGCGCAGCTCGGCGCGATCGTTGTAGGCCGCGGGCAGGAAGGCTCGGTAGTACTCGTAGGCCTGGTTGCCGTGGCCGAGCAGACACTCGGCGATGACGGCCCAGCTTTGCGTGTGGCAGAAGATCCCGGCGTTTTCCTTGATGCCGTGGTTGTAGACCACGCCGCCCATGACGGTGGGCGGAGTGTTCGTGAAGGGCGGAGCGCTGAGCATGATGCCGTACGGCGTGGCGCAATATTTCTTGAGCCACTTCATGGCGCTGCGGCCCTGCGCGGGCGTCGCGGCGCCGCTGATCACGGCCCACACCTGGGTGTTGATGTAAACCTTGCCCTCCTTCTCCTGCTGCGAGCCGTAGCGATGGCCGTCCTCGCCGATCGCCCAGAGGAACCACCGGCCGTCCCAGGCCGCCCGCTGGATGGCGGCCTCGAGTTTCGCCAGCTCGGTCCGCGCCCACGCGGCTTCCGCGGGCAGGGCGAGGCGGTCGGCGATTTTTGCGTAGGTCTCCAGGCCGTAGCGCACCTGGAAGGCGACCATCACGGATTCGCCGTGGTAGCCCATCTTGACGCAGTCGTTCCAGTCGGCCCGCAGGCCGCAGGGCAGTCCATTCTTGCCGGAACGCTCGAGGTTGAATTCGAGGGCGCGGCGCAAGTGGCCGAGCACTGTCGCTTCGCCCCGGTCGGCGAACGGCAGCACCTTCCGATAGAAATCGAGGTCGCCCGTCTCGGCGACATAATCGGGCACGGCATTGAAGAACCACTGGCAATCGTCGCTGCGATATTCGTCGTCGCGCGGCGCCGGCTCCGCGCCGGGGTGGTGGCTGAACGGCTTGATGACGGGGATCGCGCCCCCGTTGGCGACCTGGCCGGTGAGCATGAGCTCAAGGCGTTCGCGGATGCCCTCCTTGAGGAGCGGCATGGCGCCGAGGAAATCCTGCACGGTGTCGCGGAACCCGAGGCCGTCGCGTTCGCCGTTGTAGATCATGGAGGCGTGTCGCGACCAGGCGTAGGTGATGAGAGAATTGTAGGCGCCCCAGATGTTGGTCATCGAGTCGAATTCCGGATCGGGCGTCTGCACGCGGACCGACTCGAGCAGGCCATGCCAGTGCTGCATGAGCTTCTGAAGCTCCGCCTCGCAACGCGCAGGGCTGGCAAATTTCTTCACGGCGCGCCGCCCGTGAATTTCCGGCAGGCCGACGCCGAGCAGCACGATCAGTTCGCGCGTCTCGCCAGGCCGGAGGGAAAGATCGGCCTGGAACGTGCCGCAGCCGTTTTCACCCTCAGCGAGGAAGTTCGAGCACCGGCCGCGCGCGACCGCCTCGGGGTTGGCGTAGGTGTGGTAGATATCGCCGAAGAAACGCTCGCGTACCGTCTCGTAGCCCGCCACCGGCGCGCCGGTCAACGCCATCCACGACCGACCGCTGTCTTCGAGCTGATCGGGATCGACCTTGATGTACGGGTGCGAGGCCATCCCGAGAATGCCGTCGGGCGTGACGTGGGCCTTGATGATGAATTGCGAGTACTGGAGGTTGTAGAGGTCGTTCGGCATGTTCCAGCAGTTCGCGAACTCGCAGTAGGTGAAGACCGAAAGCTTGCGGAGCCGCTTCGACCGGTTGGTAACCCGGAGGCGCCAGTATTCGAAGTGCTCGCCGAGCGGCACGAAGTAGGTCGATTCCGTCGCGATGCCGGCATAGCTCGAATCGATGATCGAGTAGGCGGTGCCATGCCGGCAGGTGCTCCGGTATTGGCTGAGCGGTTTGCCGACCGGCTGCCACGACGAAGACCAGTAGTCGCCGTTCGCGTTGTCGCGGAGGTAGAAATAGCGGCCGGGCTGGTCGGCGGGCACGGAGTTGGACCGGCTGCGCAGGAAGCGGCTGTTCATGGCGCTGCGGTAGAAGCTGTAGCCGCCGGCATTGTTGGTGATGAGCGCGCCGTACTCGACCGAGCCGAGATAATTGGCCCACGGGCGGGGCGTGTCGGGACGCGTGATGACGTACTCCTTGGCGGGATCGTCGAAGTGGCCGTAGGTTGCCATAAATTTGTCGTGTTAGCACTTATTCGGGAAATCCCGCGCGAAAGGCGCAAGATTCAGAAATCCGAAATCCGAAACTCGAAATCCGAAACAAGTTAAAAATTCGAATGCGGAAATATTCCGCCGAAACAATTCAGTTGAGCTGCAAATGAGCAGGAGGTTTTACCGCGAAGCAGCGAAGGAGCGTGAAGATCGGAGTAGCGGCGATTAGCGTTAATTGGCGGTTTCCAGCCTCAGGCGCCGAGCGTGGCGACGACCTGGACGGCGGTGCGGCCGTCGGTCGGGAGCGGGATGACGTTGCCGGGGATCTTCACGCCGTCGACGACGAGGGAGCGGAGGCCCTTCGATTTCGCCTTCGGGTTCTTCACCTCGATGGTATAGGTGACGCCGCGGAATTTGCGGGTGACCGTGAAGCCCGGCCATTTTTTCGGAATGCACGGATCGATGCGCAGACCGGTGAAGTCGGGCTGGAGGCCGAGGATGTACTGGCTGGCGACCACAAAGGACCAGGCGGCCGTGCCGGTAAGCCAGGAGTTCTTCCCCTCGCCGGGAGTCGGGGAGAACTGCGACGCCGTCATCTGGGCATAGACGTAGGGCTCGCTGCGGTAGACGTCGTGGTCCCGCTTGGCCGACGGGCAGATGCTCAGGTAATACTCGAGCGCCTTCTCGCCTTCGCCAAACATCGTCCACCCGATGTGGATCCAGGTGTTGTTGTGCGAGAACACGCCGGCGTTTTCCTTGTAACCCGGCGGGTAGCTGGAGACCTCACCCAGTTCGAGGTGGTATTCCGAATAGGGCGGATATTGCAGGGCGCAGCCGAGACCGGGCGCATAGAGCAGCCGGTCGACGGCCTGCAGGGCCTTTTTCGCACGGCCGTTGTTCCGGCCGGCGCCGCCCAGGACGCACCACGCCTGGCTCTCGATGTAGAGTTTCCCCTCCAGGCATTCCTTCGAGCCGATGGGGCGGCTCGCGGCGTCGAACGCGCGCTGGTACCAGGCACCGTCCCACGCCTGCGTCTCGATCGTGTCGAGCATGGTGGCGTAATGGCCGTCGAGGCGCTTGGCGTCGTCCTCGCGCCGGAGAAACCGGTAGAGTGCGGCGAGATCGCGCGCGGCGTAGAGGAACAGCCCGGCGATCATGACCGATTCCGCCACGTCGCCCTTGCCGGCGTTGGCGGTGGTCTGGAAGGACTCGTTGGGTTGCGAGGAAAAACAGTTGAGGTTGAGGCAATCGTTCCAGTCGGCCCGGCCGATGAGCGGCAGGCCGTGCGGGCCGCGATGGCGCAGCGTGTAGCCGACGGAGATTTCGAGATGGTCCAGCAGCGTGTGCTTCGAACCGGGGACGTCGGCGCAGCCGATTGGTTCGTCGAGGATGGTCGCGTCGCCCGTCTCGCGGACGTAGGCGCAGGTCGCGAGGATGAGCCAGAGCGGATCGTCGTTGAAGCCGCTGCCCGCATCAGCGTTGCCCTTTTTCGTCAGCGGCTGGTACTGGTGGTAGCAGGTGCCGTCGGCCAGCTGCGTGGCGGCGATGTCGAGGAGGCGCTGGCGGGCGCGTCCGGGCAGCAGATGGACAAAGCCGAGCAGGTCCTGGTTGGAATCGCGGAAGCCCATGCCGCGGCCGATGCCCGTCTCGTAACCCGAGGTGGAGCGCGACAGGTTGAACGTCGCCATGACCTGGACCTGGTTCCAGGTATTGACCATGCGGCGCAGATGTTCGTTGGGCACCTTGGGCGCCTGGTAGATGGAGAGCAGGTCCTCCCACCGGCGTTGCAGCGCGGCGAACGCGGCGTCGACCGCCGCGAGATCGGAGAATTTCGCGAGGATGTCGCGGCCCTTCGTCTTGTTCATCACGAACGGCGCGTCGAACTTGGGCCGGTCGCCCTGTTCGACGTAGGCGAGGACGAACGCGAAGGTTTCCCCGGCGCCGGGCTGGAGGGTGAGGTTGATCTGGTGGGCACCGACGGGATTCCAGCCGTACGCGCGGCTGTTGGTGCAGCGGCCGGCGAGCACGGCCTCAGGATCGTGCAGGCCGTGGTGGACGCCGACAAAGGCGTCGCGTGAGGTGTCGTAACCGTCGATCTTCCGCGTGCAGCCGAAGAGCGTGTAGTGGTCCCGACGCTCCCGATACTCGGTCTTGTGGTAGATCGCGCTGCCCTCGATCTCGACTTCGCCGATCGAGTAGGTGCGCTGGTAGTTCGTCATGTCGTTCAGCGCTTCGAAAAAGCAGAACTCGACGAACGAAAAGAGCGTAAGTTTCTGCGGCCGCTTCGTCCGATTGCGCACGGAGACCTTCCAGACCTCGAGGTTCTCGTCCGGCGGCACGAACATGAGTTGTTCGACCTCGATGCCGTCCTTGCGGCCGGTGATGCGCGAATAGCCGAGGCCGTGGCGGCACTCATAGGCGTCGAGCTTCGTGCGCACCGGTTTCCACCCGGGATTCCAGATGGTCCGACCCTGTTTCACATAGAGGAAACGGCCGTCGCCATCCATCGGGTTGTTGTTGTACCGATACCGCGTGAGACGGCGGAGGCGGGCGTCCTTCCAGAATGTGTAGCCGCCGGCCGTCTGCGAGCAGAGGCCGAAGAAATCGTCCTGGCCCAGCATGTTGAGCCAGGGCAGGGGAGTGTCGGGGCGGGTGATGACGTATTCGCGGTGGGCGTCGTCGAAATGACCGTAGGTTGCCATAAATAGATCGTGTTAATCAGTTCTGCGGGAATTCCCGAGCAAAAGGTGCAACATTTTGAAATCCGAAATCCGAATATCGAAATCCGAAACAAATCGAAAATCCGAATGCCGGGAAAAATCCAAACGGCCGCCGCCCAGACTGCTGTTTTTTGAGCTTTCCACTTTCAATTTGTTTCGGATTTCGAGATTCGGATTTCCCGGCGAAACCGGGCTACGGTGTCCCGGGCGCGGTGGCCTCAAGGTAGATGGTGCTGGCGCAGCGGCCGGCGGCGTCGCCCCGCAGGTAGGGCGTGAGCTGTTCGAGTTCGGCCAGGCTGGCGTTCTGGTCTCCCACCCAAACCTGACTGACGTAGCCGTGGTCGGGGGTCGCCAGCGCGACGCCCTCATGGGGGCCGGGCTGCATCGAGAGCTTCCAACCGCCGGGGCGTTCGATGACGAGGGCCTGCGACACGAAGCCCAGCTTGGCGACCTTGACCCCGGCCCGGACCGTGGCGCGATCGCCGTCGACCTTGATCGCCGGATGCGGCAGGGTCAGCGGCGATGGCGGATCGACCATCTGCGCCGCCACCATCCCGACCGGCGCGTCCGCCACTGGGACGAGGCGCACCGTCACCGTGAAGGGCACATCCACCGCCACCACGTGCAGGCCGAAGCAAGGGCGGCCGTCGTCCAGCCAGCGGGCGGTGCACCGCAGACGCACGCCGTCCCACTCGTACTCGCGCGAGATGGCCGGATACGCCGGATCGATCCGTGGTTGCCGCAATATGAGCACGGCGCCCCGCGTTTCGCTGCCGGCCGCGGCGCTGTGCTCCCACTCCATGGGCGGGGGCCAGACCCAGCGCGTCTGCGGTCCGAGCCAGAAACGATGCCCACCCCAATTGGGCGAATCGCTCCGGTTCGCCGGCGCGGCCGCGGGCACTGGAGCGTTGAGCAGGTTCTGCGAGCCATCGGCGGCCCCGAGATAAATAAGTCGCGAGCGCGCCTCGGACACCACGGCGCGCACGGCGCCCCGGGTCGAAGCCCAGGCCGGCTCGCCCTGCCACGTGGTTTTCTCCCACGAACTTTCGGCGCGGGATGTTGGGAGAGTGGTCATCAGGAGGGAAACGGCAGCCAGCCGGGAGAGCCAAGAGGAAGCAACCATCGGGAAAGTTGGCGATTTAAGGTTAAATCGTCTTCCCTTGAAAGCCAAAAAATGCATTGTTTGTCGAATTCGTTGATTCCTGTGAGCGCCACCCGCCATAGTCCCCGCCTGCCTTTTCCCGCCTGCCCCGCGTCGTCTTCCCGGCCTGGCCGGTGCCGCGGCGGTTTCGTCGCCGGCTGGATTTGTTTCGCGCTGACGGATAAATCACGAGAATGACCTCAATTATGACTCGAAATCTACCCGCGTTTTTCTGCGCCTTGCTGCTCGTCGCACCCTGGCAGCGTGCGCTCTCCCAGGTCGAGCCGCTGGCCGATGGCGTGATCATTGCGCACGACGGTGGCTGGCTGAAGGTCACGGTGGCCGGCGAACGCATTTTGCGTGTCTCGGCGGCGAAGGACCGCGCGTTTTTCGCCCGGACGAGCCTGATCGTCCTGCCCCAGACCGCGGCCATGCCCGGCTGGCAACTCACGCGGGACCCGGCCAGTGTCACGGTCACGACGGCGCAGTTGAGCGCCCGGATCGATCTCCAGACCGGGGCGATCGCGTTTCTCGATGCGCACGGCCAACGCCTCCTCGCCGAGCGACCGGGCGGCCGCGCGCTGACTGCGGCGGAGGTGCAGGGCGAGCAGACCTTCCACGTGCGCCAGCAATGGGAGCCGGCGCAGGGCGAGGCGCTCTACGGCCTCGGGCAAAGGCAGCTCGGCATCCTCGATCTCAAGGGCTACGACCTCGACCTGTGGCAGCACAACACGCACGTCGTGGTGCCCTTTCTCGTGTCGAGCCGCGGCTACGGCATTTTGTGGGACAATAATTCCTTCACCCGCTTCGGCGACCTGCGCGAGTTTGCGCCGATTCCCGCCGCGTGCCTGCGCGACGCGAACGGCAGGCCCGGCGGCCTGACGACGGGCACGTTCACCGCCGACGCGCCGGACACCCTGCGCGATCCCCACACGTCGGCGGGGGTGACTTTTGACGCGCCAGAGCGACAAGGAAAAGGCGGTGGACCATACCCGGGCACGCGTTGGGTGGGCGAACTCGTCCCGACCGCAACCGGCGAGCATCAACTTCAAACCTATTCCGACGGCGGCATCAAGGTGTGGCTCGATGGCCGGCTCGTGATCGATCGCTGGCGGCAGGACTGGCTCGCCGATCAGGACCAGATAAAAGTCCGCCTCGAGGCCGGGCATCGTTACCCGATCAAGATCGAATCCGGCGGCGACCAGACGACGACGATGCAGCTACGCTGGAAAACTCCGCCGCCCGACGACGGCACGTCGCTCTGGTCCGAGGTCGGCGAAGGGACCGACTACTATTTCGTCTACGGTCCGGCGCTCGATGCGGTGGTGTCCGGCTACCGCCAGCTCACAGGCCGCGCGACGCTGATGCCGCGCTGGGCGCTGGGATTATGGCAGTCGCGCCAGCGCTACCAGACCGCGCAGGAATCGCTCGACGTCGTGGCGGAGTACCGCCGCCGCGGGCTGCCCTTCGACAACATCGTGCAGGACTGGCAATACTGGCCGCAGGACCAGTGGGGTTCGCATGCCTTCGACCCGGAGCGTTTCCCGGATCCCGACGCCTGGCTCCGGGCGTTGCACGGACAGCACACGCACGTGATGATTTCCGTGTGGGGCAAATTCTATCCCGGTACGGCGAACTTCGAGGCGATGCAGCGTGCGGGTTACCTCTACCGGCCCGATCTCGACGAAGGCGTGCGCGACTGGATCGGCTATCCCTACACCTTCTACGACGCGTTCAACGCCGGGGCGCGCCAGCTTTTCTGGGCGCAAATCAACTCCGCCCTGTTCCGCCGCGGCATCGATGCGTGGTGGATGGACGCGACCGAACCCGACGTCGTGAGTTCGCCGGCCACGCTGGAACGCATGCGCACACACATGCATCCGACCGCGCTCGGCACGGCGTCAAGCGTGCTCAATGCCTCCGCGCTCCTGAACAGCCGCGGGGTCTACGAGGGCCAGCGCGCAGCCGCACCCGACCAGCGCGTCTTCATCCTCACGCGTTCGGGCTTCGCGGGCATCCAGCGCTACGCCACGGCGACGTGGTCGGGCGACGTGACCTCGACCTGGACCGCGTTCGCGCGGCAAATTCCCGCCGGGCTCGGCTTCAGTCTCTCCGGCGTGCCGTGGTGGACGACGGACAGCGGCGGTTACACGATGCCGGCGAAGTTTTCCGCCAAGCAGCCGACGCCCGCGGCGCTGGACGAATGGCGCGAGCTCAATGCGCGCTGGTTCCAATTCGCCACCTTCTGCCCGCTCACGCGCCTGCACGGCGAGTTGCAGCCGCGCGAGCCGTGGACCTTCGGCAGCGACGAGCATCCCGCGTATCGGACGATCGCCAAATTCGACCGGTTGCGTTACCGGCTGCTGCCTTATCTCTATGCGATCGCGGGCGCGGCGACGCACGAGGACGGCACGATGATGCGGCCGCTCGTGATGGATTTCCCCGGGGATGGGACTGCGCGCGAGCTGACGGACGAATATATGTACGGACCGGCCTTTCTCGTCGCGCCGGTCACCACCTACCAGGCGCGCAGCCGCCCGGTCTACCTGCCGGCCACGCGCGGCGGCTGGTTCGATTTCTGGACCGGTGCGGCGGTGACCGGCGGGCGACAAATCGAAGCCCCGGCGCCCTACGACACACTGCCGCTCCACGTCCGCGCCGGTTCCATCGTGCCCGTCGGGCCCGACCTGCAATACACCGACGAGAAGCCGGCGGATCCGATCACGCTCTATGTCTATGCCGGCGCCGATGGCGCCTTCACCCTCTACGAGGATGACGGCGTGAGCTATGGGTACGAGCGTGGCCAGTGCGCACGCATACCTTTGCGCTGGGATGAGGCGAAGCGCGAGCTGACGATCGATCGCCGATCCGGATCGTTCCCGGGCATGCTCGCCGGGCGCACGTTCGAGGTGGTGCTGGTCGCGCCCGGCCGGTCCGTCGGGTTTTCCTGCTCTCCCAAAGCGGATCGCAGTGTCCTTTACCGCGGCGAACCAGTGACCCTCTCGTTCCGGTGAGAACTTTAAACTTCCCCCTCCTCGCGCTCGCGCTTTTCGGCCTGGCGACGGTCTTGCCGGCGGCCACCCCGCCTGTGGCCTCCGCCACGCCGCGCCCTGTCTATCTCGATGCGGCGGCGCCGCTCGAATCGCGCGTCGAAGACCTGCTCGGCCGGCTCACGCTCGAGGAAAAGATCTCGCTGGTGCACGGCGATTCGAAGTTTACCACCGCCGCGATCCCGCGCCTGGGCCTGCCGCGGCGCTGGTTCTCCGACGGCCCGCACGGGGTGCGCGAGGATACGCTGCCCGATTCGTTCCAGCCCGCCGGCCACACCGACGATTTCGCCACCTGCCTGCCGATCCTGCTGGCGCTCGCCGCCACCTGGAACCCCGACGCCGCCCGGGCCTATGGCGACGTCATCGGCGAGGAAGCCCGCCAGCGCGGCAAGGATGTCATGCTCGGGCCCGGCGTGAACATTGCACGCACCCCGCTCGGCGGCCGCACCTCCGAGTTCCTCGGCGAAGACCCGTACCTCGCGGCCCGTCTCGCCGTCAGCTACGTCCGCGCCGTGCAATCGCACGATGTCGCCGCCTGCGTGAAGCATTTCGCCGCCAACAACCAGGAAACCCGGCGTATGTCGGTCGACGTCGAGATGGACGAGCGGACCCTGCGCGAAATCTACCTGCCGGCGTTCCGCGCCGCCGTGCAGGAGGGCGGCGCCTGGGCTGTCATGGGCGCGTACAATAAATTCCGCGGCCAGTTCTGCTGCCACAACGACTACCTGTTGAACCGCGTGCTCAAGGGCGAGTGGGGTTTCCGGGGGATCGTCGTCTCCGACTGGAACGGGACGCACGACACCCGTGAAGCCGTGCGCAACGGCCTCGACGTCGAGATGGGCACCACCCAACCGTATGACGACTACTATCTCGCGCGCCCCTTCCGTGAAGGGCTGCAAAAAGGCGGGTTTCCGTCCGCCGTCCTCGACGACAAGGTCCGGCGCAGCCTGCGCGTGATGTTGGCCACGCATGTGCTCGACGCGGGCCGCGCCCCCGGCTCGATCAACACGGTGGCGCACCAGACCGCGGCCCGGCGCATCGCCGAGGAGGCGATCGTGCTCCTGAAGAACGACCGCGCCGCGCTCCCGCTCGACCCGGCAAAACTCGCCTCCATCGCCGTCATCGGTGAAAACGCCACACGGCTCCACGCCTACGGTGGCGACAGCGCGAAGATCAAGGCGCTGTATGAAGTCAGCCCGCTCGACGGCATCCTGCGCCGCATCGGCGACCGCGTGACCGTCACCTACTCGCCCGGCTACCGCAGCAAGGACGCCGCCCCCGATCTCGTCGAACGGGCCGTCGCCGCGGCGCGCGCCGCCGATGTGGCCATCGTGATCGGAGGACTGATTCATCGGAAGCCGTTCGATTGCGAGGGCGCCGATCGCAGCGATATGAAGCTGCCCTTCGGGCAGGACGAGCTGATCCGGCGCGTGGTCGCCGCCAATCCGCATACCATCGTCGTCCTCGTCTCCGGTTCTCCGGTGGAGATGGACGCCGCGTGGCTCGCGTCCGTGCCGGCCGTGGTCGAGGCCTGGTACGGCGGCTCCGAGGCCGGCAACGCCCTCGCCCGGGTGCTCTTTGGCGATGTCAACCCGTCGGGCAAGCTGCCCTGCACCTTTCCCCGGCGGCTGGCGGACTCGCCGGCGCACGCGCTCGGCGCCTATCCGGGCCGCGACGGCTTGGTACGTTACGAGGAGGGTCTGCTGGTCGGCTATCGCTGGTTCGACACGAAAAAAATCGAGCCGCTGTTTCCCTTCGGCCATGGATTGAGCTACACGCACTTCGAGTATTCCGCGTTGAAAATCGTGCCCGGCTCCGGCGGAGACGGACCGGTTGCCACGGTCGAGTTCGAGATCGCCAACACCGGCGCACGCGAAGGCGCCGAGGTGGCGCAGGTCTACGTGCACGAGAACGCCGCAAGCGTCCCGCGGCCGGTGCAGGAGCTGAAGGCATTTCGCAAAGTGTCGCTGCAGCCCGGCGAGAAACAAACGGTGTCGCTTCCGCTCGGGCAGGAGGCTTTCGCCTACTACGATCCGGCCCGGCAGGGCTGGGTGGCCGCAGCGGGCGAGTTTACGATTCATGTCGGCAGTTCGTCGCGGGACGTGCGCCTCACCGGCGGATTTAAACTCGCCGCGACGAGCTTCGCCCCATGAACGCCACCCGACACTGGGCGCGCGCATCCGCCTCTGGCCGGCCTTCTCCTATTCACCTCCACTTACTCCCATGAACAAACGAATCTGCGGCACCCTGTCCCTTGCGGCGTTGGCGTTGCTCACCAGCCTGGCCCGGGCCCAAACACCGGCCCCCGCCCCCGCGAACCCGCCGGGTCAATATCGAAACTTCGTCGTGGCGGTCTACGTGCCCGTCGGCGTCGTGCGCAACCTCGCCGATCCCGACCGGCTCAACCACGAGTGGGAGCAGATCAGCCGCGGGATGAAGGTCGACAAGGTCTACATCGAAACCGAGCGCGACCGCGTCGTCGCGGACGAGTCCCTGCTCGAAACGTTGAAGGACTTCTTCACCCGGCGCGGCGTGCGCGTCGCCGGCGGCATCACGTTTTCCGACAACAACAGCGGGCAGTTCCGTTCCTTTTGCTACACCGATCCGGCGGACCGCGCGTTCGTCAAGCAGGTTTCCGAGCTGACGGCGCGGCATTTCGACGAGATCATCCTCGACGATTTCTTCTTCGTCACGACGAAGTACCCCTCCGACATCGCGGCGAAGGGCGAACGGAGCTGGACCCAGTTTCGCCTCGACCTGATGAACGGCGTTGGCCGCGATCTGGTCGTCCAGGCGGCGAAAGCGGTGAACCCGCGCGCCCGGGTGACCATCAAATATCCCAACTGGTATGAGCACTTCGCCGGCTCCGGCTTCGATCTCGACCAGGGGCCGAAAATCTTCGACGGCATCTACACGGGCACGGAGACCCGCGATCCGAACATCACCGACCAGTTTCTCCAGCAATACGAGAGCTACCAGATCGTCCGCTATTTCGAGAACATCGCCCCCGGGCGCAATGGCGGCGGCTGGATAGACACGTACAGCCTCCGCTATGTCGACCGCTACGCCGAGCAACTCTGGGATACGATGTTCGCCAAGGCGCGCGAGATGACGCTGTTTAACTGGGCCGCGCTGCTGTGGCCGGCCCGTCCCGGAGAGCGCACCGTCTGGCAGGCGCGGCCGACGAGCTTCAACTACGACCGGATGCTCCAGTCCCACCAGTCGGGCCCGGCAGCGGCGGGCGCGCCGCCGGCGACGATGGCACGAGTCGCGGGCTATGCGCTCGAGCAGGTCGACGGATTCCTCGGCCAGCTCGGGAAGCCGATCGGCATCAAAAGCTACCGGCCGCCGCACGCGACCGGCGAAGATTTCCTCCACAACTATCTCGGCATGATCGGAATTCCGATCGACCTTTACCCGACGTTTCCCGCCGACGCCAACGTGGTGCTCCTGACCGAAGCGGCGAAGTTCGATCCCGACATTGTCGCACGCATCAAGCAGCAATTGCTCGCCGGGAAATCCGTGGTCGTCACCGACGGCCTGTTCCGCGCGCTGCAGGGCCGCGGCATCGAAGACGTCGTCGAGCTCCAAAACACCGGACGACATGTGCTGGCGGACGGCTATTCCGCCGGCTACGGTTCCGGCAATCGCAACGCCCTCGGCAACGCGACCACCGGCGCGCCGCCGATCCTGTTTCCCCAAATCGGTTTCAACACGAACGACGCCTGGGCGCTGGTCAGCGCCATGTCGGACGGCGTGGGCTTTCCGCTCCTGCTCATGGATCGCTACGGCAAAGACGGGGCGTTCTACGTGTGGGTGATACCGGAGAATTTCCACCAGCTCTACCACCTGCCCCCGCCGGTCACGACCGCGATCAAGAACGTCGTGATGAAAGGCTTTCCGATCCGCCTCGACGGACCCAGCCAAGTTGCCCTGTTCGCCTATGACAACCGCACCTTCATCGTCGAGTCGTTCCTGCCGGAGGAGACCGCCGTGACCGTCGCCGTGCTCGGCCAGGCGACGAAGCTGCGCGATCTCGTTTCCGGCGAAATCCTCAACCGTCAGCCGCCATCCGCCGAAATGCCGGGCCGCCGGCCGGCAACCGAGGAAGAACGGGTGTCGTTCGACGTCAAGGTGCAGCCCCACAGCTATCGGGTTTTCGCCGTCGAGCCATGACCCGGCTTCGCCGGGAAATCCGAATCTCGAAATCCGATATCCGAAACAACTGGTGAAAAATCAAAACCGCCGAAAAAGAAAACAGGCCTTCTGAGCGTTTGAATATTTCCGCATTCGGATTTCGAACTTGTTTCGGATTTCGAGTTTCGGATTTCGGATTTAAGCGATCTTGCGCGGGAATCCCCCGATAACTGATTAACACGATAAATTTATGTCAACCTACGGTCACTTCGACGACAAAGCCCGCGAATACGTCATCACCCGCCCGGACACGCCGCGTCCCTGGTCCAACTATCTCGGCTCGACCGAGTATGGGGCGATCATCACCAACCACGCGGGCGGCTACTCCTTCTATAAGAGTGGTGCCACCGGCCGCTTCCTCCGGATGCGTTTCAACAGCATTCCGATGGACCAGCCCGGACGGCTGTTTTACGTGCGCGACAACGAGTCGAAGGACTTCTGGTCCGCCTCCTGGCAGCCCGTGGGCAAGCCGCTGACGAAATTCCAGTCGGTCTGCCGCCACGGCACCGCCTACACGATCATCTCCAGCCGCTACGCGGGCGTCGCCACCGAGGCGACCTACTTCGTGCCGCTGAACCAGACGTTCGAATACTGGCGGCTCAAGGTGACCAACACCACGCGGCGCCGCCGCCGGCTGTCCGTCTTCACCTACTGCGAGTTCACCAACCTGTGGCAGACCTCGCAGGACCTCGTCAACCTGCAGTACTCGCAGTTCATCACCCGCGCCTCGCTCGAGCACGGCATCCTGGGCATCACCTGCAACCCCAACTACGATTTCGACGGCCGGGATCTCACCGGCTGCAACCGCACGTGGATGGCGCTCACGGGCGCCCCGCTCGCCGGCGTCGAGACCGCCCGTGACAAATTCCTCGGCGGTTACGGCGGCTACGCCGCGCCCGCGGTCGTGGTGAACGGCCGGTGCTCCAATTTCCTTACCGAGGGTGAGAACGTCGTCGGCGGCCAGCAGGCCGACCTCGTGCTCCAACCCGGCGAAACGCGCGAACTGATCGTGCTCCTCGGGCTCGGCACCGTGTCGAGCCACGGCCGGCGCACGGTCAAGGAATTCGCCAGTCCGGCCCGCTGCGAGGCCGAGTTCCAGAAATTAAAGGCGGCCTGGCAGGCCCCGCTCGAACACCTGCAGGTCGAGACGCCCGACCGCGAGTTCGATCACATGATCAATGTGTGGAACGCCTACAACGCGCTCATCACCTACGCGTGGTCGCGGTCCGCGTCGCTCGTCTACAACGGCGAGCGCGACGGCCTCGGGTTCCGCGACACGGTGCAGGACATGCTTGGGGCGATTCCGCTGCTCAAGGCCGGCGTGCAGCCGCGCCTCGAGCTCATGCTCACCGGCCAGCTCGCCAACGGCGGCGCGATTCCGGTGATCAAGCCGTTCTCCCATAAGCCGGGACACGAGGCTCCGCCGCCCGACGAGGAATACCGCTCCGACGACTGCCTCTGGTTCTTCAATGCCGTCCCCGCTTTCGTGGCGGAAACGGGCCAGCTCGACTTCTATCTCAAGGTTCTGCCCTACGCCGACCGGGGCGAAGCCACGGTGCTCGGCCACCTGCGCCGCGCCCTGGAATTCAACCTCGAACGCACCGGCCGCAACGGCCTGCCCTGCGGACTCGCTGCCGACTGGAACGACTGCATCCGGCTCGGCTACAAGGGCGAGAGCGTCTTCGTCGCGTTCCAGGTCCGGCTGGGCCTGACCGTATATGCGGAGATTGCCGACCAGCTCGGCCAGCCCGCGGAAGCCGCCTGGGCGCGCGCCCAACGCACCACGCTCGACGCCGCGATCCAGCAGGTCTGCTGGGACGGCAAGTGGTTCATCTGGGCCATCGGCCAGGACGGCACGATCTACGGTACAAAGAATTTTGCCGAGGGCCAGGTCTACATGAACACGCAGGTGTGGGCCGTGCTCTCCGGGGCGGCCACGCCCGCGCAGACGAAGCAGGCGCTCGCCACGATGAAACGGACCTGCGCGACGCCCTTTGGCATCACGCTCTGCGCGCCGCCTTTCGTGAAGGCCGATCCCGACATCATGCGGGCCACGCTCTTCAACGCCGGGATCAAGGAAAACGCCGGCATCTTCTCGCACACGCAGAGCTGGGCCGTGATCGCCGAGGCCATGCAGGGCCACGGCGACCAGGCCTACGCCTACTACCGGGCCTTCATGCCCTCGGCCTACAACGACCGCGCGGAGATCCGGCAGATCGAGCCCTACGTGCACTGCCAGACGACGTACTCGAAATTCAACAACAACGAGGGTGCGTCGCGGGTCCCCTGGCTGAGCGGCACGGCCTCCTGGGCGTACTATTCGGCCACGCACTGGCTGCTCGGCGTCCGCCCCGAGGTCGGGGGCCTGCGCCTCGATCCCTGTCTGCCGAAGGCCTGGAAGGGATTCAAGATGCGGCGCACCTTCCGCGGATTCCATCTCTCGATCGAAGTGCGGAATCCGCAACGGAAGAGCCGCGGCCTTAAATCCCTCACGGTCGACGGCGAGCCCGTCGCCGGCAACCTTGTCCCGACCGAGAAGCTGCGCGACGGCTCCGTGATCGCCGCTGTGCTCGGCTGACGCTAGACGGTGGACGGTCGGAGGGTCGGACGGCCCAAACCCCACCGACCGATCTCGTCACAGAGGGCACTGAGCACGGAGGAGGTCGCAGAGGCGGATGTATTTCTCTGTGACCTCGACCCAAGTCTCTGTGCGCTCTGTGTCTCAATTTCGTCGCGTTGGTTGCAGCTGTCCCGATTTGTCATCCTGAACAAAGTGAAGGACTCATCTGGGCGCTGCTGGCCGGCCATGTGCTGCTGGATCCTTCGCTCCGCTCAGGATGACAGACTTTTCCGGCCGAGCTCATTCGCGTTCATTCGCGCCCATTCGCGGGCGCCCTGCGCGCAGCCGGTTGTAGCCGTAGGGGCGCAGTCTTGCTGCGCCCTCAGACGCAAGCAGGGCGCAACAAGATTGCGCCCCTACCAGGCGGGTGAGCGCGTTAGCCCTTTTTGCGATCTTTGTGGCCAATCGGATCGGCCTTCGGTTGCGGCGTCCGGCGTTACTTCTTCTCGGTGAGAGTGACGTCCTTGAGCCAGACGGGGCCTTTTTCCTGACCGAGGGAAAAACCGAGACGGTTGTTCTTCGCCGCGACGGAATCGGCCGTGAACGTAAACGTGAAATCGTGCCACGCCGGGGCGAGATCGATCACCTCGTCCAGGCCAATGGGATGATAGTCGTCTTCGTTCACGCCGGCGTAGATTTGCGCGGCCCGCTTGGCCGCGGCGCGGGCTTTGAAGGTGACGACATAGGTCTGGCCTTCCTTCAGATCGAGGCCTGGCTGGAACGCCTGCAAATGCCATTCGGTGCCGTCCACCTTGGTGACGGTGATGGCCAGAGCATCGTCTGCGGTGGCGATGGTCCCTGCGGCTTCCTCCAGCTGCTCGAACTGCCAGTTTTCGACCTTGGCGGTCGGTTTGAGCAGATTCTTCGGCGCCGCGGTGACGGCGGCCGGGTTGGCCGGAGCGGCGACGGGAGCAGCGGCGGTCGCCGGCGTTTCGGCGGTCGCGATCGCGGCGGTGAGGAGGAACGTTACCAGGATGGGGAACGGAGTTTTCATGGGAAGATCGGGGATTGTCGGAGTTTGGATTGGGCAAAACACTGCGCGGCGCGTGAGCAGGAGGGAATTTCATCTCCGATGTAGCCAACGTGAGGATATCTGCCCCACCGCTCATGCATCACCATAAAAAGCGCAGTTGAATCAACCACCAATTCACACTAATCACCACTAATAAATGAGTTACGTAGCTCATGTTTTGAGAAATCCTTTAACTCAAAAGATTAAGCCGCAAGGGAAAGGGCCGGTCGCTTTTCCGTTCATTAGTGTCCATTAGTGTTCATTAGTGGTTACCTCTTCTGCCGGATCTAGGATCACTTCCCGGCGGGTTCGCCCACCACGATGCCGCGGCCACCAGTGCCGAGATACACCCGGCCCGGGACGCGGGGGTCGCCGGTGATGACTTTCAACCAGCCGAACTGGTGCGGCGCATCGTTGATCGCAATCCAGCTCCGGCCCGAATCGTCGGAGCGAAACAACGCGGCGACGCCGCCCACGCGGCCGAGCATAAAGAGCATCGGCGGGCCGTCGCCCGGCCCCCTGGCGCCGAAGCCGATCTGGATGGCGGCATCGACGCTGGCGAGTTTCTCGAAGTGGGCGCCAGTGTCGTTCGAAACGAAAAGTCCCTCCGGCGTCGGCACCCAGATGGATCCATCGCGGCCGGGTGCGGCGCGCAGGGTGCCGCCGCCGGCGGGCAGCGTGGCGGCGACGGCAAAGCTCTTGCCGCCGTCCGTGCTCGCGAAGACATGGCCGGCAACCGAATCGTAGATGTAGAATTTGTCCGCATTCACGCGATCGGCGACCGCCCGGTCGGTCCGGTAGTCGCCCGGAGCCACGGGACCGCCGCTACTCGGCGTCCACGTGGCGCCGTCGTCGGTGGAAACGAAGGGCGCCGAGCCTTTCGGGAGCCAGACGATGCAGCGGCCGTCGGCGGAGAGCGCAATGGAACCGGGGCCGTGGGCCGTCGCGGGCGGAGGCGTGGCGGCAAAATCGCGCCAGGTCGCGCCGCCGTCGAGCGAAAGGGCGCCGCGGGCGGGGCCGGAATGCGTGCGCACGAGCATGAACGGCGCGCGTTCGGCGAACGCGATGCTCGTGTTGTTGCCGTAAGGCGGCTGGTACGCGCCCGCGCGGGGCGAGACGTCCAGATCGTCGTGCCGGAATCCGCCGACATCGCAGATCGCGCTCAAAAGGGGCGCCCCGACCGGCGGGCTGACGAGGTCTTCGATGACCGTTTCCTCGAGACCGTCGTCCGTGAAGATCCATGGCGTGGGCGCGCCGTGGTCGACGGCGGTGGCGTGTCCGGTGGCCCACACGCCGTAGCCGGTGACAAAGAACGCGTGGTCGGAGTCGAACGGATCGAGCGCGATATCGCCCATCCAGTGGGGCTTTGGTCTGCTGGCGTAGGGCGCCGAGGAGGAATCCCACGTCGAGGTCGCGCACAGAGGTTTCCAGGTCGTTCCGCCGTCGGTGGTGCGGAAAATCTCGTCGCCGCGGGCCCAGCGGTCGAGCGTCGTCACCAGCAGGACGCCGGGATGCCGCGTGTCGACGGCGAGGCCGGCATAACCGAACTTGTCGTCGGCCGCGGCGACGGGCACGACAGGCGTGACATTGGACCAGCGGCCGGTCGCGGGCTCGAGTTTCCACACCGCGCCGTCGGTGACGCCGTTGGGACCGGGACGATTCGAATACGCGAGATAAAGCATACCCGTCGGGTCGAACGCGGCGTGCTGCACGAGCAGACCGGCGGGCTGGCCGGACACGGGTGACCAGGTTGCACCCGCGTCGACGCTGCGGTAGAGCGCCGGACCTTTCAGGTCGTCCGCGCCGGCGTAGAGCTGTGGGGTGGGCTTGCCCTCGGAACCGCTGCGGGGGTCGAACAGGACGAAGGTGAGACCGGCGCCGGGGAATTGGTCGACACGTTTCCACGTCAGGCCCCGGTCCGCGCTGCGCCAGAGGCCATCCTGGTTGGTGCCAAGGAAGAGGATCGTCCCGTCGTGCGGATCGACCTGGAGCCGCTCGCCGGCGGAACGGCCGTCGGCGTTGCCGCCCAGGCGGAACGGGAGCGGGACGCAACCCCAGGTCTGGCCCCGGTCCGCCGACCACAGCAGTGCGGCGGTCTTGCCCCATTCCGGCAAATAGGAACCGGCGGCGAGGTAGAGGCGTTGCGGATCGCGGGCGTCGACGGCAAGACTCACGATGCCGAGCCACTCGGCATTCTCGTGCGCGAGGCCATCGTTGAGCGGCAGCCAGCGGCGATGGGCGGCATCCCAGCGGAAGGCGCCGCCGACGTCGGTGCGTGCGTAAAGCAGGTCGCGCTGCGCCGGGTGAAACACGAGACCGGTGACGAAGCCGCCGCCATCGATGGCGACGTTGCGCCAGGCATAAGGCTGAAAGTCAAGCGGAGCGGCGGGTCTGGCCTCGATCGCGCAAAGCGCGGGGGCGGTCAGAGCGGCGAGCAGCGCCAGGCCGGCGAGCGGACGGAGCGAAAGGGCTAGCCCGCATTTTTCACGCTCGGCATGCTTGCCATGAGGGTTCGCCTCCGAGCGCGCGTTATGGTTGGCGATGGTCGTAGGGAAATGCGCGCTAAAAACAAAACCGCCAGGCGGTTTTGTCGATCGCCCGGACATTCTTTGAGGGCGGAGGTCAGAATCGGCGTTTGCACAGTGGGTCGCTTTGCCGGGGAACAGACGGCGAAATATCCGGGCGAGGGGGGTGGGCATGGGACGGAGAAGGCTGAAACGCTGAAAAGCTGAAAGTGGAAGGGCGGATCGTGTTGGACGGTGGGCCGTGGACGGTCGGACAGTCGGCGGGGACGGTTGGATTAGGGTGGCGTGGCGCGCGGAGCGAGCAGGACAGAGGGCGGGAATTGGGCGGGCCGCGGACGGCGCGGTCGCGAGATTTAGCCTTAAATTGGCGGTGCCGGGTGGGCCGACAAGCCCAAATCCCTTTCATCCGCGCTGGGTCCAATACCCCGAAGCTGGCTTTAGCTTGGTTGGGTCGTAGCCACGAGCGTGAGCCCCTCGACAGGCCGTTTCGACAAGCTCAAGGTCCCGAGCCTGTCGAGGGACTCGGGGCCTTGACCCATTCGACTCCGCTCAGGGTCATCCTGAGCCTGTCGAACGGATGAGCTTGTCGAATGGGCGAGTGGAAGCGCTTCCGCAGAATTCGAACAGAAAAGGCGGTTTGACCCAGAGGGCACAGAGGTCGGAAGGAGGGCACAGAGAGTTTGGTTATGGGTTCAGAGGTTTGGGTTTTGAGTTGCAGGACCGATCAACGTTCATAGGCGTCGCGTCTCACCTTCTCCCTTTTTGCCCAAACCACTTTGGTCCGCTCGGTGCCAAGCCGTAGGAGACGGTTGTTGGAATCCGCCCGTTTTCAACTGCCTCCCCTGTCAGCGTGATTTCGCCTCCGCTTCTTCAAGGATTCGAATAACCTCGGGTTTATCGCGCTCAAACTGTGCCTTTCTGTTGTTATTCCAGAAACCATTCCCGCCTTGGTTGCGAATTAACATCAGGGCCGTTCGTCCATTATTATCTTTGGCCCGTATGTCGGCTCCTTTCTTTAGCAATAATCGCACCACATCGAGTTCGGCATACTGCGCCGCCTTCATCAAGGCAGTCGAGCCGTCGTCACGCTTCGCGTTTACATTGGCTCCCTTGTCGATCAGCAATTTGATCGTGGTTGCGTCGAATTCGAAAGCAACCGCATCGATGAGCGGCCGTCCCTCACGAACATCAGCACCATGGTCCAGCAGGAGTTGAAGGACATCATCTTGACCGCTGTATATCGCACACTTTAGCGCCGTCAGGCCCCACTTTTCGGCCGCCACGCTGTTAACGTCCGCGCCATGGTCCAGCGCCAGTCTCACGTCGTTGATACTGACATTTTTCTGCTTAAGATTCGCGAATCCGGATGAAAGTATATCCAATCCAAAAGCCTCAAACAATGTTTTGGTGGCAGCGACTTTCGACTCGGCCTTGTCCCGGCTATATTCGAGTTCGTAGATCAATGTGCGCTTCTCTTTGGCGTCTGGCGCATCAGGTGCCGCGAGGAGGTAAAGTTTGAAGCTCTGCATCGCCGGTCCAAAGAGCCCAACTTTCTCCTGCGCCACGCCGAGATTGTTATAGGCATCGGCCAGCCAAGGTGCGGCGAGCGTCGCTTTCTCGAATTCGGTGACGGCATCCTTGAAATCCTCGGCGGTCTTCGCGTTTTTGAACGCTGCCGCGCCACGGGCCATATAGCGCTCCGCGTCCTCGGGCAACGTCGGCGCGGGATTCATGCCCCGCACGAATGTGATAACCTTCTCGCGGAGTGCCGTGTCGTTCGGGCTGCGATGAAGATCCGCCATGTATTGCTGCAGAGCTGATGCCGGATCGGATTGGGCGTGGAGGCCACCGGTGGCCAGCGCTACTCCCGCAACGTAAATGAGCCATCGGTTCATTAGCTTCGTATTCATGGTCCGTTTTTGTCGTTATTGTTTTGGCGCCGCTTCGCCGCGGATACTCTGGAAAAGCGATTGATACTGCTCGTCGAGTTTGCCGAGACCATCGACCTTCGCTCTCGCGAGCGCGGCCTTTTCGTCGGCCGCCACTTGATCGACCACGGATTGGATCAGCGCGTTCCGTTCGGGATGTTGGCGGACCTGATCAAGGAGTGGGACGAGCAGGTCGAGCTTGCCGGCATCGGCTAGCTTCTTGCGCTCGGCTTCAAATTTCATGATGGCGGTCTTGTGCACGTCGGCAAGGCCCTGGTAGTAATCGAGGGCGGCCCTCGCCGTAATGTCGGCAAGCCGTTGATCGATCTGCCGCCGGTAGGCCGTGTCGGTGTTGTAGCGGTCGAACAATTCGGGCGCGAATTGCCGGACTGTGCTTGCATTGAGCGCCGCGCGCTCGGTTGCGGCAGGCAGCAATTGATCGGTGGGCTGGGCGCGAACCTCGGTCGCGCGCCGCCGTACCCAGGCATCCCACGCCTTGATCTGTTCCTGCATGTTCGCCTCTTCCCGCAACGGATTCAGCCACGGATGCTCGGGATTCCCGGGGAAGGGCCTGGTCGAAGTTTCGGGATATGGACTGGTGTCTGCGCTGCCGGGGAAAAGGTATTCCTTTATCTCCGCCGCCGGAGATTGCGTGCGGTTGGCGGTCGCATCCTGCGACCGAAGGAGTGCCGGAGTTGCGTTGGTGTTATCGAGGGGGACCGGCGGGGGCGTGCGAGAGGTGTCAAAACCGAGCCGTGCTTTCGCGGAGGCGTCTTCCAAGACCGGCGATTTTGCCGCCGCCTGCGAAGTCTCGGCCGTCTTCTTCAGTTGTGAAAGTGAGCCATCCAGTCCTTTTAAGCCCAAGGCGTTTGCGTTCGAACCGCCGACACCTCTCAGACCGGACCCATTGCCGTCATTAAGACCTCTGAGCCCGGGACTGGTGTCGGAAATGCCCCTCATGCCATTCAGGGCCTCCTGTCTGGTTCGATTGAAATCGGCTTGTCTGCGGCTGGCTTCTGCTTGGTTCTGTCGCTGTTGCTCTTGGTCGGCTCGTTGCTGCGCATCCGTCGCTTTGTCGAGATTGTCGCGAATAGTCTGGTCGCCCGGTGCCAGTTCCAGGGCGGCATTAAAGGCGTCGATGGCGGCCTGCCAGTCGCGATCGTTGCAGTGCTCGACGCCCTCTTCGTTGAGGTCGTGCGCCCGCGCGCGACGTTGTTGTGCGGCGATCTCTTCGGCGGACGGTCCGGAAGACCCTGGTTGGGACCCGCCGGAATCTGACCCCGTGATTTGCGCGCGACCTTGGAAGAGACGGCCGTTGACCTCTTGGGCGGCAGCACGAGTGCGAAACGGGCCAAGGCGCGACGTGCCAGCTGAACGCTGTGCCACGGCTGGGACTTCAATCCACCAGTCCGCATAGGTACTGGCCGTACATCCGAACATGGCAAGAGCTACCAAAAATCTTAACTGGCGATGCTTGGGCAGACCCTCTCCTCCGCGGCCTGGAACTACCCGATTTGCTTTCATCCAAGGCCCCCGATCAATCCACGAACGGTCATTTTCATCGTCGGGTTTCTTTCAGTCGGATACGGGAAAAGTGGAGTGCTAAAGGATAACTGCCCGGCCGCAAGAACCGGCCGCCGCGACCAATGCAACGTCACGTGGTTCCGTTCCCTGCACTACTTCATCCATTCTCATGTGTGCACGGCTGATCCGTGCAATGTGGTGGAGCCGCGCTGGGCGAACTAGGCTAAAAACTGCGCATTTATTGCTGCGCGTGGATTGACCTGTGGCCGATATAAGCCCTTTTCAAGGGCCCAAATATCGAGTGTCGCGTTTCGTGTTCTGAGTGGCCAGCCCTACATCCGTGCCCATCCGTTCAATCTGCGGTCGGTCCGCAATGCCGCCATCTGGCCGATCCGGAAAATAGCGCCCATTAGTGTTCATTAGTGGTTAGAATCCGTTCGATTTCTATCGGTTGCGGCCGGGGCCGCGCTCGGAGATTGATTTATCGGTAAACGCTCTCCAGCTTCCGTCCCTCACCTCCCCCAAATTCATGGAAAACGCCCCCCCCGCCGCCGTCCCGCAAGCCAGACCGTCGCACACTACCGCCCCGGAGGATCGCGTGCCGATGGCGCAAAAACTCGGCTACGGCCTCGGCACGTTGCACGACATGTGGGGCCACTGGCTGTACCCCAACCTGGGGTTCCAGGTGTACAATATCTTCCTCGGCGTGGCGCCGTGGCTGATCGGCCTGGCGCTCATGCTCAACCGGCTCTTCGACGCGATTTCGGATCCATTCTTTGGCTGGTTGTCGGACAACACCCGGACGCGCTGGGGCCGGCGGCGCCCTTTTATCCTGATCGGCGGCATCACCGCAGGCGTCGCCCTGCCATTTTTGCTGGCAGTGACGCCAGGGTGGGGGAGCACGCACCTTTTCGGTGCGGAAATCTCCAATTACTTCTGGTTCATGCTGGGCTCGTCGGCGCTGTTCCTGCCGATCATGAGCTGCATCAACATGCCGTGGAACAGCCTCGGCCAGGAGATGACGCCGGACTACCACGAACGCACGAGCGTGTGGTCGTTCCGCAATGCCGTGCAGAAGCTGCCCGAGCTCGGGCTGTTCTTCGCGGCGCAGTTCATGACGATGGCGGTGTGGGTCGGCGCGACGAACCGCAACATCTTCGAGCGCCTGAAGCAGCTGTTCACCACCACGGGCGCCTGGCACGCGGCGCCGGAAGGGACGAAACCCAACATCCTCCT
Source organism: Opitutaceae bacterium (assembly GCA_035506315.1). Taxonomy (GTDB): domain Bacteria; phylum Verrucomicrobiota; class Verrucomicrobiia; order Opitutales; family Opitutaceae; genus MWDT01. The sequence goes on from DATJPQ010000254.1 coordinate 38,464, forward strand.
CGGGGCGCAGGTCTATTGTTCCGGGCTCGGCATTCTCATGATCATCGCGGCCATCGTGATGTTCTTCGTGCTGAGGGAGCGCTACTACGGCCAGGTCGTCGCGCGAAAGCAGGAGAAGATCGCGCTCAAGGAAACCCTTTATCTGACGCTGAAGTGCCGGCCGTTCCGCATGCAGCTCTTCATGAAGCTGCCGTACGCCATGGGTACCAGCATGGTCAGCGCGCTCGGCTATTACGACACGATCTATTACGTCTGCAAAGGCAACAACGCCGAGGGCGCCGTGTGGAATTTCCGGATGGGGCTGGCCGGAATGGTCTTCGGGTTCCTCGGCATCCCGACCTTCGCCTTCATTTCCCGCCGGCTCGGCAAGCGCGGCGGGGTAATGGCCGTCCTGGGTACGGCTCTCGTGGTGTTCTTCGCCAGCTGGTGGCTGTACAATCCCGAAATCCGCTGGCTGCAGATCTTCGCCACCGGCTTCATCGCCTTCACCGGCGCCGGATTCTGGATGCTCGACGGCGCGATCGGTGCCGACGTGATCGATTACGATGAACTCGCAACGGGCAAACGCCGCGAAGGCGCGTTCACCGCGTGCGGCTCCTGGATCATGAAGGTGGGTCAGGCGCTCGGGGCCGGGGCTTCCGGCGTCATTCTTTCGCTCACCGGATTCGATGCGACGCTGGCGAGCGGCCAGTCCAGTTTCACGATCTTCATGATCCGGTTCCTGTTCGCCGCCGTGCCGATCGCCGGCATCGCACTCGCCCTGGTGATGATCTACTACTTCCCGCTCACGCCGAAAAAGATGGCCGAGATCCGCCAGCAGCTCGAGGCGCGCCGCGGCAAGGTCTGAACTGTCGGCCCGGCCGCGACCGCTCCCATCCTCCCCATGCACGTCAACGGCTCCCGGGCGGATGCTCCCGGCCACGACCATCCCGCGGCGGGCAGGCGGCGCGGGGCGGCCGGATTTTCGCGTCCCGGCAAAAATAGCATTGCCAATGGTGATTTAACGATAAACCTAGTTCCACCCTTGCTCCCCCGCCATGAAATTTACTGACGGCAATTGGCTGCTCCAGCCCGGCGTTCAGGCGCATTATGCGGCCGAAGCCCACACGGTCATCGTCGAGGGCGACGAGCTGGTCGTGCATGCGCCCACGCGGCGGATTCACCACCGGTACGAAACGCTGCAGGGTCCGCTGCTCACCGTCCGGCTGAGTTCGCCGCTGCCCGATGTCATCAAGGTGAGCGTCGTACATTTCGCCGGCACGGCCGACCGGGGACCGCAGATCCCGCTGGCACCGGCGTCCGGATTGCCCGTGGTCGTCACGAATGATGCCGAGGCGGCGGTGCTGCGCTCCGGCGACCTGGCGGTGCGCGTGGCCCGGAAGGACGGGTGGAACATGTCGTTTGCCGCCGGCGACGATGTGCTCACGCGCAGCGAAGAGCGGAGCCTGGGTTATGTCCGGTGGGAGGGCCAGGGCGGCTTCCTGCACGGGCAGCTCTCGCTCGGGGTGGGCGAATGCGTCTATGGCCTCGGCGAGCGATTCACGGCATTCGTGAAAAACGGCCAGGTCGTCGAAAACTGGAACAAGGACGGCGGTACCGGCAGCGACCAGGCCTACAAGGCGGTGCCGTTCTACCTGACCAACCGCGGCTACGGTGTGCTGGTGAACGAGACCGGCCCGGTTTCGTTCGAGGTCGCCTCGGAAAAGGTCTCGCGGGTGCAGTTCAGCCTGCCGGGCGAGCGCCTCGAATATTTCGTGATCTACGGCCCGACGCCGCTGGACGTGCTGCGCAAGCTCACGGCGTTGACCGGCCGGCCGGCGCTGCCGCCCGCGTGGTCCTTCGGCCTGTGGCTCACGACGTCGTTCACGACGGATTACGACGAGGCCACGGTCACGCGTTTCATCGACGGCATGAAGCAGCGCGACCTGCCGCTGCACGTCTTTCATTTCGACTGCTTCTGGATGCGCGAATTCAATTGGTGCGACTTCCAGTGGGACCCGCGCACCTTCCCCGACCCGGCGGGATTGTTGCGGCGGCTCCATGAGCGCGGGCTGAAAATCTGCGTCTGGATCAACCCCTATATCGCCCAGCGTTCCGCGCTTTTTGCCGAGGCCCAGCGCGCGGGTTACCTGCTGAAAAAGGCCGATGGCAGCGTCTGGCAGACCGACCAGTGGCAGCCTGGCATGGGCATCGTGGACTTCACCCATCCCGACGCGTGCCGGTGGTTCGCCGGGCAGCTGCGGCGGTTGCTCGCGCTGGGCGTCGATTGTTTCAAGACCGACTTCGGCGAACGCATTCCGACGGACGTGGTGTATCACGACGGCTCCGATCCGGTGAAGATGCACAACCACTATCCGATTCTCTACAACGAGACGGTTTTCCACCTGCTGGAAGAAGTGCGCGGGAAGGGCGACGCCGTGGTCTTCGCCCGCTCGTCGTACGCCTCGGGGCAGCGCCTGCCGGTGCATTGGGGGGGCGACTGCCATTCGACGTTCGAGTCGATGGCGGAAAGCCTGCGCGGCGGACTCTCGCTCGGTCTCTGCGGTTTTGGGTTCTGGAGCCACGACATCGGAGGATTCGAGGGCCTGCCCGATCCGGCGGTCTACAAGCGCTGGGTGGCGTTCGGGCTGATGTCGTCGCACAGCCGCCTGCACGGCAGCACGTCCTACCGGGTGCCGTGGAATTATAACGACGAGGCGTGCGACGTCGTGCGGTTTTTCACGAAGCTGAAATGCCGCCTCATGCCCTATCTGTATGGCGCCGCGGTGGAGGCCCACGACGAGGGCAAGCCGATGATGCGGGCGATGCTGCTGGAGTTTCCCGACGATCCGGCGTGCCACCATCTCGACCGGCAATATCTCCTCGGCGGCTCGCTGCTCGTGGCCCCGGTGCTCAGCGAGACCGGCGCAGTCGCTTATTATCTGCCGGCGGGCGCCTGGACAAATCTGCTCACGGGTGAGGTGCGCAACGGCGGGCAGTGGTGCCGCGAACAGCATGGCTTCCTCAGCCTGCCGCTCTGGGTGCGGCCGGGAACGGTCCTCGCCGTCGGCGCGCGCGACCACCGGCCGGATTACGACTTTGCCGACGGCGTCACCTTTCGCGTCTACGAGCTTGCGGATCAGGCGGAGGCGGCCTGCACCGTGCCGTCGATGACGGGCGCCGTGGCCCTGCGTTGCGTCGTACGGCGGTCCGGGCGCCGGATTGTGGCGACCGTGGAAGGTCCCGCGGCGGGTCGCTGGCAGCTCCAGCTGGCCGGCGTGCGCGAGGTGACTCCCGGCAAACAATGCTCGGCGATCCCCGACCCGCTCGGAGTGATCGTTTGCCCCGCCGCTGGCGTGACCAGCTTTTCGGTCAGCCTGCCCGCTGACCCCATCTCCGCGGATAAATAAAGCCGGGCGGGCGACCCTGCTGGGGGCAGGGTTGATTCGCCCGTTGGTCAGGGCCGCGCCGGAAAACCCGGCGCGGCCTTGGCTTTTAACTTGAATCCGGCGACTCTGCCGGAGAGACCTGCTGGCCGTTTCGCGTGCTCCAGACCCCGGGTCCCTCGACAGGCTCTGGACCTTGAGCTTGTCGAAACGGCCAGTCGAAGAGCCGGCGCGGCCCCGGCTGGCTCCGATGGAAAATTAGTATTAGGATATGACCCAAAATCTGAGGAAAAAAACGGCCCGGGCGGCAACCCTGGCGGATGTCGGTCGGGCCGCGGGCGTGTCCGCCATGGCCGCTTCCGCCGTGCTCAACGCGGCGCGCACCTCGTCGCGCATCGCGCCCGAGACGCGCGAGCGCATCCTGCAGGCGGCGGCGCGGCTGCATTACCGGCCCAACGCCGCTGCGCGCGCCCTGGCCAACCGCCGGATGAACACGATCGGCGTCGCGGTCGTCATCTCCGACGGCGAGCTCAACCACTATTTTCTCGAAATCTTCAACGGCATCCTCGAAGCCGCGGCCCGTCGCGAACAGAACACCACCGTGTTCACGCTGCACGACTGGGGCCGCGATCCGGCGCGGCTGCACGGGATGTGCGACGGCCGGATCGACGGCCTGATCCTCATCGGGCCGACGCTGCGGCGCGAGGCGGCCAAACTGTTGCCCGCGCACACGCCGTTCGTCGCCATTCATGCGAACGTGGCGTTGCCCTCCGTGGTCAACATCGAGACCGACGAGGAGAGCGGCGCCTACGAGATGGTGCGCCACCTCATCGCCCAGGGGCACCGGCGCATCATGCACATCACGGGCAATCCGACGTTGATCGGCGCCAAGCGGCGCATCCGCGGCTACCGCCGGGCGCTCGCGGGCGCCCGCATCCGGTTCGATGACGACCTGCTCGTGCCCGGCCAATACAATCTGAAGGTCGGCCGCAATGCCTTGCGCGCCTGGCTCAGGCGGCATGTCGGCCAGCCGTTGCCGCACGCCGTCTTCTGCGCCAGCGACGAAATTGCCTCCGGCTGCCTGGAAGCGCTTGCCGAGGTGGGGCTGCGCGTGCCGGACGACATTTCCGTAACGGGGTTCGACGACACCCTCGCGGCGCGTACGACGGTGCCGCAGCTCACGACGGTGCGCCAGCCGTTGCGGGCGATGGGCCACCGGGCGGTGGAGGTGCTGCTCGATCGGATCGCGGAGCAGAACGGCGAAAGCGCTCCCGTGCCGATCAATCCGGTGGTGTTTCCGGTCGATCTCGTGCCGCGGGCATCGGTCGGCGCCCCGCCGGTGGCGCAGCGCATCGTGCCCCCGCCGCGCCGGATCCACGCCTAGGAGAGTTTGTCGGATGAGGCGTTCCACTTCATCCGACAAACTCTTACTTCATCAATTCGGCGAGCGGTTCTTTGACGGCTGCGGCCCAGATCTCGTAGCCTTTTTCAGTGGGATGCAGTTTGTCGGACATGATGTCCGGCGGGATCTGGCCGTCGGCATCGAGGAGCTTGGCGCCGATATCGAGATAGAACACGTTTTTGCCGTCGTGCAGCTTCGCGATGATGGCATTGGCGTCGAGGACCGTCTTCCGGATGTCGTCGCCCGGGTTGGCGCGCGGGAAGATGCCGAGCAGCAGGATTTTTGCGGCGGGGAAATGCCGGCGCAATTCCAGGACCACCGCGCCGACGGCCTCGGCGATTTCCGCCGAGGGAGAGCCGAAGATGACGTTGTTGGTGCCGATCAACAGCATGATGGCTTTGGGCTGGAAGCCCTCGCCCTCGCCGTGGCGGAGACGGTAAAGCACCCCCTGGGTCGTGTCGCCGCCGATGCCGAAGTTCGCGGTCTTCATCGCGCCGTAATATTTGTCGAAAACCGCCTTGCCGGAGAAAGGTGGATTCACCACGCCGGCGGGGCCCGCGTTGCGCCAGAGATCGGTGATGGAATCACCCATGAAAAGGAGGTCGACGTCGCCCTGTTTGGCGCGCGCAAGGTTGGCTTCGTGCTTGGCGCGAAAATCCGGATTGAGGATGGGCAGGAGACCGGGGTTCGCGCGAGGAGGGCGGACGGCGAGCATGTCGGGATATTTGGCAAGGATGGCCTTGGTGGCGAGATCGGCCTGCGCCAGGAACCGCTGCAGGTTGTCGGTCACCACGGCCACCTCGGCGGGCGTGGGCCGGGAGATGGCCACCGCGGCGGGAACCGGAGCCGGGACAAGTGCCGCCGCCGCGGCGTCGGCCGCCCGTCCGGACGGGACACCCAGGGCGAGTGAACCCAGCAGTGAAAGTGCAGTGAGCCGACGAATAAAAGCAGGGGAGTACATGCGTCACTTGTTCCTCCTGCCGGGTGATAGCGCAAATAAAAATCCACCGCAGCCTGGCTTGGCCTCCTTCGCATTCATCCGTTGATGTCATCACCCGACCCGATCACGGCACTTATCACTTCACCGTGCCGGCGGGTACGAGCACGGAGATCTGGTTGGGCACGGCGTAGAGCGTCCCGGCGGCGAGCACGTGGCTGAGCGCGATCCGGCGGGCCGGCAGGTTGGGCATGGGCGCCACATTCTGGAACGTCTGCGGGTTGTGGCACGAGAAGCAGTTGCCGACCGTCGAGGGCGTGGTCGATCCGGAGGCGTTCTGCAGGAACGTCTCGGCGGTGCTGTTGCAGAGGTTCACCGAGCCGACGGCGTTGGACTGGTTGCTGTTGAGGTTGTATTGGCCCGGCTTCATCCAGACCGTGCCGATGAGATCGTAGTGCGCAAAAATCGATTGCGGGGGCTTCCGGCCGGCGAGGAACTCGTGGCCGGACTGGTTGACGTTCGCGATGTTGGCCGGGCCTTCGGGCGAGTGGGTTTCGCTGCCGGTGGCGTTTTCGAGCACCACGTTGTTCGCGGGCGAGAACTTCTGCGTGACCGGATTGAACGTGAGGCGCGGGGTGGCCGTGAGCGTGGTCGTCGTGGTGATGGTGGTCGACGGCGTGGAGAGCGGCGTGCTCGTGCTGGTGCTCGTCGCCGTGGTCTGCGTGCTGGGCTGGTTGGTCTGGCCGAAAGGCGTGCCACCGACGTAGAGCGTGTAGTTGCGCGGATCGCTGGCGGTGGACGGGGGCTTGTTCGGGCCGTCGGGGAAACGGGGGTCGTTGTCGTGGTGTTCGAACGTGCCCCAGAGGAACTCGGGGTGGTTGACCGTCTGGCCGACGACGTGCAGGCCGAGCAGCGCGACCTTGACGGTCATGGTCCGGCCGGTGGGCTGGGCATAGATCGTGTTGTCGGGCGTGAGCGACACGGCGAGCACCGGCACGCGCGCCTCGGTGACATAGGCGCCCGCCGGGGGTTCCTGGCCGGCATCGAGGCGCATCCACGTGGCCTTGAAGACGGCGGCGCCGACGGGAAAGAAATCGGCGTCGCCATTCGCCAGATAGCCGCCGTTGATGACGAGATTCCGCTTCGCGGTGGCGAAGTATGCCTCGTTCATGTGCACGGACGCGTAAACCGGATAACCGTTGGGCGCGACGAGCATGTTGCCGTCGGCCTCGACGATGGCGCCGGTGCCCTCGATGTAGGCGCCGGTGGCGTGGATGTCCCGCGTGCCCAGGGTGAGCATGGGCGGCTCGGCGGACGGCGGGGCGCCGTCGGGTTTGAGCAAATCCGCGGGCGTGTGGAGCGTCATGAAGCGCGGCACGCCGTGCGCATCGAGCGCGGTGGCCCACACGAAGGCCTCCCACGACCACTGGTGAAACATGCAGTCGCTGGCATCGAGCGGGGTGTCAGTGGTGGGAAACGCCGCGTCCGGCTGGAGGTACTTCGCGAGGTTTTCCTCCCACCCGAGGGTGGGACACATCGCGGCCGGCGCGGGCTTGGGCGCGGGCGTCGTATAGGTCTGGGCCGACAACATGCACGCGGCGACGAAACTCATCGAGGCGGAGAGAACAAAGCCGAAGCGGCTGGAGACGCTGCGGGGAAAGACAGGGTGTTTCATGGTATTGGAGGTATTGAGGTTGCCATTTTATGCTTATGATGAATCCGGGGCAAATCCGCGGTGCAAAAAGTCCGCGGAGCGTCCACGTTGCCGACCCCGGGCGCGTGGTACGGACGGCAGCGCGATCCGGTCGGGGAGGGGAAAATGATTCGATCGGCGAACGCCCGGGCCGGAGGACCAAAGCGGGCCGCGGGGAGTGAAACCCTTGCGGCCCGCGAACGAATCGGAGGAAGAGAGCGAACCCGGAACTATTGACGGAAGTAGTTGTGGAGCTTCAGGCGCAACGCTTCCATCTCGGCCGGGGTGAAGGCGAACTTCGCCTGATCGTGATTGGCCACGGGCCCGCCGTCGAAGATAAAGCTGAAGTCCGTCGCGCCATTGTGGGGAGGTACGCCCACCGAGCGATTGCCATGGCAGCCCATGCATCCGCCCATGTTGTTGGCCGTGCCGGCATGGTAGACGTTGTAGAACGGACTGGGCACCGCCGCCGTCGACGCATTTCTGACAACGGTTGTGGCGGGAGTCGGTGTCGTGTCCGTGTAGGTCACCGGGGCGAAGTAGTAGTCGGTGATATTGTTGCTTTGCCCGGCGAATTGCCCGCTGAAGCCCGAGAGCACGATGTTCGTCTCGATCATGCTGTTCGACTGGTAGTAGCTGGCCGGAGGCACGCCATTGATCGCCGTGGTCAAGGCCTGGCCGGAGGGCTTGTTGACCGGTTTCCACTGCACGTTGGTGAGGCGGTAGTTCAGCCAGATATTCGCAGCCTGCTGGTAGCCGTAGGTGGAGATCAAACCGTGAATACTGCGGTTGATATTGACGATCTCGTTCGGGATGAGGAACCGGCGGCGGTTGACGTCGAGATAGGGCGTGGAGGTGGGCGTCGGAGGGCCAATATTGTCGGCGGGGAGACCACTTTTCTGGGTGTTGATATAATAGGAACTGCTGCCCCCGGGGCCCACGCCGGTGGAGCCGGTCGTTTCGTTCGGCACGAAGATCTCACCCTCGGGACTGCCGGCGGTGGCGAATTGCGTGAACACATTCGAGGTGGTCGGATCCTTGAGATATTGGCCGGGGGGCGGGTTGCCCTTGTTCACGTCACCCTGCAAGACATAGCCAGCGGGCGGCTGCGTCGGCACCGTGGCGCTGTAGGCGTTGGGGGTGAGCCCGCCGTTTTGGTCCTCGACCGCGTTGCCGGACTGGTTGCGGATGTTGCTCACGTGCTCGAACGTGGCGAAAATGAAGTAAGGGGCAGAGGGTGTCTTCTGGATGATGTGAAGACCGAGCAGAACGGCCGGCGCATCCACCGGCTTGGTGGGGTCCGCGACGAGAGCGCCGGGATTGGTCGTCGGCTGGCTGTCCGATGCGGCGACGGGGTAATATCGGACCATCGCCCAATGGTAGCCGGGCACCTGGCCGGTCTGCTGAAAAACGGCGGTTTCCTTGGTAGTGAGCAGCCGCCAGGCAGCCTTCACCTCGATCGTGCCATTGGGGAAGCTGATATACGGCCCCGGGTTCGACGGGGTGCCGAACTCCGCGCCGGGCGGAGGCAGCTTTTGGTTGGCCAGCACGTAGCCCGAGGTGTTGTTCTCGATCAGGCCCACCGCGCTCGAATTGGTATTCCACCACTGGCGCGAGGACACGTAGTTGTATTGCTTGCGACTGGCCTTCGCGAGAAAGAGCACGAGCCTTCCGGGAAACTGAGTCGGCGCACCATCGCCGGCGGGGAGGCCAGCGAACATCTGGCACGTGCCAATCTGACTGTTCTCGTCGAGGTTGACGAATGGAGCCGGCTTGGTGGAGCCGTTGTAGCCATAGCCGGGAGAGATGCCATTGGCGTAGTTGTATTGGGGGAAGGCGTCGAAACCGAAATCGAGATCGGCGTTGTTGACGTAGCCATTGGGCGGCAGGAGCATGCTGTTGGAGGTCAAACCGCCGTAGATTTCAGGCTTGTTGCGCAGGGTTTCCCAGACGAGCGCCGGGTAGGCGGCGGTTTGTCCGTTGACCAGGTAGGCGCCCGCCGGCTGGCCAAACTGCTTCGATCCGTCGGCCGTTTCGCGCGTGCCGAGGCTTCCGGTCACGGGCACATTGGGCCAGCTCAGGGCGATGAATTCCTGCCAGGCGAACAAGCTGGCCTCGGTGATCGTGGCCGATGCGGCGCCGCCCGGGATGTCGGACAGGGGAACGATGGAGCTCGGCCCGGACGTCGACAGCATGTTCTGGATGTTGGCTTGGATCGCGGCAGCGTTCGGACTGAGGGCGGAGGCACCCGCCGATGCGGTCGATTGAGCGTGCACGGTGGAGGAAACGAGGATCGCGGCGAGGGCAATGCCGGCCGCACGGGCAGCGTGGCGGCCGGAGTGAAAGGGTCTTGTCTTCATTGTATGGTAGTTGAGAGGTTGGATTCGGTTGACGGTGGGGAGAGAAAGCCGGTCGCGAGGGCGGCCAGCGGATCGATCGTGTGCCCGGTGCGACGGGCGGGGATTGGGGCATGCGGCTAGGGCAAGGTTGTTTTCATGGTGATGGATGAGCTGAAAGGCAGGATTCGGTTCGGGTGGGAACGAGGACGCCGGTCGCGAGGGCGGCCAGTTGCCCGATCGTGTGTGCGGCCCAACGGGCCGAAAAAGGCGCACGGGTGACGGTGAGGTTGCCGATGAGATTGCCCTCGGTGGGGATCCCGATCACGGCGATGTCCGGATTCGGTGTGCCGTCGGCTCCGACCACGCACTGGGTGTCAGGAGTCATGTCGATCGCGCCGGGGCGGTAGCCGCCGTTGGCAAACGGCCGGATGAGACCGCGCGCCAGGAGCGAACGCCCGAGCGGCGTCACGTCGCGTTCGACATGGTTGGGCGGATAGCGGGCGTCGATCAGGACGTCCGCGTCCGTGCGCACACCGTCGGGCAGACTGCTGCGCAATGCGAAACGTCCGCCGCCCGCGGGCAAGCTGACCTCCGGAGCGCGGGCGAATCCGAAATCGACGATCCCGGCGCGCGCCAGCGCGAGGATCTTTTCCGCGTTCTGCACCGGCGGGCCGAAGACCACGCGTTTGAACTGCGACGCGAATCCGCCGGCCACCGAACGCTGCGACTCCGGTGTGAGGCCGGCGAACTGCCAGACAGGCTGCAGGGCATAACGGACCTCATGCCAGATATCGATGGCGGCCTTGAGCGGCGAACCCCGGTGACCGGCGCGTGATCGTGCGATCTCGCAATCGAGGTAGGCGACGATCGCGTGGTGCAGCGCCGCCGCGGTCGCCGGGCACCGGCCGGCCAGAGGATCGAGCACGGGAGCCGGATCGAAGGGAACCTGTCCGGGATGTTCGCGCCGATAGTCTGCGATCACCCGCCGCAGCGCCGCGGCATCGTCCCCACCGGCTTCGAGCCGGTCCCGCCAGAGGCCGGGGCCCATCGCCGCCTGATAATAGGCGCGCGCCATCTCCAGCTCGACCAAGGGGAGCAGCTCACGCGCAAAATCGAGCTGGCGACCGTCCGCCCGGCGGCGCATCGCCTCCACGCGCGCCGGAGGCGTGAAGGTCAGCGGACGCAGGGCAACCGGGAGATCGACCGCTTTGGGAATCGCCGGCAGGCCCGAGCGGCTGAACGGCCGGATGACCCGGGGCTCGACGCCGGAGGCGCGGTAACGGAGCCCTCCCGTGGCCGGGCGCTCGAAGCGACCGCCGCGACCTTCGGTGAGAGCGAGGGCCGCGTCGATGAACGTCAGCCCCATCCCCTTCATCGCCACCTCCGCACCCGGCGCGATGTCGCGCAGGTTTGGCGTGACCGGGAACACGAACGGGACGAAACGCGCGCGCGACGAAGCGGCGGCAAACGCCGAACAGGCCCGGTCCGGCCCGGTGGGCGCGACGCGCGCGTGTCCGGTGGCGAGAAGAATCTTGTGCGCCACGATCCGGCGGCGCGCGCCATCGGCGGCCGCGAGCGTGATGACGTAGTGTCCGTCCTCCGGGATCAGGTCTTCCGCCTCGCCGACCTGCGGGCGCAGTTCGACGCCGGGAGGCACGTGGCGTTCCAGGTGCCGGAAACAATCGCGCAGGTAGCGCCCGACCAGCGCGCGCGGCAGATATTCGCCGCCGGTGAGCGGGGCGGAGCCCGCCGCGCCCTGGCGGGCCTGCCAGGCGATGAAATTCGGTCCACGCCCGCCCACGGGTGGAGGGTCTTCGTCGCCCCAGGCGTCGATGTCGGCGATGCTGTTGTTCGTGACGAGGTAGTCCGGCTGGTCGGTGGCGTAAACCGGACTCACACCGAACTCGGCGCCGCGATTGATGGCGTGCACGACCACCGGGACGGGCAGCGGCGCGGCCGCAAGTCCGGCGAGCAGCCGCTCGAGGCTGTGCAGCCCCTTGGGCCCGAGGCCGACGATGGCGATGGCGACCGTGTCGTTCATAGGATCGAGGCGAGCGAATGAAGGCCGTAGCGTTGCGGACAGCTGGTCGTCCCCAGGTCGGAACCGGTGAAACGCGTGCCGTCCAGATAGGTGCGGTGGAGTTTGGCCTGGCTCCAGCGGAGCACTTCGTCGATGGCCGGGGTTCCGACTCCGGCGAGTTCGGCCACGCCACGGATCGGCACGAGTCCGAACGGCACATCCTCGCTCAGGAAACGGCTCTGGAAATCCGGCATCCATCCGCCGGCCGCGGCGCGCACCATCGGGTGCGTCATCGTCTGGTAGGCGTGGTTCGTGCGCAGCGCCGTGAACTGGGTTGAAGGGTCGGCGATCTCCGCGCCATACGCGAGGCGGTCCCACTGGAGCATGGGAATGACCGCGGTGAGATCCTTGCGCGGAAAACGCTCCGCGATCCGGTCGCGGATGGTGAGGACCTCGTCGCTCATGCGGGTCATCAGGCCGGCGGTTTCGCGGCTGATGCCCTGGTAAAACACGGGCGGCTCGGCCAGCGGCCGGCCGTCCCAATCCCGCCACGCGCCATACATGATCGGCGGGTGGCTGTAGGCGTTGACCGACATGAGCGTGATCGCGAGCAGGCTGGGCGACTCGACCACGCGCGTTTGAGGGCCGGCGATGCGCCGGATCAGCCCGAACGGATCCTTGATGCGGGCGCGGGTGAGGTCGCCGCGCAGGGCCCCGGTGAGGTAGGTCTTCGCCCCGCAAATCTGGACCAGCCGTCCGAAACGGAGCACGCGGCACGCCCACGGCGCCGACTCGAAGTTCATCACGATGACCGGCCGGTGCGCGAGGTGCCGGGCCACTTCACACTCGAAACCGCCCTGGCCGGGAAAGCCGACCAGCACCGCGCCGGCCGCGATGTGCGGGGCGAGAAGCGCGAGGTATTCGCCGAGGACAAAAGCGGTGACGGCGGTGAAGATCAGGTCGCAGCCGCGCGCGATGGCGGGATCGTCCGACACGAGCACGCGTCCGGCGCGCGCGGCTTCGCGGGCCTGGCCGTTGATTCCCTGGATGACCACGAGGCCGCCGTGGGCCGCCTCCTCCCGCCAGCTGGCGGCCTTCCCGGCATTTTGGGTGAAGAGACGCACTTCGAACCCGGGGTCGGCGCTGAGCAATCCGGCCAGCACATGGGCGGTGTTGCCACTGCCGCAAACGAGGATCCGGCTAGTCATGGCCCGGGGGAGTCGGCGGTCGTTTGAGTTGGGTTTGATCGACCGCGAAAATCGGATGAGCGAATTTCCACCGGTGGCCCTCCGGGTCGACGGCTTCGTAAACCCGCTCGCCGTGCCACTGGTCGGCCGGGGCGAACGTGATCCGTGCGCCGGCGGCGATCGCGCGGGCATGATGGGCGTCGACATCGTCGACGTAGATGAAGAGGCGGTGCATTATCTGCCCCCCGAGGTCGAGCGGGCTCGCCCAGTGGGCATGCTCGCGCGCGAGACCGAGCATCACGAGGCCGTCGTGGAGCTCGAGTTCGGCATGGACGACGAGGCCCGTGTCATCGGCGATGCGCAGGCGGCAGTTGAAGCCAAAAGCCCCGGCCAGCCAGTCGGCCGCCGCGGCCACATCGCGGTAGAAGAGGTGCGGGACGATGCGCGGCATGCCGGGCGGCGGGTTGGGCAGGGGCGATCGGGAAGCGGAGGAGGTTGTGCTGGAAGCAATGGTGGACATGGGAAAGGAGACTAAGTCCGGTGGCGGGGCGAAGCGGCGATCAGGGCGCCCAACTCGAGCACGAGCGCGGCGGCGAGCAGGGAAGTGATCTGACCCGGCGAGTCGTAGGCCGGGGCAACCTCCACGACGTCGGCACCGACGACGTTCAAGCCCTTGAACTCGCGCAGCAGGGCCAGCGCTTCATAACTCGTGAAGCCGCCGGGGACGGGCGTGCCGGTTCCGGGCGCGAAAGCCGGATCGACGCCGTCGATGTCGAACGTGAGGTAGCACGGACCGTCGCCGGCCTGCCGGCGCAAACGCGCGAGAAAGGCCGCGCGCCCGGCGGGATCGTGGGCGCCGCACATGGTCAGCAGGCTGATGCCCTGCTCCTCGGCAAAGCGGAAGTAGTCGCGGGTGCCGACCGAGCCACGGAGGCCGATCTGGAACACGCGATGGCCGGCGACCGACTCCTCGGCTATGGCGTCGCGCACGCAAGTGCCGTGGTGCCGCCAGGGCGGGCCGCCGGCATCGGTCGTGTCGAAATGCGCGTCGATCTGGATCAGAGTCAGCCCGGCGTGGCGCCGGCTCGTGGCGCGGAGGATCGGCACGAGCACGGAGTGGTCGCCACCCAGTGCAATCACATCCGCGCCCGCGTCGTGGAGTTCCGTCACGCAGGCCGCGATGCGCTCCATCGTTTCCGCCGGATCGCCCGTCCTGACGGCGACATCGCCGGCGTCGCGACCGGGCAGGCGGCCAAAGACCTCCACGCCCATCAGCAACGAATGGCTGCGGCACAGCCGCGAGGCTTCGCGGATGGCTGTCGGACCGGCGCTGGCGCCTCTGCGGCAGGTGACGGAACCATCCCACGGGATGCCGAGGACCGCCAGTTGTCCGCCGCGAACGCGGTTGCCCGGCGTGTTTGTCGCGACCAGGGCCGGCAGCTGCATGAACGTGTCGCTGGCGGGCGTCCGGTCCGGCCGGAGACCGGACGAGGCGCGGGGAGCCGTGGCGGGCGGGGGCATGGCCGCGGCATGGCTCGTGGCAGGGCTTGGAAGCGGGAGGCGTGGCGGCGCATTCATGCGGATGGCCTCGCGGGGTATTGGGGCGCAGCGTGCAGGCGCCAACGGACGAGTTCCTTGATGCGTCCGGCGACGTGGCAGGGAAACTCAAGGTCACCCTCGCGCGGATCCTCCAAGTCATCGACGGGGTCGAGCGGCTGGATCTTGCCGGTGTGGGCCGGATATTGCCGGGCCAGCGTCTCGCACTGGCCGCGCGTCATGCAGAAGACGATGTCGGCCTGTTCCAGCATTTCGGCGGTAATCGGGCGGGAGGCATGGCCGCCGTGGGCGAGATCCATCTTTTCCAGCACACGGCGCGCGGCCGGGTTGGGCGGGAGTCCGTCGATGGTGGAGGAGCTGGCGTTCCAGGCGTTTTCGTCCGGCTGCTCCCCCGCGTCGGCGCAGCCGCCGGGCAGACCGGAGATCTCCTCGCGGCCGATGGCCTGCGCCATGAGCGAATGGCGGTTGTGGCCCGGGCCGATGACCAGGAATTTCTTGTCCAGAATCTGCGCGGCGGTCGTCGGGCGCTGGTCAACGATCGCGCCCATGCCGATGAAGCGCCGCACGCCCTCGTCGGCGGCCGCGTGCAGAATCGCCGGCAACGGACCAAACTCGGCGAGGCGGCCTCCGCGTTCGCCGCGCAGCATGAACCCGGCGCGATCGCCGACGCGCTCGGCGAGTGCGACCTTGTGCGTGACCATGACGATGAGGCGTTCGCGCGCGAGGGTGCGGACCAGTCTTTCGATCTGGATGCTGCTGATCGGGTCGAGCGCCGAAGTCGGCTCGTCCATCAGCAGAACCTCCGGTTGTAACGCGACCGCGCGGGCGATGGCGAGCCGTTGCTGCTGGCCGCCCGACAAATTGCGGGCCGGCGCATCCAGGCTCAGCTCCCGCGCTAGCCCGACATCCTCGAGCACATGCTCGGCGATGCCGCGAATCTCCCGCCGGGCGGTGCGGCCGTCGTGCCGCAGGCCGAATTCCACATTGGCGCGCACGCTGCCCATGAGCATGGCGGGCAATTGCTGGATGTAGCCGACCCGGCGGGTGAGCTCCCGCCGGGGCCCGGCGAAAATGCTGCGGCCGTCCAGCAGGATGTCGCCCGAGCGCGTCCAGCCGTCCACGCCGCCCTCGATGAGCCGCTGGGTGGCCTTCAGCAACGAGCTTTTGCCGACGCCGGACGGGCCGAGCAGGATCACGACGCCGGGTCCGGTGAGGTCGAGATCGACGGCCTCGATGACCGGTCGGCGGGCGACCGCGAGCGCCAGCTGCTGGTAACGGAGGTGGATCATCCCGCGAACCTCTGCTCCCCCTGCGCCCACGAGACCGCCAGCTGCACCAATGCCGCGAGCGCGAAGAGGAGCGCGGCGGCGGCATAGGCGGCCTGCTGCCCACCGGGAACGCTGGTGAGCAAGTGGAAGATATATACCGCCAGCGTCGCCGCCGAATCGAAGCACGAATGCGGGATCGAGGCGGCCACGCCGGACGTGAACAACAACGCGGCGGCATCGCCCAGGCCCCGCCCCGCCGCGAGCGCCGCCGTGGCGGTGAGCGCCGGGCGCGCCGCGGGCACGATCTGCCGCCAGACCGTCGCCCAACGGCTCGTCCCGAGGGCACGGCACTGCTCGGCGAGCGCCGGATCGACGGCGCTGAGTCCGGAGATGAACCCGGCCGTCATGATCGGCGCCATCAGGCAGGCCAGCGTCAGGACGCCCGTGGCGACGGAGAACCCGAATCCCAGTACGCCGCCGAACAGCGCCGCGCCGAACAAGCCCCACACGATGCGGGGCACGCCGATGCCGATGTTGAGCACAATGTGGGAGAAGCGCCCGAACCACGCCGGGCGCCGCATCTCGGTGATGAACACCGCCGCCGGCAAACTCAGGGCCGTCGCCAGCAGCGTGGCCGCGCCCACGACGATGCCGGTCGAAACCAGGACCGGGCCGATCCCGCCGCCGCGCCCGAGGTCGCGGGGCTCGCGCACCAGATAGCCGGGGCGGAATCCCGCCGCGCCGCGCACGAATAAATCGACGCCGATCCCGATCGTCAGCGCGACGAGCAGCGCCGTGGCCAGGGCACCCGCCACCCGGATCATCTGACCTCCTCCCTGATTTGGTTGAGGCGCACCAGATTGGCAGTGGCAACGAGCAACATCGTCAGCGCAGCCAGGAAAAATAGCGCCTGCCGGTGCGCCCCGGAAGAGCCATCGTAGTCCACGATCAGCGTCGTGGTCAGCGTGGAAAATGGCCGCGCCAGACTCCACGGCCAGTTGGGCACATTGCCGGCCACCATGCTGATCGCCACCGCCTCGCCCACGGCCCGGCTCGTGGCCAGCAGGGCGGCTGCAAACACGCCGCGCCGCGCCCGCGCGAGCAGCACGCGCGTGACCGCCGCCTCGCCCACCGGCAGGGCGCGGCTGGTCTCCACGAGTTTGGCCGGGACCTGTCGCAACGCCGCGCCCGCGAGGAGCGCGAACGTGGGCGTGATCATCACCGCAAGCACGATGACGGCGGATGCGAGCGAGTTGCCCAGGAGCGGCACGACCCAGGTCATGCCCCACAGGCCGATCACGACCGACGGCACGCTGCCCAGCAGGCCGATCGCGGCGTCACATGCGCGCCGCACGCCGGCGCCCGCATACAGGGCCAGATAAACCGCCGTCGCCAGACCCACGGGCAGGGCCAGCGTCAGCGCCAGCCCACCGGCCACCGCCGTGCCGGCCGCCAGCGACCACACTCCGAAGTTCCCGGAGTGCGGCGCCCAGTGCCAGCCGCCCAGGCTCCATCCCAGTTCGACCAGCGCCCGGCCACCGACGAGCCCCAGAAATGCCGCCAGCGCGAGTCCCGCCCACAGCGGGCCGGTCCCCAGCGCGCCGAGCGCGGCCCAACGGCCAGACTCAGAGGATCGGGACATACTTCGCCTCCCGGATGATCTGCTGGCCGTCCTTGCTGTGGAAAAAATCGATCAGCACGCGGCCCTGTGCGCTGGGGGCGCCCCTGGCGATGAGGTAGAGCTGGCGGAACATCGGATACGTTTTGTCCGCGATGTGCGCCAGGGTGGGCTCGATGCCGTCGAGGGTCAG
>DATJPQ010000255.1:0-4938 GCA_035506315.1 Opitutaceae bacterium
TGCAGCAGCAAAAGACGTTCGCTCCAAGATAGCCAACGGGCCTCGCTTATCGTAGTCAGGGAGCGCAAGACTTGGTGCCAAGCTTCCAGCGACCGAGCCGGCAAATCCCGCATAAAAGCCATGGCGGAACTCGCCACCGCGGGCCTCTTCGACGGCGCCGCCGAGTATGCCATGGGCAAAAGCGCGGCCGGCTTCGTTCCAGAAATCGCCTGGAGTATGGCCATAATAGTCGCCGATCTTCCCAGCAAGATATGCCTGCGCGCCACCGATCGCGCCGGCTTTAAACGCATCGCCCAACGATCCGCCATTGAGCAAACTCCCGGAGAAGCCTGAACTAAAGCTGTAACCGACATCGCCCCCGATGAATCTCCCAAGACCCGCGCAGAAGCCCTGAACCGCCCCCTTCCAGCCATTGATGGTAGCTCCGACAATCGCCGAAGGAATGGCGCCATAACCGGCAGCAATGTACTGTACAATCGGCCCGAGGACATCCTTCCAGAGTTTTAGATGGCCGCTCGGGTCAGTAAAGCCCAGCGGATTGTTGCCGACGTAGGAGTAGTGGTTGTAATCCTGCGAGTCGTTTAGATTTCCGATGAACGGATCAGCCGAAATGAAGCGGCCCAAGACCGGATCGTAAACCCGGCCGTTCATGTGGATGAGGCCGAGGTCGGCCAGCATCTCGTGGTCGGTATAGCCGCGCGAATTCTCCCATGCGCCGGTGGTGCCGCCGTTGGTGCCGGCGGTGCCGGAGCCTTGCGAGCGCAGCACGTTCTTCGTCTGCTTGCCCCAGGCGTCGTACGCGTAGCGGGTCTCCACCCTCCCCCACTCGTCGGTGATGGCGGTGATGGAGCCGAGCCCGTCCTGGTGGAACCAGCGGGTGCGGACAAGACCGAGGCCAAGGTTGAGGTTTAGGTCGGAGGTTGAGGAACCACCTTCGACGCGCACGGCCGTGCGGCCAATGGGCGTCATGATGTAGTGGCGGCGTTCCTTGAGCTGACCGCCTACGTAGACCGCCTCGAAGTTGGCCCCGACGTACACGGTGGTAACGCCGGCCAAAGTTTTCTGGATGACGCGTTCGTGGCTCGCGCCGAAGGAGAACGTGCTACCCAGGCTACCAGCCGTGATGCTCTTGGCTTGGTTGAAGGAGGTCCACTCGATGCTTCGGCCGCCGCCGGACGCCATGTTGCCGTTGGCGTCGTAGGTGTAGCTGTTGGCCCCGGGCGTGCCATAAGGGGTCCCAAACTGACCCCTCTGAATTTGCCCCGAGGGAGCGTGGGGCCTACGGCCCGCGGTTTACCGTCCACTCGCCTCTGTTTTCTGGCTTGTTCTGCCGTTCATGCCGCGGAGTATCGCTCCCGCAGGATTACCCTCATGCGCCCCACCCTTCGTTTTCTCTGCGTCTGGTTTGCGCTTGCCCAGCTGGCCAACGGCACCGCCTCGGGGGCAACGCCGTTCCCCGTGCCGGCCTATCACCCCACCGTCTGCCTAGTGAACTATGAGGGAAAATGGCTCCCGGTATACGACTCAACCGGGAGCGGGAGCCCCATCGTGAAGATCGATGGCAAAGAAAAAAACATGCCCTCCGATGCCCGCCTCAAATTCGAGCGAGCGAATAGCTTCGCTCCGGGGTTCGTAGATATCCGCAACAACAACACCGACCCAATACCATTCGGCACCGGCTCCTACGTGCGGGGCGTGTTGAAATCGGACCGGTCGTACACCCATTGCATGGCGGTGATGATCGCCTACAACCCCCGTCTCAATGAATCCGTCATTCCGGCGGAAACTCATGTTGCAATCAAGGGCATTGCCGACCTGAAGGCGGGCAAGGAAGTAAAAGTCCTGGTGAATTTGCCGGACATTCTAATCCCAGGCGCTCCGGCCGTGTTGTTGCTGTTCAGCGAGGGGAAGGAAATCCAGACATCGCACAGCGATGCCGCCGGCGCTTTTTTCCGCCGCCTCGAACTGGGCACCCACGAACTCGTGATGCGCGGATACCGCGAAAAATTCCAGACTGCCGATCATGCGGCCCAACCGTATTTGCGTTTCCCGCCAGTGTTTCCCGAAAACGTGGATCAATCGACGTTGCCCGCATCGGTGCATCTGAGCCTGGTCATCGGTCGCGATGGCATCGCGCAAGACGTCACCCTCACCGAACAACTTCCGCAAGACGCCACCCTGGCTATCTTGCGCGCCGTCGGTGGATGGCTCTTCGTGCCCCAGCTCAAAACCGGTTATGAGCAGGCCGTGGACAAGAAGATCATCCTACAGCTACGCGAGTCCGCCGCGCCGGCACCCAGGCAAGACAAGCCCGCCGACGCGAAAGATTGACGGGCGGGTGGACTAATCCCGGACGGAGCGGACGATCGCCTGCCGCCTGCAATACGTCCGCGCTCCCCGGGCGGAGGCAAAGCGCGGGCTAAGGGAACAGCCTCGTAACCTCGGCTGCTACGGGAATGTGGCCGCGCCGGCCGCATGAGTTCCAGGCCTACGAAGTTCACCGGAATGTCACGGCACGGCGATTGCTACGCTACAAATGCCGGGTAGGATCACCGGCACCTGCGCGAGCAGGCGGTTCTTTGCCAATCAAGCATGAGTGCGGTTGAGCGTTGGTTTTTCGGAGCGTGGTGACACCAGCAACCTCGCGACGTTGCGCCCTGAAACTCGCAGTTTGGCGGCGGTCCGGCCTTCCGGCCGGGTTGTTGTCCAATCCCCGCCAGGCGAGCGGTCTTTCCGGCCGGACGTCGGGCGGTGGCAACGAAACCGAAAAACAAACTCTCCGTCCTGTGACGGAGTTTATACCATGAATACAACCCGCAAACTCATGCTGGTACTCAGCGTGGTCTTGCTCGTGGCGCCGATGGCCCATGCGGCCTTGTCGCTCGAGCGAGCCTACATCGAGTCCTACCGCGGGCGTACCGATATGCCGGTGCCGATCAAGGTGGTTTCACCTGACGTCGAACCGGGATACGCGGGCACCACGGTGGAACTCGTGTTCACGGTCGATCAGACGGGCGCACCGCAAAACATCGAGGTGCGCACGCCGGTCGATTATGAACTCGCCCGGGCCCTGACCGGCGCAGTCCGCCACTGGAGATTCGCTCCAGAGCGGCGCGACGGCCATCCCCAGGCGGCCAGGGTCGTGTTGCCGATTCGAATCGTCGAGGAATCGACGGACTGATCGCCCAGCACGGCCCGTTAAACCGTAATCAGTAGAAAACCAAGGCCGTCCTTCGCGTGAGCGGGGGGCGGCCTTGTCAATTTTGCGGGTCGTGCGGCGGATTCGGAATCCGGAGCGGGCGATACGTCCGCGCTCCCCGGGTCGGAGTGCAAGCGCAGGCGTGCCCGCAGGACCGCACGCAGGTTTTTCGGTCTGCAGCAGGTAGCAGCCGACGTGAGGAGGCTGGAATTGGCCGTCCGCCTCGACACCGGTGGCGCACTTCGACCACCAGCCCCTGCTCATGAGTTTGTAACGTATTATGTTACAAACATGGTTTGTATTAGTTTCTAATTAACAATAGTTAGCCATAGTTTGTAACGTAATAAGTGACAAATTCATGAGCCCGGACCGCACTGTGGCTTAGCGCGGTTTCTATCAAACCGTGGTGATTTGATCGAGAGTTTGCCTGGCAAATTCCTGCTTTCTTTCCGAGCGACGCGAAACATCCAGAGCGACCATCGTACGTGAACGATTGGATACGCGACCGGTGGAATCTCGAGCCTCCACTCGCTCCCGCTCGCGGCTACGAAACGTTTTACCTAGTGCTGCACAATTAAGTGACACCGGTGGAGCGCGTTGACCCCGCCACGGCGGGCAAGCCCAACGCGCTGGTTCGGCTCAGTCGCCGTAGAAGCGTCTTGAGGTCAAGCCGCTCCACCAAGTCGGTCACCCTATTCTGCGAAACTCAGTAAGACCGGCCGTGGCCGGCCTCACTCCATCGTCACGTTGCCGCGGTACGCCTGAATCGGCTTCACGCCGACGCGCTCGCGCTTGAGGGCGCGGATGCCGTTCACCGCCGCCTGCGCGCCGGTGATCGTCGTCATGATGCAGACGTTGTGGGCGTAGGCGGTGGAGCGGATGGCGTTTTCGTCGCGGCGCGGGATCATGCCGCTGGGCGTGTTGATCACCATCTGGATCTGGCCGTTCTTGATCAGATCGACCGCGTTGGGGCGGCCTTCGCCGAGTTTTTGCAGCTTGGTGACTTTGACGCCCTTTTCCGCGATCACCTTCGCCGTGCCGCTGGTGGAGCAGATCGAGAAGCCGAGCTTCTCGAGGCGGCGCGCGAGTTCGGCGGCCCGCGGTTTGTCGGCGTCCTTCACCGAGAGGAAAACGTTGCCCTGCACCGGCAGGCCGGGCTTGGCGGCGGCCTCGGCCTTGGCGAAGGCGATGCCGAGATCGTTGTCGATGCCCATGACCTCGCCGGTCGAGCGCATTTCGGGGCTGAGGGTGATGGTGGCGCCGGGGAAGCGCACGAAGGGGAACACCGCCTCCTTCACGCACCAGTGCTTCGGCGTCTGCTCGCGCGTGAAGCCGAGTTCCTTGAGCGTCTTGCCGGCCATGACCTTGGCGGCGAGCTTGGCCAGCGGCACGCCGATGGCCTTCGACACGAACGGCACCGTGCGCGAGGCACGCGGGTTCACCTCAAGGATGAAGAGCTGGTTTTCCTTGATGGCGAATTGAATGTTCATCAGGCCGACGACCTTCAGCTCGCGGGCGAGGGCGTAGGTGGCCTGGCGCACGGTCTGGAGCATGGCTCGGCCGAGCGTGTGCGGCGGCATCACCATGGCGGCGTCGCCCGAGTGCACGCCGGCGTACTCGATGTGCTCAAGCATGCCGCCGATCACCGAGATCTCGCCATCGCTGATGCAATCGACGTCGAGCTCGATGGCGTCCTCGAGGAACTTGTCGATGAGCACGGGTTTGCCGGGCATCACGTC
>DATJPQ010000256.1:0-14127 GCA_035506315.1 Opitutaceae bacterium
ATCCGGCCGGTGGAATTCATCCTCGGCAAATGCGCCCCGTTCGCGGTGATCGGTTTCGTCAACACCGCCATGGTGTCGGCGGTCGCGCTGCTCTGGTTCGACATCCCGTTCCGCGGCAGTTTTCCGCTGCTGTTGCTTGGCGTCGCGCTTTTCCTGCTGAGCACCCTGGGAGTCGGCCTGTTCATCTCGACCATCAGCCAGACGCAGCAGCAGGCGATGATGACGACCTTCTTCTTCTTTTTCCCGGCGATGCTGTTCTCCGGATTCATCTTCCCCATCGCGAATATGCCGACGGAGATCCAATGGCTCAGCCTGTTCAATCCGCTGCGCTACATGCTCGTCATCATCCGCGGCGTTTTCCTGAAAGGCGTCGGCTTCGACGTGCTCTGGACGCAGTTCGCCGCCCTCCTCGGTCTCGGCCTCGCCGTGATGACCTTTGCCGTAAAACGCTTCCACAAGACCCTCTAGGTTGAGGTTTCCGCTGCGCGGAAACCTAATGTAACGATCACCACCTTTATCCGCCATGCGTCTCCCGCTCCCATCCCGCCCCTCCGCTCCTTTAGCGGCGGTCTATGACCGCCGATCCGGGTGTCCGACGGAATTCGGCGGTCATAGACCGCCGCTACAGCTACCAGTGTGTTGTCGGGCGGGGTCGCTAAACCCCGCCGGCTCTGTCTCTTCTGCCATGAAACCAATCCTTGCCGTCACCTTTTTCGCACTCGGAGCTGCCCGTCTCGCGGCCGCCGATTCACTACCGCCGCTTTCCCTCGACGATTGCGTCGCCTTCGCCGCCGCCAATCACCCCGCGCTCAACGCCGCGCAGGCCGGCGTGGCAGCCGCCAGCGAAGCCGTGGGTGAGGCGCGCGCGCCGTACTACCCGCAGGTCGACTTCAGCGCCGGCTACCATCGCTGGCAAAAACGCGCCTTTCTGCCCTCCGGCCTCACGCTGCCCGGCCACACCATCCCCGAACTTATCGGCCCGCTCGACGACTGGAACGGCGGGCTCTCCTCGCACGTGACGCTTTACGACTTCGGCGAACGCCGCGCTGGACTCGACGCCGCCCGCGCCCGCCAGGCCGGCGCCGAGGCCGACACGGCCGCCACCCGGGCCGACGTGCGACTGTCGGTGCAATCGGCCTTCTATACGCTCGCCGCGGCGCAGGATTTGCAGGCCGTAGCCGAAAAAAATCTGGCTCGCACCGAGAGTCATTATCGCCTCGCACAGGCGCGCCGCCAGGCCGGCGCCGTGCCCCATGCCGACGAACTGCGCATGCAGGCCGAAGTCGCCTCCGCCCAATTGCAGCTGCTCAACGCGCAAAGCCGCGTTCGCATCGCACTCGGCCAGCTGAATACGGCGATGGGTCGTCCGGCGGAGACGCCGCTTGCCATCGCTGCTCCCACGACGGTGCCGCCACCGCCGGCCGGCACCGATCTCGCCACCGCCATGCAACGTGCCCTGGCCAACCGCCCCGAGCTCAAGTCGGGCGACAAACGCACCGAGGCCGCCCGCGCCGCGGTGACCGCGGCGCGGGCCGCCCGGGCGCCCAAGCTGCATGCCGACGGCTCATTCGGCTGGAACGACACCGTATGGATGCCAGAGACGCGCGAGTGGCAGGCCGGTCTGTCCGTGGACCTGCCCATCTTCGATGCCGGCAGCCGTACGAGCCGCATCGCCCGCTCGAAGGCCGAGGCGGCCCGCGAGGAAGCGTCGTTGGAAAACCGCCGCCTGCAAATCCGCCAGGAAGTCTGGGCAGCGGCGTCGGAACTGGATCGCGCGTGGTCATCCATCGCAGCCAACGAGACGAGCGTCCGGGCCAGCGACGAGAGTTTGCGCGTGGAACGCGAACGCTACCAGACGGGGGCGGCGGTGGTCACCGACCTGCTCGACACGCAGACCGCGCTGGCCCGCGCCGAAGCATCGCTGGCCGAGGCGCGGTGGAATTACCTGACGGCCCGCGCGGCCTTCGATCGCGCTGTCGGCGCGGCGCCGTAGACGCAGCTTACGGCGTCTTTTCGCAGAACGATCTCAATCGCGCCAGTCCCGCCGCGAAATCCGGCCCGATCATCCGGTCGAGAAAGAGGCCGAACCAGCGTGAAACGGGATTGAGGCCGAGGTCGCCGGTGTCGACCCACACGATGCGCACGCCGTCAGGCCGGGGAATCAGGGTAAAGCTGCCGGTGCTGGCGAAACCCATCCCTTCGAATTGCAGGCTATATTCGGCTTCGGTGGGCGGCGTGAGCCGGGTGAGCGTCGCCCGGCCGTTGCCCTGCGACTGGCTTTTCCACTCCGACCAGCCGCCGACCGCGGTGGTGTTTTCGGAGTAGGCGAGCTGCATCTGCGGATCGCGTTCGAACCACACACCCCAATTTTTCCACGCCCGCAGGTCGGCCACCTGGGCAAACACCACCTCGGGTTTCGCCTTGATCACCGCCGACCGTTCGACGCGATATCGGCGCGGCAGGAGCAGACCAATGAGAGCCAGCAACAGGACCAGTGCGGCCAGTCCGCCGAGGATATAGAGCGCGATTTTCATCAGGAAGGCAGGGCGCAACGAATCTACGATCCGTTGGGCGGCAAATCACCCGCACAGTTTTTACGTCTGCGTAGCCGCGAGCGTGGGCGGGTGGAATTTTGGGACGGGATCTCGAAACCCCACTCGCTCACGCTCGCAGCCACACGGGGAACTCGGAAGCAAGGCGCCGGATCGCGAATAAATTCGCTCCTACGTGGCCAGTTCCAGCCCCACCGGGCAATGGTCGCTGCCCATCACCTCCGGGCTGATCCAGGCGCGCTTCAGCGCCGGTCGCAGCGCCTCGCTCGCAACGAAATAGTCGACCCGCCACCCGATATTACGCGCGCGGCAGTTGGCCATCTGGCTCCACCACGAGTAGTGTCCGGGTCCTGGTTCGAACTCGCGAAAGGTGTCCACGAAACCGCGCGAAAGCAGGAGCGTGAAGTTGGTACGTTCCTCGTCGGTGAAGCCGGCGTTGCGGCGGTTGCTCTTCGGGTTGGCAAGATCGATCTCGGCGTGCGCCACGTTGAGATCGCCGCAGAAGACGACCGGCTTGCCCTTTTTCTCCAGTTTCTTGAGGAACGCGAGAAACGCGGGGTCCCACTCCCTGGTACGATAATCCAGCCGGGTGAGGCCGCGCTGCGAGTTGGGCTGATAGACGTTGACGAGCCAGAAATCGGCCAGCTCCGCCGCGATTACGCGCCCCTCGGTATCGTGCGCGGCGAGGCCGAGACCGAGCGTCACGCTTTTCGGCTTGGTGCGCGCGAACACTACGGTGCCGCTATAGCCCTTCTTGTCGGCGCTGTTCCAGATTGCCTGGTAGCCGGCGGGCCATGCCACGTGCTGCACGTCGCCGGGGTGGGCCTTGGTTTCCTGCAGGCAGATGAGGTCGGCGTCGCACGCCGTCAGGTAATCGAGCAGACCCTTTTTCAACGCGGCGCGCACGCCGTTCACGTTCCAGGATACGAGTTTCATGCAGGTGAAAGTTGAGCCGCAAGAAGGCACAAAGTGCGCAAAAGACAACCGCGCAGCGCTGCGGATGAAGCGGTGCTTAATTCCAACCCTGCCTTCGCGACCAGCGGGTCGCGAGGGCATGACAGAGCTTGAGTTTGCATCTGGGGGATGCTGGTGCTCGTTACTGCCTGCCATGGCTTCCTTTTCCCACCTGCCGCTCGGCTGGCGCATTCCCGACCGCGTGCACGCGGTCTCGTGCAGCCTGCCGACCATGCGGGCGGTGCGCGGCTACGAGGAAAAGGATCCGGCGACCGTGCGGCAGATGGCGTCGGGTTATCCGCGCTTTGTCGTCCATCCGCTCGTGCGGCAGCTCGCCGTCCATCTCGCCGCGCAGCACGGGCTCGGCGGCCACACGCTCTGGCTGGCGAGCTCGGCCCGGCTGGCCGATGAACTGCTGGCGTACCTGGGTGCGGCGTACGCGGTGCGCTTCGCCGCCGATGGCGTGCATGGCGTGGCGCATCCCGAGTCGCCCGAACTCGCGGGGCGCGCGAAAACGTTTCTGCAAAACACCGGAGGCTTCCTCGCATCGCGCGAAGCGGAGGACCGGCTGGTGCGCCTGGGTGCGCTGCCGACCGTCGCGCCGGAGGAACTCTTCGCCGGCGATGCGCGCGCCGAGGTGCAGCGCGTTTTGCGGCGCGCCTTTCCCGCGGCGGGGACGGAGGACTGTTTTCTCTGCTCCTGCGGCATCAACGCCGTGTACTCGGCGTTCCGGTCCGTGGCGGAGCTGCAGGCGGCGCGCGGGCGCACCATCTGGGTGCAGCTTGGCTGGCTCTACCTCGACACCATCGCGATCCTGAAAAAATTCACCCCTGCGCCCTCGGACTACGTTCACCTACACGACGTTTTCGACCGCGCCGCACTCGAGCGGCTTTTCGAGGAGAAAGGCGATCGCATCGCCGGCGTGATCACCGAGGTGCCCACCAATCCGTTGATCCAGACACCCGACGTGCCCTGGCTGGCGGCGTTGGCCCGCCGGCATGATGCGCGGGTCATCCTCGATCCCTCGATCGCCTCGCCCTTCAGCGTCGATCTGCTGCCGTTCGCAGATGTGGTGGTGGCGAGCCTCACGAAATATACCGCGAACGAAGGCGACGTGATTGCCGGACTGGCGGTCGTGAACCCCGCCGCGCCCGATGCGGTGCTGTTGCGCCGGCTCCTCGGGGCGCGCATCGAGCCGATTTACCCGCGCGAACTCGCGCGGCTGGCAGCGCAAATCGGCCGCACGGAGGAAGTCCTGGCCCGCATCCAGGCGAACGTGCCGCGGGTGGTCTCGTTTCTGGAGTCGCGCCCCGAGGTGCGGATGGTGCGGTGGGCGCGGCATGCGGCTGCACGGGAGAATTTCGAACGGGTGGCGCGGACGCCCGACGCGGTCGGCAGCATGGTGACGTTCGAGCTGACCGGGCCGGTCGACGCCTTCTACGATGCCGTCCGGCTGCCGAAAGGGCCGAGCTTCGGCATGAGTACGACGTTGCTGTGTCCGTTTATCCAGCTCGCGCACCACGATCTGGTGACGAGCGAGGCCGGACGCGCCGAGCTGGCCGCGAGCGGGCTCAACCCCGAACTGATGCGCCTTTCCGTCGGCACCGAGCCGGTCGAAGAAATCATCGCGGCGCTGGCGGAAGCGCTGGGAGCCTGTCCGACCTGCCCATGAATATCGTGTCTTGGGCCAATATCGTCAGGGCGCTGGCGGAAATCGGCCCCGACAGGCTCCCCAAGCAGCGCGCTGCGCTGCACAAACCAGATGTTCTCTCCGGTTTTCCGCCGCAGCGCGGAGGATTTTGGGAGTTTGTCGTTCGGGGCGGGTTGCCTCGCGACGGGAATTGCGAGTCATTTCCGTACATCGATTCACAGTCCGGCAAACTCCCAGATACTGCCGCGCATGGCTAAACCTTCGCCCAGCCCCGCGCCGCCAGGCTGCACGCTCGCGATCAAGGCGATCCCCGGCGCGCCGAAGAATCAGATCTGTGGCTGGCTGGGCGAGGCGTTGAAGGTGAAGATTCACGCGCCGCCGGTCGAAGGGCGGGCCAACGGTGCGCTGGTGGAGTTTCTGGCCGAGGCATTGGGGGTACACCACCGCGCGGTGACGCTCGTGCGCGGCGACCTGTCGCGGCAGAAGCTCGTGCGAATCGACGGCCTCACGCTCGCGGAAGCGAAACGACGGCTGGGGGTGTAAGCGGCGAATAGGACGGATGGGACCGATAGGACGGATAGGGCCGATCGGACTGATCGGACCGACCCGACGGATAACTCGCTCACTCCTTCGCCAGGGTGATATGATTGTTTTCGAGGGTGCGGCCGAGCGCCTGGTCGTAGGTGGCGAGGGCCTGGTGATGATCGGTGAGCGCGCGAGAGAACGAGAGTTCGGCGCTGGAAAGCCGTTCCTGACGATCGAGTACGAAAAAGGTGCTGCCGGTGCCGGCCTGAAGTTTCTTCATCTCGGCTTCGAGTGATTGGCGGGCCAGGTCGAGGGCGGTGCGTGCGGTCTTCACGCGGTCTTGGGCGGTTACGATCTGATTGGCGGCATTGGCCACGTCGACGGCGATCTGCTGCTCGACGCTGGCGACGTTTTCCTCCGCCTGCCGGAGAGCGAGCCGGGCGGCGCGGGCCTGCCCGCGGCCCTGGGCAAAGGTGAGCGGCACGCTCACCACGACTCCGGCGGAGTACGCCCGGTAGTCCTCGTTGCGTACCATTTGCCGGCTGGTGGCAAAGGTGTCGTCGTTGCCGTTGTAGCCGTAGCTGCCCACAAAATCGACGCGCGGCAGAAGCTGGTTGCGTGCGGCATCGTCACTGATGTGACCCTTCTTCACGCCGAGCCGGGCCGCCTGGTAATCAGAGCGCAGCGCATAGGCGATCTTGAGATCATCGACCGGCGTCACCGTAACCGAAGCAGCGGGTGCGGGCGGTTCGATGACGAGCGGGTTGGCGTTGTTGAAGGCGAAATTCTTTTCACCGATCAGCTGGCGGAGCGTATTTTCGGAGACCTGAACATAACGCTGGCTGCTCAAGATCAAGCCTTCGGAGCTCGCGACCTGGGCGCGCGCGGCGATTACGTCGGCCTCAGATATGGTGCCGAGCTCCTTGCGTCTCTCGTTTTGAGCCAGAAACCGGGCCACGCTATCGCGCTCGCCGAGGCTGATGCGCAGTTGTTCACGGGCGAAAGCCAGTTCGTTGTAGGCGACGATCACGCGGGTTACGGTGTCGATGGCCAGCTGCCGGAAGGTCCAGTCGGCGATGCCACGGTTGGCCTTGGCCAGACGGATACCGCTGAGATTGACGCCGAGTCCGAGCCCGCGCAGGAGGGGCTGGGTGACGCTGATACCGCCGGTGGTGTCGTAGTTGTTGCGGAAGCCGTTGTAATTGCCGCGCTGATTGATGGAGGTGCCACCGAGCGAATAACTGAGACCCCAAGGCATCTGACCATCGAGGGTCAGGCTGTAATTATCGGTCTGCGTAAACGTGGCGGGCGAACGCAGACCGGTGTCCGGCGAGGCCAGCGCGGGAAGATCGGTCTGGCTGTAGCTACGTTGAAAGTTGATCGACGGGTCGAACTGGCCATACGCGGCGAGCAGGTTGGCCCGGGCGATACCACGCGAGTAGGACTGGACTTTGATGTTCGCGTTGTTGGCGAGGGCGAGGCGGATAGCCTCGTCGAGCGTGAGGGGCGACGAAGATGCTGGTGTGGGTACGTCGGCCGCCGGGGCGAAACCAGGCGCGAAGAGCACTGCCGACAAAAGGAAGCAGGGAAGACGCATCGGGAAAACAGGTCTGAGGGGAAAAAGTTTCAACGGACGGTGATGCCGTCGGCGAGCCGCACGATGCGCGACCCATAGGCGGCGTTGTCGGCCGAGTGGGTTACCTGGACGATGGTGACGCCCTGCTCCCGGTTGAGTTGTTTGAACAGCTCCATGATTTCGTGACCTTGATCGGAATGCAGGTTGCCAGTGGGTTCGTCGGCGAGCAGGAGCGCGGGCTTGGCCACCAGGGCGCGGGCGACGCCGACCAGCTGCTGCTGTCCGCCGGAGAGCTGGTTCGGGTAAAGATCCCTCTTGGCGACGATGTGGAAGCGGTCGAGCGTGTCGCAGACGATGCTTTGGCGCTCCTTTTTCGGCACGTCGCGGTAGCTGAGCGGAATTTCGAGGTTCTCGTAAACGGTGAGATCGTCGAGGAGGTGGTAGCTCTGGAAAATGAAACCGAGGTTTTTTTTCTGCAGATCGAACCGCCTTTTCTTGTCCATTTGATGGATGGCGGCGCCGTTAAACCAATATTCGCCCTCCCAGGCGCTGTCGTGCAGGCCGAGCACGTGCAGCAGGGTGGACTTGCCCGAGCCCGAGGGGCCCATGATCGAAATAAACTCCCCTTCGGCCACCTCCAGGTTGATGTCGCGCAGCGCGAAGAACGGGCCGCCTTTGAGTGGGTAGATACGGTTTATATGCTTAAGGGAGATCATGGGTGTTGAAGTGAAAGTGAGAGTGAAAGGGAAAGTGAGGAAAAGGGAGTGAGGGAATGAGGGGGCGGATGGTGCGCTTGCGGGGTTCCTTTGCAGGCAACGTGCCAGTAATCGGAGATAATCCTAATCAACTCTCCTGCAATGCTATGAAAATCACAGAAAACGGACGGGTTAGGATTATTGTCCACCAACGGAATCGCCGATTCCCAAAAGTGGGACGATATTCCGAGCAGGCGCCGTGGTTTGACGGCGCTTACTGAACGGACTGCGTGAAAGACCAATGGGTTTGGATGATCTGCCAACGCCCCGTCGTATTCTGGTAAACTTCGGTGCAGTTCCACCGGAAGATCTTCTCGCCGCAATACGAGACGAGGTTGAACGTCAGCACTGCGGCGTTGCCGCAAAGCTGCACCTTGGGTTGGAGCATCTCGTAACGGTCGACATGGATCTGGCCGCGGATGCCCTCGTAGAGGCGGGTCAGCGCTTCAAGCCCGTCCAGGCGGCGTTCCATCGTCGGATCGAAGTACGTTACGTCGGAACTGGAGATTTCCAAGAAGCCCGACGGATCGCCCCGGCCCCAGCGGTCGAGCGCGGCGCGTTCCAGGGCGATGATCGTGGCGGGGTCGGAAGATCCGGACATGGTAACAACCAGGCTGGCGGCTCCGACCGGGGGCGTCACTGCAATTGTTTCAGGGCGTTTTGCGCCGTAGTATAATCCGGGCGGAGCTGTAGTGCGGTTTGATACTCGGCGCGGGCGGCGGCCTTGTCGCCTTTCCGCTCGTAGAGGGTGCCGAGCCGCCAGTGGGCGTTGTAGAGCGGCGGTTCGTTCGGGGTCGGCTCGTAATGGAAATATTCCTTCAGTGACGCTTCGCCGCGCTCGAGCTGCTGGCCGGAAATCGCGGCGAGCCGCCCGACCTGGTAGAGCAGCGCCTTGTCGGCGGAATCCTTGGCGATGAGTTCGTCGAGCAGCGCGAAGGCCTCGGCGTATTTCTTCTCGGCGATGTACAGATTGCCCAGGACCGCGGCGCCGCGCGAGGGATCGCGCCGGCGGATTTCGGCCGCCTCGGCGTAGGCCTTGTCCATGCCGCCGCCGATGATTGCCGGCGCCCGGCGGTAGTATTCGATCCGG
This sequence comes from Opitutaceae bacterium, assembly GCA_035506315.1. Lineage (GTDB taxonomy): Bacteria > Verrucomicrobiota > Verrucomicrobiia > Opitutales > Opitutaceae > MWDT01. Next base: position 9,104 of record DATJPQ010000256.1, read on the forward strand.
CCGCTGCGGGCATCGAGGTTGTTGGGATCGAGCTCGATGGCCTTGTTGTAGGAGGCCAGGCATTTCTTCGCGAAGCCGAACCTGGAGAAGACGCCGGCTTTACCCGCCGACTGGCCATAGGCGTCGCCCAGCAGGCGGCAGTAGTAGGAGTTGGTGGGGGCGAGTTGCGCCGCCTTTTCGAGCCATTGCACGGCCTGCTCCGAATCGTTGCGCATGAGCGCGAGCAGGCCGAGGTATTGGGCGGCCTCGGCATTGGTCGGCTCGGCGGCGGCAATCTTCGCGAAGGCTGCCTGCGCTTCCGGCATTTTCCTGGCCTGGAACAGACCGATCGCTTCCGTCAGCGGCGTGGCCGGGAGGGCGGGACCGGCGCCGGGTTTTTCCTCGGCGGCGAGGAATCCAAAAATAATGGCGAAAATAAGGAGGCCGGGCAGAAGGCGTGGCAGATGCATGAGGGTGATCGCAGGTGACAGCGCGGATAGTTGGCGCAGGCCCAACGACAGGAGTCCACTCCGGAGGTTCGAAAATTCGGAAGACGGGAAGACGCGGAAGACAGGGAAGACTTGGGAGACTTGGGAGACGGGAAGACGGAGGAGCCGGAGGAGGAAATCTGGGCGTCTTGCGTTCTTCAGTATCTTACAGGTCTCGCGTTCTTCCTTCCTACTCCGTCCGCAGCGCGATGATCGGATCGACCCGGGCGGCGCGGCGGGCGGGGAGCCAGCAGGCGAGCGTGGCGGCGAGAGCCACCGCGGCGGTGGCGGCGACGAGCGAGACGGGATCGATCGAATCCAGCCCGTATACGAGGGAACGCAACGTCGAGGCGAGGGCCAGCGCGCCGCCGATCCCGATGGTCACGCCGATCAGCGTCCAGCCGGAGCCCTGCCGAAAGACCAGCCGCACAATATCGCGGCGGGCGGCGCCGAGCGCCATACGGACGCCGATCTCGCGCGTCCGTTGGAGTATGTGGTAGGACAGCGTGCCGTAAAGGCCGACCGCGACCAGGCCGAGCGCCACGGCCATGAAGAAGTCGACCAGTCCGGCGACGACGCGCTGACCCTTCGTCGCTTCGTCGACCACCGTCTGGAGCGTGCGAATGCGGGCCACCGGCAGGTCGGGGTCAAGTTCGGCGACAGCGCGGCGTAAGCCGGGCGCGAGTTGGGAGGCGGGCTGTGGCGAGCGCAGGAGGAGGAAGAGGGTCTGTCCCCAGGCGTGGTCCGGCGCCCAATACAGCTCGGGCCGGGGCTCGGAATCGGCACCCCATTGACGGACGCTTTCGACCACGCCGACGACGCGGGCGTGGAACCAGGTCTTGGCACTGTTGGGGCGGAAAACTTTTCCCAGCGGATCCTGCCCCGGCCAGCATTGGTCGACCAGCGCGCGGTTGACCACGACGCCGATGGCGTCCTCGCCGGCGTCGCCGGGCTCGAGGGTGCGCCCACGCAGGAGCGTGAGACCGGCCGCGGCGAAATAGCCCGGTGTGACGGCCGAGACTTCCACCAGGGGGCGCTTGGCCGCCGGGTCGAAGACCTCGTCGTTGACCAGGATATTCAGGTTGCTGCCGCCCTCGAGTGGAAGCTTGGTGGTGATGCCCGCGACAGTCACGCCCGGCAACGTGGCGGCGCGTGCGGCGAGCAGATCGAAAAATTGCGCGCGCACCTCCTTCTTTGCGTAGCGGTCGCCGCGCAGGTTGAGTTCGGCGGAGAGCACGTAGTCGGTGGCGAGAGAGGAGTTGGCGGCGAGCAGTTTCACGTAACCGGCGGAGAACAAGGCCGCGCCGTTGGCGAGGACGAAGGCGACGGCGACCTGGGCGACGATCAGGCCGCGCAAAAGGTGATGGCGGGTGCGGGAACCGGCGGCGCCCCGGCTGTCGACGCGCAGCAGGTCGGCGACGGCAATGCGGGTGGCGGCGAAGGCGGGCGGCAGGCCGGCGAGCAGGGCGGTGAGCAACCCGAGGCCGGCGGCAAACAAGAGCACGCCGCCATCGAGCGTCATCGCCGCCTTGCGGGCCTCGGAGACCGGCGCGATGAATTGGAGCAGGCGGATGCCGCCCGCGGCCAAGCCCAGGCCCAGGACGGCGCCGGCGAGGGCGAGCAGCACGCTTTCGCTGAGTGCGAGCCGGAGGATCTGGAGCCGGGTGGCGCCGAGCGCGAGGCGCACGCCGAACTCGCCATGGCGGCGGGCGCTGCGCGCGAGCAGCATGCTGGCGACATTGGCGCAGGCGATGAGGAGCACGAGGGCGACGGCCCCAAACAGCAGCCAAACCTGCGAGCGGACGTAACGCGTCATCTCGAAGTAGAGCGAGCGCACGAGAAACGGTTTTTTCGTATTGGTATCCGGGTAGGCGGCCTTGAGGCGGGCGCCGATGGCCTTGATCTCGGTGTCGGCGGCGGCGAGCGTCACGCCGTCCTTGAGCCGCCCGACGGTGCAAAGCCAGTGGCTGCCGCGATCGCCCTCGCCGCGCTGAAGCTGGAGCGGCAGCCAGACTTCGCAGGAAGCGGTGCTCATCCACGGCGAGGCAAACTCGAAACTGGCCGGCATGATGCCGACGACGGTGACGTTGCCATCGTTCAGGCGGATGGTGCGACCGACCAGGCCGGGGTCGCCGGCGAACGCCTGCTGCCACAGACGGTGGCTGAGCACGGCGACGAGCGGCGCGCCCTTCTCCTCGTCGGCCGGCGCGAAGAGACGGCCGAGCGCGGGCGTGACACCGAAGGCGCGAAGGACGCCGGGGGTGCAGGAGACGCTGCGCACACTCTGGGCATTTTCGCCGCCAAGGTTGGCCGGCCGCGGAGAATAGGCACCCAGTTCAGCGAACGAGGTGGCCTGTTCGTGGATGTCGAAATAATCCGGCGTGGAGAGTGGCTGGCCGTCGTTGGACCACACATGCACCAGCCGGTCGGCGTGCGGATAGGAAAACGGTTCGACAACAAGCGCGCGCAGACTGCTGAACATCGCGGTCGTGGCGCCGATGCCAACGGCCAGGGTGAGCACGGCGACGGCGAAGAAGGCGGGAGATTTGCGGAGCTGGCGGAGGGCGAATTTGAGGTCGTGCATAACCGGATCAACGGGAAGGAAAACCTCCGATGAGCCGAGAGGTTACGGATTATTTTGCCCGAGAGGGCGGTGGCAGCGGACCGTAGACCGTGGACCGAAAACAGGGTGCTGTGGGCCGGCGGTTTGAACTTCAACTTAAACTTCCAACCTAAACCTTTCTTTCCGCCTACTCCGCCCGCAGTGCCTCCATGGGGTTGATGCGCGTGGCGCGGCGGGCGGGGTACCAGCAGGCGAGCAGCATCGTGCCGCCGAGCACGGCGACGTTCGTGGCGAGCAGCCAGAGACCGGGAAGCGGCAAGGACGGCATCGCGCTGCGCAGGACGAAAGTCAGCGCATAATAAGTAGGAATGCCGATGACGATGCCGATCAGCATCAGGCGCACCCCCTCGCCCAGAATTAGGCGCAGGACGTCGCGATGACTGGCGCCGAGGGCGATCCGCACCCCGATGTCGCGGGTGCGCTGCGCGGTGAGTTGCGAGATCACGCCGAACAGGCCGATGGACGCGATCAGCAATCCCATGCCGGCGGAGATCGCGAGGTTCACGATCACAAGGTTGAGGTTGGCCATGTTGCGCTCAAACGACGTGCGCAGCGACCCCGGCCCGGCAACCGGCAGGTCGGCGTCGACGGCGGCCACCGCTTCGCGCACGCTCTTGGTCACCGAATCGGGATCGACCGAGGTGCGCAGCAGGATCGTGCTGTAGCGAGTGAGCGATTGCGTAAGCGGACGGTAGAGCTGGAGCGGTGTATCGAGTGCGGTGAGGCGGGTGAGCATCCCGACATCGCCCACCACGGCGACGACCTCCAACCACTGCTGGTCGTCACCCAGGCGTACGCGGCGGCCGAGCGGGCTCTGACCGGGCCAGAACCTGCGGGCGAACGCCTCATTGATGACGACGACCTTGGGATCCTTGTCCACGATATCGGCGGAGAAGATCGTGCCCTGTTGCAGGGGAATCTGAAGGGCCGCAAAGTAATCGGACGTGACCGTTCCAACCTGGACGAGGGGCCGGCGCGCCGTTTCCTCGGCCGGCTGACCCTCGACGGTGAGTGGCAGGCTGGGCCCGAGGGCGAAAAACGGGATGTTATTGCAGAGGGCGGCGTATTGGACGCCGGGGATGGCGGCCAGCTTCGGCTGCAGTGTCCGGTAGAACTGGCTGCTGCGCGCATTGTCACCGTAGGGATTGTAAGGCAACGCGAGGAAACCGTTGAAGAGACCATCCATGTTCCAACCAACCTGGCGGCGGACAAAGCTGCGGGCGCCGATGCCGAAGGCGGCGGCGACTCCCACGAGTGCGAGCGCCAACGCGAGTTCCAGGACAATCAAGGCGCGTTTGAATCGCTGGTGCGAAGGCCCCGCAGTCGTGGCCCGCGCCCCCTCCTTCAAAGCCTCGGCGGCGGATGCGCGCGAGGCGAGCCAGGCGGGCGCCAGACCGAACGCGATGCCGCTGAACACCGAACTGAAGGCCGCAAAGGCAAAGACGCGCCCATCCAGCGGGAGATCGTACCCCGGTTGGTTGCCGATCAACAGCATGCTGCCAATGAGGCGGTTCGACGCCAGGGCGACGAGCAGGCTGCACCCGCCGCCGAGCAACGCCAGCACGACGCTCTCGGTCAACAACGGGATCATCAGCTGCCGCCTGCCGCCGCCCAGGGCGGCGCGGATGGCAAATTCGCGACTACGCATCAACGCGCGCGCCACCTGCAGGCTGGCGAGGTTGGCGCAGGCGATCAGCAGCATGGCCAGGGCGATGCCGGTCATCAACCAGAGGAGACTGCGGCTTGTGCCGTCCATGTTCGACTGCGCCAGACCGACCGCGCGCAGACCGCGGCCCTGGTTCTCCTTCGGGTGCTCCTGTTCCAACCGCGTGGCGAGCGTGGAAAGTTCGGCCTGCGCCAGGCGCAGGCTCACGCCGGGCTTGAGGCGGGCGACCACCTGCATCCAGGCATCGGTCCGGCTGGTGCGGAAACTC
>DATJPQ010000257.1:0-18255 GCA_035506315.1 Opitutaceae bacterium
CGCCTCCGGCGCCGTGGCCGCGGCGCTGGAGCCGTTCGTCCGCCTGCGCGCCAAGCTCGACGCCAGCCTCTCCGGCTCCCGCCTCGCGAAAGATCGCGCCGCCGAGGCGCTGGCGCAGGTGATGATCCCCGAGGCGCTGGACTACCCGGTGTGATCGTTTTGCCTCCCCTGTAGGGCGGCATCGCCGTACCGAGCCCAACCATGGGCGACAGTTTGACATGCCGCCGCCTTCGTTGGGAAAGAGGGCGGGGTTCGGCGACCCCACCCTACAGCGAGATCCTTTCACCGGCAGGGTTGACATCCGTCAGGGTCAACTCAAGTTGAACCTTGTATGAACACGCTGATCAACGCCAAGGAGCTCCGGGCATCGCTGCCGGCCGTCGTCAAGAAGGTCCGGCGCGGTGTGCGGTACACCGTCGTTTACCGCAGCCGGCCGGCGTTCCAGTTGATCCCGGTCGAGGATTTGTCCATGCCCGCCGGCGATCTTGCCGGCGACCCGCTTTATCGCGCCGCCGCGCTGGGTCGTTCCACCGATGGCCGGACCGCGGCCGACCACGACCGCTTGCTCTACACCCGGTGAAGGCCCTCTTCGTTGACACCGCCGGCTGGATGGCGTGCGCCGACGCCGCCGACCCGGCTCATCGCGCCACCGTCAAGGCCCGCGACCTCTGGCTCGAGCGGGGCGGCCTGTTCATCACCACCGACTACATCGCCGATGAAACCCTCACCCTCATACGCCTTCGGCTCAGCCATGCCGCCGCCGAAACGTGGTGGCGGCAAGTCGATGGCAGTGCCCGCCTGCGCTGGGAATCCATCACCCCGGCCCGCACCGACAAAGCCCGCAGCCTTTTCTTTCGTTACCAGGACAAGGATTTCTCGTTCACCGACTGCACCAGCTTCGTCGTGATGCGCGAGCTCAAGTTGCGTGAAGCCCTGACCACGGACCATCACTTTGCCCAGATCGGTTTCACGCTCGTTCCCTGACGTCTTACCGGCCCAGCAGGGCGCGGTTCGCGCGGATGAGGGCGAGGCGTTGTTCGACGGCCTGGCGGGTCGTGAGGGCGTCTTCGGGCGTGTGGAGGCACCAGTCCACGAGCTGGTCGACGGTTGAACGCGCGACATAGCAGCGGGTGTCCGAACCGCCGTAATAGATCAGCACCGTCTTCCGTTTGTCGGGCAACTGCACCCAGCCGTTGGCGAAGGTGACGTTGGAGACATCGCCGAAGCCTTCGCCGCCGTAGGGCGCGAGAAAGTAGCCACCGGGACGGGCGATGACCCTGGTCGGGTCCGCCAGTGAGGTCATGAACAGGTAGAGGACGTAGCGCAGGCCGGCGGCACAGTTGCGCACGCCGTGGGCGAGATGGAGCCAGCCCTGGCTGGTCTTGAGCGGAGCCGGCCCCTGACCGTTCTTGACTTCCTTGATGGTGTGGTAGGCGCGGCCGTCGATGATCGTCTCAGGTCCGGTCACGCCGGTGGTGATGTCCGGACAGAGCGTCCAGCCAATGCCGCCGCCGGAGCCGACGTCGATGAAGCCGTCCATCGGGCGGGTGTAAAAGGCATACTGGCCGCCGACGAATTCCGGATGCAGGACGACATTTCGCTGCTGCGAGGCGGGAGTCCGGAGATTGGGCAGGCGTTCCCAGGTTTTGAAATCCCGGGTGCGCACAACGCCGGCCACGGCAACAGCGCTGGAAAAATCATCCGGTTTGGCCTGGGGATCCTTCGACTCGGCGCAGAACACGCCATAAATGCAGCCGTCCTCGTGGAACGTGATGCGCATGTCGTAAACATTGGTCTCGGGTTTGATCTCCGGCAGGTCGACGGGTTCGTCCCAAAAGCGCCAGTGGTCGATCCCGTTGGGGCTTTCGGCCATGGCGAAGATGCTCTTGCGATCGTAGCCTTCGAAGCGGACGACGAGGTGGACCTTACCCTGCCAGAAGAACGCTCCGGGATTGAACGCGGCGTTGACGCCCAGGCGTTCCATCAGGAACGGATTGGTCTTCGGATTGAGATCGTAGCGCCACTCGATGGGGGCGTGGCGGTAGGTGAGAACCGGATGGGTGAAGCGTTCGAACACGCCGTTGTCCCACTCGGGATCGACCGGATTCCTGCGGGCGAGAAATTTTTCGTGCTGGGCGCGGAGCCGCTTAAGGCGGGCGGTCCAGGCGACGGGAACGGCGGAGCGGATGGGAGCCTTGGTGGGAGTTTTCTTTTTCACAGCAGGAGGAAGGTTTCGGATCGGACTAACCACGGATCACACTGATTGGCACGGAACCGATCCAATTAGAATGATTTATCTGCGTTCATCTGCGCCATCTGCGGTTAAATTTCCGGAATCCGGATTGGCGCCATTAGTGTCAATTGGTGGTTCAAAAAAATCGAAATTCCGAGTTCCGGGTTCCGTATTTCGAGTTCCAAATCTCGATCGCCCCATCCCTGCCCATTCCTGTAATCCGTGGTAACATGCAGCTCGTTCTCCTTTGGTTGCGGCTGCCGCGCCAAATATTTGTGGTCAGTTCTGACTCAGGATAACCCGCAGGCGGCGGATGGCTTCGAGCCCCATGCGGCCATTGTGGTAAGGACATTTCCAGAAACTGACTTTTAATTCCTTCGCCAACACCTGGCCATCGCGGGTCACGCCGCGAAACCATTCCCCGTTCTTCCGATCGACCAAGCGCCGGTCGATGAAGTCCCAGCTACGCAACGCCGCCGCGAGGTAGCGTTCGTCGCCGGAAAGCTGGCAGGCATTGAGAAATCCGATCACGGCCTCGGCTTGCGGCCACCACTCCTTGGCGTGGTCGATCACCCCATCCGGTCCGCCCAGATTGTAGATGCCGCCATCGGTATCGGTGCCTTCGGCGAGGGTAGCATCGGCGATCTTGAGGGCGCAGGCCTGGACGCGCGCCATGAGTTCTGACCCGCCGAGCGCCTCGGCGGCAGTGGTGAGCAACCACGCCGCCTCGATGTCGTGACCATAGGAAATCTTGTCGGAACGCACGGCCCAGTCGTTCGCAAAAAACAAGCTGAGGTGACCGGCGGGGAGATTGACGACATGGCGGAGCATGACTTCCACCAGTTCGGTCAATGCCTGATGCAGGCCGGGGTCAGGCCACAGGCGGAAAAGATTAGTGTAGGCCTCCATCACGTGGAGGAGGGTGTTTTGCGACTTCGGGTCGTTCTGATCCCCGGCACTCAATCGCACGTCGGTGATGGGCTCCCAGGCGCGACCGAAGGCCTCAAGGTAACCGCCGTAGCGGGGTTCGCGTGCATGGGCCTCGATCAGGCGGTAGATGGCGATGGCCTGGTCGAGCGGTTCCTGCCGGCCGGTGGCGGCGTGGTACTCGCTCAGCGCGTAGATGGCGAAGGCCTGGCCATAAATCTGTTTGCGATCGCGCAGCACCGAGCCGTCCGCGGCGATCGACCAGTAAAACCCGCCGTTTTTCGCATCATGGAAGCGCGCGAACAGATCGGCGTAGGCGTGATCGGCCATGGCGAGGTAGGTCGGATCGAGGTACTGGCGGTACGCGGCCGCATAGGTCCAAAGGATGCGCGTGGTGAGCAAGGCGCCGCGTTCCACGGTGCGGTCGGGTGCGAGGTCGTTGGTCAACGAACCAAGGAAAGTGTGGCCCGCCCGATCGACCACGTGATCGATCCAGAACGGCAGGATGTTCTGGCGCAGATCGGCTTCAATGCGTTGGACGGCGGCGTTGAGCGTGGCAGGTGGCATCGCGTGGGGTGGCGAGCATTTGAACCCGACTCTGTCTTGGCAAGCACGGCCGTCGGAGGAAGTTTTGTTTGCGCTCAGCTTACGATTCCAAGTTATCCTGTCGATCGGCGCCCTCTCCGCCACGGCCGCCGGGCGCACCAACCCTTCCTCCCTGCATGCATCTCCACGCACTCGATATCGGCATCATTGTGGGCTATTTTCTGGTGGTCGTCCTGATCGGACTCTGGGTCTCGCGCCGGGGAGCCAAGGATCTCGACGGCTACTTTCTCGGCGGGAAAACCATGCCGTGGTACATGCTCGGCGTGTCGGACGCCTCGGGCATGTTCGATATCAGCGGCACCATGTGGCTGGTCTATGCCTTGTTCCTGTACGGCTTGAAAAGCATCTGGCTCCCGTGGATGTGGCCGACGTTTAACCAGATTTTCCTGATGATGTTCATGAGCGCCTGGATGAGGCGTTCCAACGTCCTGACCGGCGCCCAGTGGATGCAGACGCGTTTCGGCCGCGACCGCGGCGGCACGCTCGCCCACTTGAGCGTGGTCGCCTTCGCGCTCGTCAACGTCATCGGGCTGCTGGCCTACGCGTTCAAGGGCATCGGCAAGTTTGCCGTCGTCATGCTGCCGTGGCACTTCACCGGCGCCACCTCCGGCCTTTTCACCGACGAGAATATCTACGCGATGATCCTCATGGGCCTCACCGCCCTTTATGCCATCAAGGGCGGCATGGTGAGCGTGGTCATCACCGAGGTCATGCAGTTCACGATTCTCACGCTGACGGCGCTGACGATCGGGGCCATCGCGATCGTGCAGGTCACGCCGGAGATGATCGCACATCGCATCCCGGCGGGCTGGATGAATCCCTTCTTCGGCTGGCATCTCGGTCTGAACTGGGACGGCATCCTCGCCACGGCCAACAAGACGATCGCGCAGGACGGGAACGATTTCTTTTCGATCATCATCGGCCTGATGTTTTTCAAGGGTGTACTGGCCAGCCTCGCCGGCCCGGCGCCGAATTACGACATGCAGCGCATCCTCGCCACCCGCAATCCCCGCGAGGCCTCGCTCATGAACGGCATGGTGACCGTCGTGTTGATGTTTCCGCGCTACATGATGATCGCGGGCATCACGGTGCTGGCGCTTGCCTTCACCCTGCCCCAGCTCCAGGCGATGGATAAGCCCGATTTCGAGAAGATCCTGCCGCTCGTGCTGAGCGAGCACGTGCCGACGGGCGTGATCGGTTTTCTGCTGGCCGGCCTTGCGGCGGCGTTCATGTCGAATTTTGCCGCCACGCTCAATGCCGCGCCGGCCTATGTGGTGAACGATATCTACAAGCGCTTCATCAACCCCAACGCCGGCGGCAAAAAAGAGGTCGCCCTCAGCCGCCTCGTGTCCCTCCTGTTTCTCGCCATCGGCATCACCTTCGGCCTGCTCACGAACCGCATCACGGATGTCATGATGTGGCTCGTCGGGGCGCTCTATAGCGGCTTTGTGGTCGCCAACGTCCTCAAATGGTATTGGTGGCGCTTCAATGGCTACGGCTACTTTTACGGCATGGTGGCCGGCATCGGCGGCGCCATGGTGGTGCCCGAGATCGCCAATTACCTGATCGCGCACAACGCGACCCTGCACGAGCTGTTCAAGGACGGTTTCAACATGATCTATACCTTCCCGGTGCTCTTCGTCATCTCGGCGACCGGCTGCGTCGCCGGCACGTTGCTGACCGCTCCGGAGGACGAGGTCGTGCTGAAGAAATTCTACCGGACCGTGAATCCCTGGGGCTGGTGGGGACCGATCCGCGCGAAGGTCATGGCGGAGGATCCCGCCTTCGCCCCCAATCGCAACGCGGTGCACGATCTGACCAATGTCGCCGTCGGCATCGTGTGGCAGCTCTGCCTTGTCACGCTGCCCATCTACCTCGTGCTCCGGCAGTGGAATTGGGCCGGCGGCATCCTCGTGGTGCTCATCGCCACCACGGGCTTCATGAAATTCCGCTGGTTTGACCGGTTGGAGAAGGCGGCGGCTTGAGCAAGTATCTTAACCTCAGAAGCTCGAATCGCCACAGCGGTTCTATGAACACACGGGGCTAGCCAAGCGACCCGGGTTTCCCATGATTTCCCGATCTCCCAAACTGAACCGCTCATGACTTCGCCCGATTCAGCCCCCGCCCCCGACCGCCAGTCCATGGCCGTCGACATCGTTTGCGTCGGCTTCGGGCCGGCCATGGGCGGATTCCTGACCACGCTTTCGCGCCAGCTCGTGAAGGAGGACGGCACGCCGGCCCTCGAAAGCGCCGCCGCGCCCGGGATGCCACCACAGGTGATCTGTTACGAACGCGCCGACGACATCGGTTTCGGCGTGTCGGGTGTCGTCACCCCGGCGCGCAGCATCAAGGCCAGCTTCCCGCAGCTCGACCCGACCCAAATTCCGATGGCTGTGCCGGTGAAGCACGAAAAGATCGCGTACCTGCTCGATCCCATCGGCGCGAGCCGCCGGTCATTCGCCCTGCGCTCGGCCGATGCCGCACTCAAGGCGTTCCAGTGGGCGCTGCCGGTCAGGCACCATGCCTTCGAACTGCCATGGGCGCCCGCCTTCCTCCAGAAACACGACGGCCTGGTGCTCTCGATGGGCCAGTTCATGCAGTGGGTCGGCGCGCAGGTCATGGGCTCCGGCACCGTGCAGGTGTGGCCCTCGACGCCCGTCGCGAGTCCGCTCGTTGAGGAAGGCAAGGTCGTCGGCGTGCGCCTGATCGACCAGGGCGTCGACAAGAAAGGCCTGCCGGCCGACGGTTTCATGCCGGGTATGGACATCCGCGCCGCGCTCACTGTCGTCGGCGACGGGCCCGTCGGTGCGATCGGCCGCCAGCTCGACGAACAGTTCGGGCTGCCCGAGGGAAATCACCAACACGACTGGGCGGTCGGCATGAAGTTCGTCGTCGATCTGCCGTCACACGTCGAACTCGAACCGGGCACCGTCTTCCATACCTTCGGTTATCCCGAGCCGGAGATTTTCGGTTTCATGTACGTGCACCCGGGGCGCATCGCATCGCTCGGCATCTTCGTGCCGTCGTGGTTCGATAATCCGGTGCGCACCGCGTATCGCTACCTCCAGCACTGGATGATGCACCCGTACCTGTGGCGCTACCTCGAAGGTGGCACGCTCCGTTCATGGGGAGCGAAGTCGCTGCAGGAGTCCGGTCGTCGCGGCGAGCCGCGCCTCGCGGGCGACGGCTACGTGCGCATCGGTGAAGGTTCCGGCAGCACGAACGTCCTCACCGGTTCCGGTGTGGACGAAGCGTGGGCCACCGGCACATCGCTCGCCGAAGGCGTCATCGAGTTGTTCAAGGCCGGGAAACCGTTCACACGGGAAAATCTCGAACAAACCTACGTGGCACGTCGCCGCGCGAGCTGGGTCGAGAAAGAAAGCCGCGTCGCCGAAAAGGCTCGCGACGGTTTCCAGCGCGGGGTTGTCACCGGCCTCATCGGCATGGGCCTCACCGGGCTCTCCGGCGGACGCCTCAATCTCCCCGGCAAGCCGCTGCCGCCGCACGAGCGCGTGCCGAGCCTCGAAGCGTACTACCGCGGCAAGATCTCCGCCGCCGAGATCGCGAAGCTCCGCGAAGAGTGCGCCACCAACGGCAAAAACCTGCGTGACGCGCTCATGGACCGGGTCGGCTGGCCGATCGTGCCACTGGACGGCAAGCTGCTCGTCTCTCACCAGGACGCGCTCCTGATGGGCGGCAAGGTGCAGGCGCCTGCCGGCTATGCCGACCACGTCGTGTTCTTTGACGAAGCCGCTTGCGCGCAGTGCGGCGTGAAGATCTGCATCGATGCGTGTTCCGGCCAGGCGATCACCGCCGGACCCGGCGGCGTGCCGGCCTTCGACCGAGAGAAATGCGTGCACTGCGGCGCGTGCCTCTGGAACTGCTCGCAGCCCCACCCGACCGATCCCGAGCGCACCAACATCGATTTCCGCGCCGGCGCCGGCGGTCTCCACTCGGCGGAAAATTGAGATGGGAGTAGCGGTTGAGGTCGGAATTGGTCACGCCAAGACGCAAAGGCGCAAAGAAGACCGATGATCACAGCCAGCTGTTTCTTATTTTGCGCTCTTGGCGTCTTTGCGTGAGACAATGCCTTTGTTTTGACCCAAACGATTATCCCGCCATGTCGCCAAGCCGCTGAGGCTCCTATTGGCTGGTCGAATATGGTTTCGTCCCCGGCTTTCGGGCTTCTCATTCGCGACCATTAGCGTTCATTAGCGGTTTCTTTTTCCCTCCCATGCCCATCGCCTATCAAATCGTCGTCTGCGGCAGCCTCGTGCCGGACCCGCTGCAAACGCTCGAACCCATCGCAACGCCTGCCGGCCCGGCGTTGAAAAACGAACTGATGCTGCCCGCCGTGCTCGATCCGTGGGCCGGCCACGCCCTCTTCGAAGCGGCCAGCCTCGCCAGGCAAAACCCCGGCAGCAAGGTGTGGCTCGTGAGTATTGGCCCCAAGGCCAAGCTCCAGCAGGTCATGATGACCGTGGCGCAGAAAGTGCCATTCGAGCTTATCGCGCTCGATGGGCCCGCCAGCGGTTTCGCCGAGTCGGCCGAGATCGCCGCCGCACTCGCCGAGGCGATCCAGGGCATCGCCGGCCTCGACAAAACGCGCCTGCTGGTCTTCGGCGGCTGGGAATCCGCCTCGCGCGGCGCCGGCACCACCATGCAGATGGTCGGTGAGCGTCTCGGCATCGTCAACCAGTTCCAGGGCGTCGACCAGCTCACCGTGCAGCCCAATGGGACATTCCGAATCCTCGAACGCATCGAGGGCGGCAAACACCAGGTTTCCACCTGCGCGGCGCTTCCCGCGCTCCTCGGCTGGGCCACCGGCAACTTGCCCGAGCCGCCGAACAATCCGCAGGTCGGCATGCTCAACATGCGCACCGTGATGCCCGCGCTCCAGCGCGCCAAACCGGCAAAAGTCACCAACGACGGCGTCGCCTTCGCAAGCGTCTCGCTTCCCAAACAGCGCCGCGAAACCAAGATCGTCAAAGACCTGACCCCCGACGCCATCGCCCAGGAAATCGTCGAGTGGATCAAGGAAACCTGAATCAAACATTTGCACGCAAAGGCGCCAAGATCGCCAAGCAGAACCTTCCCTTCGCGGCTTTGCGACTTTGCGTAAGACTAATCTGAAGATCCTCCATGGAAACCATCCTCTTTCTCGCCCATACCGAAGCTGACGGCTCGCTCGGCAAAGCCGCGCTCGAGGCGCTCACGGCCGCCAGGTCGCTCGCGGCCGGACTTGCCGGCTCGCCCTTGATTGCCGGCCTCGTTGGCGGCGATGTGCAACCCGCTGCCAACCAGATCGCGAGCTGCGGCGCGGCCAAAATCCTCGGTGTCGCCGGCGCCGATTTCGCGCCGTCGCGCTACTCGACCGACATCGTTGCCGTCGAAGCGCTCGCCAAGGCCGCGGCCGCCACCATCATCGTCGCGCCCGCCACTTCGCGCTGGAATCGCGTGCTGGCGGGCGCCGCGCAACGCCTCGGCGGCCGCATCGACGCGCACGCCACCGGCATTTCCGCGGCCGACGGCAAGCTGAACCTCACGCGTTGGTACTACCGTCAGCGCATGGAAGCCGTGGTGCAGCGCACGCGCCGACCGTGGTTCATGCTCCTTGAATCCGGCTGCGCCGACGCGTGGGCCGGCGCAGCCGGCACCGCCACGGTCGATGCCGTCTCGGTCGCCCTGACCGAGGCGAACCAGCGCACCACCGTCACCGGCGTGCAGGCGCCACCGGCCGACCAGCAGACGATCCGCCCCGATGCGAAACTCCTCTTTGTCGCCGGCGCCGGCTGGACGAAGAAGCAGGCCGACGGCCAGGCCCATGCCGACGAAGCGGAAAAACTCATCCTCGATTTCCTCGGCAAAACGAAAGCGTCGCTTGGCAGCACCAAGTCGCTCGTCGATCTGAGCGGCGAAGGCCAGGCGGTGCTGAAATTCATGACCCACCTCAACCAGGTCGGCCAGACCGGCTCGACCCCGCGCCATCCGAAGGGTCTGGCGACGTGCTGCCACGGCGAGGAGCCGCACACGGTTGGCTGGCGCTTCATCAACGAACGGCGCGCAATCAACCTCAATCCCGGTTGCAGCTGGGCGCAGGGAAAAGCCGACGTGCTCTACGTCGCGGACGCCTTCGCGGTCATGCGCCAGGTCAACGAATTGCTGGCCGTGAACTAGCGATGCGCATCGCGCGGCCCCAAGGCCCGCACCCGCGCTTGTTTTCTGGCACAGGTGCTGCTGGCTGGTTACTGCCGTTGCATCAACGGAACCCCATGACCGCCATCATCCGCCCCGCCACTGAAAACGATGCCGAACAGATTCAGGCCATCTACGCGCCCGTGGTCCGCCAGACGGCGATTTCGTTCGAACTGGAGCCACCGACAGTGGCAGAGATGCGCCGGCGCATCGCGGAGACGCTGCCGCAGTTTCCCTGGCTCGTCTGCGCGGGCGGCGGCCGGGTGCTCGGCTACGCCTACGCGGGCAAGCACCGTGCCCGGGCCGCATACCAATGGTCCGTGGACACGTCCGTTTACATTCACGCGGAGATGCACCGTCACGGGATCGGGCGGGCGCTGTACCGGTCGCTTCTGCCCATCCTCGCGGTCCAAAATTACTACAATGCCTATGCGGGCATCGCGTTGCCCAATCCCGGCAGTGTCGGTTTGCACGAGGCCATCGGGTTTCGCGCCCTCGGGGTATATCGCGAGGTCGGCTACAAGCTGGGCGCCTGGCACGATGTCGGGTGGTGGTGCCTTTCGCTGCAGCCGAAATCCCCGACCCCGCCGCCGCCGCTGAGCGCAAAGGAAGCGCAAGCGAAGCCGGAGTGGCGGACCGCGCTCGCCGCCGGTGCCGCCCTCCTGCACGTCTGAGAGGCAATTATGCCCAAAGGTTTCTGGTCAGTCTGGGCCACGGCGCTGCTCTATTTCGCGGCTTTCTATACCTTGCTGGTGCCGCTGCCGCTGTATCTCGGACAGATTGGTCTGCCCGACTGGGAAATCGGCGCGATCCTCGGGGCCTTTGGGGTGGCCGCACTGATCGGTCGACCGCTGGCCGGTGCCCTGGCCGACCGGTGGGGTTGCCGGCCGATCGTCATGTTCGGAGCGGGAGCGCTGGCGGTTGGAGCGGCCGGAACCGCGCTGACAATCCAACCGGCACTCCTGTTTGGATGCCGCCTGCTGCAAGCCGCCGGCTACACTGCCTTCACCACAGCCGCGACGGCCCTGATCGCCAACCTCGCCACCTCGCAACGGCGTGGGTCCGCCCTGGCGTTCTATGGCATCTCGATCAACCTGGCGATGGCCCTGGTACCGGTGGCGATCGATGCCGTCCTGAAGTCCTTGACCCTGGCCGGCGCCTTCTGGCTATCGGGAATCCTCGCCCTCGCCACGGGCGTTTATGCTTGGGCGGCATTGTCCCGCTCCGTCGAACCCAGGCCAACGCAGGCGATCGAATGGCGCAATCTCTGGCGGATTCCCCCGGAGTTGCGCGTGCCCATGACGATTGCCGTTTTCTTCGGGGTCGGTTACGGCGCATTTCTGCAATTTCTGCCCTTGCTGGCCGAGCGGCGGCATCTCGGTTCGCCCGGGCTGGCCTATGGCGTATACGGCGTCAGCATCGTCCTGACGCGAATTCTGACCGGAAGACTCATCGATCGCCCGCGGCGCGATTCGATCATGCTGCTTGCCGTCTTCGGATTAACGCTCGGCCTCGTCTGGCTCGCGGCGGCCCGCTCGACGGCGGAGATGCTGGCTGCCGCCGCACTCACAGCGGCGGCGGCGGGCATTCTGCATCCCGCCTTGATCGCCCGCCACGTCGAGCTGGCCCCGGGCGGTCAAACCGGCCGCGCCACGGGAATCTTTTATCTCGGCTTCGATTTCGGCATCGGCGCCGGGGCGTGGGCACTGGCCCCGGCCCTGCAATGGTTGGACCTGGGCGGCTTGTACGGCATGGCCGCAGTGACCGTTCTCGCCAGTGCGTTGCTCGTGTCGCGGATGCACCAAAGTTCAAACTTCACGGAAAAAAGCACGACCAGATGAATCGAGCGCAGGGCGAAGCAACGTACGTGCTCCACGTCGCCGACGCCTTCGTGCTCATGCGCCAAGAGAAAAATCGCCAGCCCGCAGGCTCCTACAATCATCCGCCCGCTTGGGTGGCTGTTTCCGGCGGTCGACGGGGCTCAGCCGGATGAATCCCGCAGGCCCATGCGGCGCAGCCAGCGATAATGCGAGGCGAGGCCGGACCAGAGCGATTTGTGCTCGAGATACTTTACGCCGAAATCCCGGCAGGTGGCTTCGACCACCTGCGAAATTGCGGGGTAATTCACGTGGCAGATGCGGGGGAACAGATGATGCTCCACCTGATAGTTCAAACCGCCGAGCAACCACGCCGCCACCCGGCTGCGCCGCGCGAAATCCACCGTGGTCTCCACCTGGTGGATGCACCAATCGTTTTCCATCCGTCCGGTGTCCGGGCGGGGCATGGGGAATTCCGCCTCCTCGACGCAGTGTGCCAGTTGAAACACGACGCTCAAAACGATGCCCACCACGACCGCCGTCACCCCGTAAAACGCCAATACGACCCACCAGGGATGCATCAGGAGGGGAACCCCGAAGGCCAGGGCGAGGAAGGCCGCCTTGCCGGCCAGGAAGATGATCAGCTTCCGCCCCGTCGGACGCGGAATCCGGCATTCGCCGATCCGACCGGCGACAATGTCGCGGAAGTCTCCATACAGCTGCCAGCGGATCGCCATGAAACCATAGGCAGGCCACAGGTACAGGTGCTGCCAGCGATGAAACGCGTAGCGCTTCTGATGCGGCGTCAGCCGGCCGAGCACACCGAGGTCGACGTCGGCGTCGTGGCCGGTGATGTTGACATAGGTGTGGTGGGACGCGACGTGCTTCCAATACCAGAGGTAAGAACTGCCCCCGATCAAATCCAGCGACATCGCCATGAGTTTGTTCACCCACGGGTGCCCGGAAAACGCCTGATGGCTGCCGTCGTGCTGGATGTTGAAGCCGATGGCGCCGGTGGCGAGACCGAGCAGGATGGCCAGCGGCAGGGCCTGCCACCACGCCCGGGCGACAAACACCAGGAACACGTAGCATGCCGCGAACACCGCGAACACGATGGCGGCTTTCACGTAGAGCTGCGGGCAATCGTGCATTTTCCGGCCGGTGCGGTCCAAAAATTCCTCCACCCGCCGGCGTAATTCGGCCTGAAAGCCGCGGCTCTCGCCAAAGCGCGGCTTGCCGTCGGACGGCGGCGACACGCGCTCGGTTGTCTGACATTCCGGAAAATGGGCGTCTCGCTTCTTTGTCATAATAGTTTTTCCTCAATGGCCGTGATCAGACCATCGATCCACGCCCGGGATGGGGTGATTCGTTCAGCGTCGAATGAACCGGCAAACCTCCGAATGTCCACCGGCAGGGCCCGAAACCTTCGATGCCGGCCAAGGATTCCGGTGTAGGGCGGCAACACCGATTCCCGCCGCTCAGGAATTGCGGCGGGGTCCGGCGGCCCCGCCCTACATTTCCAGCCGCCTCGCCTGAGTTTAGCGGCTGGCGGCCAGCAGGCGGTCGAGCGTTTCCGTGTTGCGCAACGTCTCCGCCAGGCCGAACTGCGGCGGACGCCGCTGGAGGATGGCATCGGCGAAATCCTCCACTTCGAGCCGGTAGCGGTCGCTCAGCGCCACGGGAATCTCCCGGCGCGTGTCGCCAGTGGTTAGGGTCAACACGCCGGCGTTGTCGAAAAATGTGTCGGGAATCTCGAGCACCCCCTGTGTGCCGACGATCTCGGAATAGATCCGCTTGTGGGCGTTGAATCCGCAATGCAGCGCGGCGACGAGGCCGGAGGGATATTTCAATAGCGCGGAAAACAGCTGGTCGATGCCATCGGCGCGCACGCATTCGACGGCGACGGATTCGGGTCGCACCGTCCCGGCCGGAGCGCCGGCGGCCGCATCGGCCACCAGCCCGGCAAAGTTGACCGGATAGCAGCCGACATCGTAGAGCGCGCCCCCGCCGAGTTCGGGCTTGAGCTTGATCGACGCCGGATTGGTGAGCAGGAAGCGAAAGCTCGACCCGATGAATTTGATTTCGCCGAGCACTCCGCTGCGCACGACGTCGAGCACCTGGCGGGTGCGGTCGGTGTAGCGGTACATGAACGCCTCCATGAGCGTGACGCGGTGTGCGGCGCAGGCCGCCATCATCTCGCGGCACTCCGCGGCATTGAGCGCGATGGGTTTCTCGCACAGGACATGTTTGCCGAGTTCGGCAGCGCGGATCGTCCACTCGCGGTGGAGTGAATTAGGCAGCGGGAGGTAGACGGCGTCGACCGCGGTATCGCCGAGCAATGCCTCGTAACTCGAATAGACGCGGTGGCCGCCGGGGAATCGCGTGCGACTCTCGGCGAGCTTGGCCTCGTCGTGGGAGGCGAGCGCGTAGAACTCCGAGTTGCCGGAGCGGAGGATGGCGGGGATGACGCTTTCGCGGGCGATGCGGGCGTACCCGAGCACGCCCCAGCGGATGGTGCGATGCGAAAAATCCATGGGCAGACATCGTGGAGGAGGAAGCGGCCTGGAGCAATGGCGCGATAACCTTCCTCACCAGCCCAAGTGTGCCGTTGTGCCGGGTCGGTGCACACCAGAGCGATCGAACTCATCCACCGTGCAAAATTCCGTGCACAGCAGCTGTTCGCCAGGGTGCAGGAATGAACCCAAACGCGGGAAATCTTCCCTGCTCCAACCGGGAAATTTTCCCGGCTTTGGGTCGTTGACTGCTTGTCGTGCAAGCGCTTGGGTATTACTCGCTCGCGAATCACGAGTCACGGAGACAACCGCCACGTCTCCCATCCAGCATAAACGTTCAACCCAACAAAAACATGAGTATTCTAAGCTATCTAGGCCGAGTAAATATCGCCGTCCGTTTGGTAACCGAAAAATATCCCGGCGCCCAGTTATACGAAGTCGATGGCGTGGCCAGCAAAGGACCGACCACCGATCCTCTCAATATCGACCAACTGACGGTCGTTTTCAGCCTCCCCAACAATCACACCGCCACCATCGCTTCGACCGGTTGGGGCGAATTCGGTCCCATCCAGGACATTCCCTCTCCCTGGCTCGAGGATGTCGTCATCCCCTGGCCCATCAAGATGGATCTGACGGACGCCGATCGCTTGTTGAAGGCCGCGGGGTTCACCGGATCCTACTTCAATGTCACACTGCGGCACCCGCTGTATCCGGGGGTGAATGAGCCCGAATACATTTTCTGCATGGGGCGCAGGATCTATGTTGCCGTCGGTGTGGTGTCGAAGAAGGTCTTCCCCGTGACGGTCAGCAGCCACGTCGCACCGGAAGCGGAGGCGGCGAAAGCCAACGCGCAAGGGGACAAGCCGCCGGGCAATCCCGACTTCACGGTCACTGTCGGGCACACTTTTGAAATCAAACTCAAGGGCAATCGTGCGACCGGCTATTCGTGGGTGCTCGCGCAAATGGGGGCATCTTTCGCGCTGATGGATACTGCCTATGTTCCGGATCAACCGATCAGTCCGGGTTCAGGCGGCACGCAGGTATTCACCTTCCTGGCGATGAAGACCAACGGTGGAGAAAACATCGTCTTCCAGTACCTCCGGCCCTGGCCGCCCCTGCAACCGATCAGCACGAGCACATGGTGCGTCCTGGTCAAAAACTGAACGACCGCATTTGCCTGCGCACGGCCCGGAGGCGAGCTGCCTTCCCCGGGTAAAAAAACGGCCGCGCCGGAGAGGCGCGGCCGTTTACATGCAGAACCAAGTGAATTTCCTTGCGCTTAGAAATCGATCTTCGCGCCGATCTGCAGCTGCCAGCGCGCAAGATCGGTGAACGTGATCTGATTGCCGAGTGTGCTCGACGTGAACGTATAGGCATACGTGTTGGTCGTGGCGTTGAAGGTCGCAGACGCCACGGACCGGTTGTAGCCGTTGTAGCTGTTGCCAAAATCCAGGCCATTGATTATGCCCCAGCTCTTGTTGAAGAGGTTGGCAAAGTTCAGGCAGTCGAAGAACACCGACAGCTTTACCTTGCGATAGATCGGGATTTCCTGCTCGACGTGAATGTCGAGGGTCTTCTGCCACGGATTGAATGAGCTGTTGGCCGGGACCACCTGGCCCATGTACGTACGCAGATCCGTGTTTTTCACGAAATTGAAGAAATTCGCCATCTGGGTTCCATCGGCCCAGGTGACCTTGGGATCGGTGGGACCATTCGGCACGTAGAAGGAGTCATTGCCGGAAACGCCGTCGCCGTTGGCATCGCCACTGAAGACCCAGCTGTAGGCGTGGCCGGTCTGCGCCCGGAAGATCGCCGCGATCCGGGTCGATGCATCGCCCCGTTTGAAGAAGTTGAACTTGCGGGTGGCGGTAAAGATCCACGAGTCGGGCACGACATAACTGGAGGTATGGGCCACGTTTTCGTTGGGATTAAAGGTCGACCGGTAGTTGTAGCTCGACGTCGCCACGGAGGAGGTCAACGGCTGCACTTCAGTCGCGTGGGTGTGAGTATAGGCCGCCGAAAACTCCCAGTTGTTCTTCATCGGCCGGCGGAGGGCGAGCGTGTACGCCTGCGAACCGCCCTGGTTCGTGTTCGACATGTTGATCACCGTGCTGAAGTTCGAATGGAGGCTGCCACTGTAGCGAATGCGTCCGTCCGGCAGGGTGCCGATCGGATTGATGTTCATGGACTGCAGGTAAATCGCCCGCTCCACCTTGAGCATGTTGACTTCAACGGTGGCGATCAGATCGTACCACGGCAGCGTGTGATCGACGGCGAGATTGCCCTTCCACGACGAGGGCGTGCGGTAATGCGGATCGATCGTATCGATGAGCGGTGTCGGCACACCCGGAGGCGCCAGCGTCTGCACATAACCGGCATTGAGAGTGCCGGGGGCGACGGTGATCACCGTGGGATTGGTTGCACTGGTGGTGCTGCTGCCGAGTTGCACGGCATTCGCCGCGCCGGCAGTTTGGAACGCGTTGGCCACCCAGACGGCCGGATTCGTGCCTTGGAACAGGCCCAGACCGCCACGGATCTGCGTCTTGCGTTTCAGGGGCAGGTTGTAGCTGAAACCGACCCGGGGGGCCAGGGTGTAGTTTCCGCTGGCCGTGATGTTGTTGCTATAACCAAAAGCATTGTAGAAGGAGCCATTGAACGGCGGCTTGTTGGGAATCCACGGATAATCGAAGCGCAGGCCACCGTTCACGGTGAGGTTCGCATTCGGCTTCCACGTATCCTGCGCGAGCAGGCCAAAATCGGTCAGGGAATACTCGGCAAAGCCCTGCGGGATCGTGAAACCCGGGCTGGCCGACTGATAACGCAGGTAATTCGCGGTGCCGGCGGCAAAGGCCGCGGGACTCGCGTAGGCAAACCGTCCATAGTAATACTGCAGGAAACGATCATCGTACTGTGTCTTGTCGGAATCGCCGCCAAATTTGAACGTGTGGTTGCCCCAAGAATACTCGCCGTAGAGATGGCCATTTAAATCCTTGGTGAAAAGATTGTTCAACTGGTACGAATAGTTCGTGCCCAGATCGATCTGTCCGTTGGTGACCACGGTACCATCCGATTTCACGCCGGTCACACCGTTGACATAGATTTCGGGGAATGGCGTGCCATTGGGCGCGGCCGTGCCGTTGTACTTGATGTAAGCCACGCTGGCATCCGTCCGGAGATCCGGCGTCCATTGGCTGTTCAGCTGGACGTTGTAGTTGTCGGTGATGCGCCTGCTTTGGTACCAATGATTGCTGAACGAGGTGTAGGTCGATCCGTTGAAATCGGCAAACGTGGGGGTGGCGCTGTCGGTCCGGCGAAACGTGAAGGTGGCGCGTTGATCGGTCGTGATATTCCAGTCGATCTTCGCCAGATAGGTCTTCTGGGTGGAGACGCTGCTGTTGGCGGCAATCACACCCGGATTATAACCGTAGGCCGCAGCGGCGGAGGCCACCTGGGCG
This sequence comes from Opitutaceae bacterium, assembly GCA_035506315.1. Taxonomy (GTDB): domain Bacteria; phylum Verrucomicrobiota; class Verrucomicrobiia; order Opitutales; family Opitutaceae; genus MWDT01. The sequence goes on from DATJPQ010000257.1 coordinate 17,747, forward strand.
ATGACGGTGGCGTCGGGAATGAAACTCTGCCCGGGGGCCGCGAGGGTCTTCCGATAGTCTTCGTAGGCGACAAAGAAGAACAGCTTGTCCTTGAAGATCGGGCCGCCGAAATTGAAGCCATTGGTGTGCTCCTGCAGGGCGTCATGCACGCCGCGGTTCGGATCCAACGGGCCCGTGCCCGGGTTGGGGCCGCGGAAACTCTTGCCCGTGTAATAGGTGTAAACTGAACCATGATACTCGTTGGTGCCGCTCTTCGTGACGGCGTTGATCAGCGCGCCCGTGAAGCCGGTGCGAGTCACGTCATAAGGGCTCAGGTCGTCCGTGAGCGCCGCCAGCGTACCGAGCGGAATCGGGCTGCGCAGCGAGGAGAATCCGTTGCTGTTGAGGCCGAAGGGATCGTTGGCCTGCACGCCGTCGATCAGGAAGGAGTTGAAGCGGAAGTTCTGGCCTTGCGCGCTGAGCTGGCCGCCCTGATCGAGGGAGCCAAGGTAAAGGCGGGAGTCGAGGCG
>DATJPQ010000258.1:0-10770 GCA_035506315.1 Opitutaceae bacterium
GGTTCAAGGGCCTCGGCGAGATCAGCGCCGGCGAGTTCAAGGACTTCATCGGGGAAAACATCCGCCTGGAAAAGGTGACGCTCGACTTCCTGCACAACAGCGAGCAGCTCCTCGCCTTTTACATGGGCAAGAACTCCCCCGAGCGGCAGGACTTCATCATCGACAACCTCCGCGTGGAAAAAGACCTGGTGGAGGTTTGAATCGTGCGCCGAGCCGGTACGCGCCATATCAATTTGCTGCTCCTGGGGGTCTTGCTGCTGGCGGGTTGTGCCACCGGGCCCGTGCCGGAGGCGCCGGAGATCGCGGCGCGCGCCGCTGCGCTTTCTCCCCGCGAAGCCGCCAACCTGCGGGTGTTCGAACGGGCGTGGGACCTGGTCAACCGCAAGTTCCACGACCCGAAATTCCGGGGTGTGGACTGGCCGGCCGCCGCGGTGACCTACGGACCGAAGGCCCTGGCGGCGGCGAACGACGAGCAGCTCTACGGGGTGATCAACACCATGCTGGCCGGGCTGAAGGAATCGCACAATTGGGCGAGCCTGCCGGGACAGTCGGCGGAGGACCCGGAGCGGCCGCGCGCCCGCCTGGGCTTTTCGCTCGCCCGCCAGGAAAATTGCTGGGTCGTGATGGCCGTGCAGCCGGGCGGTCCGGCGGCGGCGGCGGGCGTGCAACCGGGCTGGCTTTTCGTCACCCGCAACGGCCAGCCGCTCGGAGTGAACGCCAATTTCAAGTTGCAGGAGGGCGAGATCGTGACCGATGAATTTCTGGACCGGCAGGACCGGACGCATTTGCTCAAGATGACGGCGCGGTTGCTGCCTCCGGCCGAGACGCGGGAGGCGCGGGAACTGGAGGGCGGCGTATGGTATCTGCGGTTCGACAAATTCGACATCGAATCGCGCCGCTGGTTGAGCGACCAGTTGAAGGCGCACCGGACGGCGCCCGCGGTGATCCTGGATGTACGGCAGAATCCCGGCGGCGGCTCACTGTCGCTGGGCATCACGATCGGCGAGTTTTTCCCGCACAGCGTGGATTGGGGGCGGTTCATCGGGCGCAGCGGCTGGGAGCACGAGGAAGACTCCTGGCAATGGGGCTCGGCCCGTTATGCGGGGCGGGTGGTGTTGCTGGTGGGGCAGGGGACGGCGAGCAGCGCGGAGATCTTCGCCCACGCCCTGCAATTCCACCATCGCGCAGTGCTGGTGGGCCGCCCGACCGCGGGTGCGGTGATCGGCAGCCGGTTTTACCGTCTGCCGGGTGGGGGCAAGCTGCAACTGGGCGTTTTCGATTATCAAGGGCTCGACGGCCGGCGTCTCGAAGGCGTGGGGGTGAAACCCGAGGTGGTTGTTTCCTTGAAACTCGCCGATCTGCGCGCTGGCGTGGACCCCGATCTCGCCGCCGCGCTGGGCGCATTGCGCAATCCGGCTCCGGCGGCGAAGAGCGAATAACTTTCCCACATGGCCAAACGCAAAAGAACCTCCAACGATCAACCTGAGCTGCCGCTGGGCGACGGCGCGGAAACGCCCGTGCCGGCGGCCGGACGGCAGAAGACGGATGGCGGAGGACCGAAGGCGGAGGGCAGACGGCAGACGACAGAGGACGGAGGGCAAAAACCAGAAGGCAAAGCGGTCGCGCCTTTGGCTACACCGTCAACCTCTGGCAACTCGAAACACAAAACTCGAAACCCGGAACAGGCGGCGGCGGACGCCGCCGCGCCCCTGGCGCAGCACTACCGCGACTGGTTCCTCGACTACGCCAGCTACGTCATCCTCGACCGCGCGGTGCCGCACATCGACGATGGGCTGAAGCCCGTGCAGCGCCGCATTCTGCATACGCTGTGGGAAATGGACGATGGGCGTTTCCACAAGGTCGCCAACGTCGTCGGCGCCACCATGCGTTTCCACCCGCACGGCGATGCCTCCATCGGCGCGGCGCTCATCGGCATGGGACAGCGCCGCATGCTCATCGAGCCGCAGGGCAATTTCGGCAATCCGCTCACCGGCGATGGCGCCGCCGCCCCGCGCTACATCGAGGCGCGGCTGACGGCGTTCGCCCGCGAGGTCGCCTTCAACCCGAAGACCACCACCTGGCAGCTCAGCTACGACGGCCGCGCGAGGGAGCCCGTCACCCTGCCGGCCAAGTTCCCGCTCGTGTTGCTCGACGGCGCCGAGGGCATCGCGGTCGGACTCACGACGAAAATCCTGCCGCACAATTTCAACGATCTCTGCCGCGCGGCGGTGAATCACCTCCAGGGAAAACGCTTCCGCATTGTGCCCGATTTTCCGACCGGAGGCATCGCCGATTTCTCGGAATACAACGACGGCGGGCGCGGCGGGAAGGTGAAGGTCCGCGCCAAGATCGAGGCGCGGTCGAAGTACCTCCTCGCGATCACGGAGATCCCGTTCGGCACCGACACCACGTCGATCATCGAGTCGATCCTCGCCGCCAACGCGAAGGGCAAGGTCAAGGTCAAGCACATCGACGACAACACCGCCGAGAACGTCGAGATCCTCGTTCACCTGCCGCAGGGCAGCGAGCCGGACCAGGTCATCCAGCAGCTCTACGTTTTCACCGGCTGCCAGGTGTCGATCTCGCCCTGCGCCTGCGTGATCGACGACGAGAAGCCGGTTTTCCTCGGCGTGTCGGAGATCCTGAAGCGCTCGGTTGAGAAAACGGTGCAGTTGCTCAAACGCGAACTGGAAATCAAACTCGAGGAGCTCGAGCAGCAATGGCATTGGGATTCGCTGGAGCGCATTTTCATCGAGGAGCGCATCTACCGCCGCATCGAGAAATCGAAGACCTGGGAGAGCGTGCTCGCGGAAATTCGCGAGGGGTTGAAACCGTTCGTCCGGCAGCTCCGCCGCGCGGTGACGGACGACGATCTGGTGCGGCTCACCGAGATCCGCATCAAACGCATCTCCGCCTACAACCGTTTCCAGGCCGACGAGCAGATCGCGAAAATCGAGGAGGACATGAAGGCGGTGAAGCACGACCTCCGGCACCTCACCGAGTATGCGATCAAGTGGTTCGAGACGCTCGCCGAGAAATACGGCAAGGGTCTCAAGCGCCGTACGCAATACGACGAGATCGAGCAGATCAGCGCGGCCGAGGTGGTCTCGGCCAACCAGCGGCTCTACGTCAACCGGGAGGAGGGCTTTATCGGCCTCAACTGGCGCCAGCACGAATTCGTGCAAGAGTGCACCATCCTCGACGACGTCATCTGCTTCATGGCCGACGGCACGATGAAGGTGGCACGCGTGGGCGAAAAGATCTTCATGGGCCGCGAGATCATCCATTGCGCGGTGTTTCCGAAGGACGGCGACAAGGCGTTCTACACGATGGTCTATCAGGACAAGGCCAGCGGGAAGGCCTTCGCGAAGAAATTCCAGGTGGGTGGCGTGACCCGCGACAAGCTCTACCCGCTCGTGCCGAGCGAAGGCTCGCGCGTGGTGTACTTCGAGGTGAATCCCGACGAGAAATCGTTCGCGCCGACGCTGCACATCTCACTCGACGGCCGCAGCCGCGCCCGGGTGCGCGACTTCGATTTCGATCTCGCCCATGTCTCCGTGAGCAACCGTTCCGCCAAGGGTCTCACAGTCACGCGCTGGCCGGTAAAACAGGTCAAGCGGGACGACCTCACCCTGACCGCCGGCTGAGTTGTAGGACGGCACTGCGCAGAAACACGTAGAGAGTGAAATCCGTTTAACTTTGGAGCCGGATGTGTCGTTCTACGGATCGTCAAAAAGAGTTCTTCACAGTCCAAGTCCGCTCCGCCGGACAACCGACGAAGATAACCGCCTATACCCGCGGTCTCGGGCACGTCCCGAACATATGACTCCGCCGTCAGCCCCGTCTGCACGGCGGAGTTCGTTTGCCGGGGGGCACCTATCAAACTCAATTCCGCCGACCGATCGCGGCACAGAGGCCACTGAGCACAAACCAGAGTTCACCGAGAAAGACTTCGGGCTCATGAGGCAGGAGTGATTCTCAGGTTCGCGAAGTCACCGCTGCCAACGCTGACCCAGAGGGCGAGCCATCCTTGTTTCCGGTCGTTCAACTGGGTAACAACGAGACTCGGTTCTGCGGCGTTGTTGACAAAAACGGAGACCAGCGGCGTGGCCACGACGATGCGCACGCGGAACCAGTCATCGGGCATGGGGGCGGGATCGACGGGCTTTTCGTATTGGCCGGGGTGCTCGGTGCGGAGCTTGGACCAGGTGTATGTCGGATGAGAGAGGTACTGAATCGAATGCGAACGGCGGACGGCGTCGGCGCTCTTGAAATTAAAGGGTCGGAAGCAGATCGCGTCGTAAATGCGGTCGGTGTCCCCGTGAAAGGCGATGCCGAGGAAGCTCCGCTGGGGCTCGTTCTTGCCGCGGGCGTCAAATTCGATGACGCCGTCGGCAAACATGAAATTCTCGAGCACCGCAAAACCGTCGTAATCGTTGGCGCCTTCGCTGAGGCGGACTGCCGTTGTGCCGTCCTTGTCGATGCGGGTGGCGGTGCGGTTGATGAGCTTCCACCCCCGACCGGCGGGGACGCCGGAGAGGTCCGGCTCGATCGCTGGCGATTTCGCCGCGGCGGAACCACTCACAAGGAGAAACACCCCGACGGCAAGCGCGGTTACGATAGATCGATTGATGGATGAGACATTCATGGAGAAGGCAGAAGAGTGGCGGGGTTATTTGACGTTTGCATCGATCCAGCTCCTGAGCGGCTCCACGACCCGAATTTTGCGGAAATTGTCCTGGGTTCCGCTGATCACAATCACCAGGTCGGAGAGAGCGCCGATGCGGTTCGTGAATCCGGGGAAATCCTGCAGACCCAGGGGATAACCGTAAGCGGGGGCCAGATTGTTGACCCGCGATTTGCCCGCCTTCGCCATTACGACCGCGCTCAGCACGGCTTGGTGACAGAAGATCGAGTAAGGACTGTTCGAGGTATAGAAAGCGAAGCTGGCGGGATCGCTGAGCAGGCTTTCGTATACGTCTCTCCATGCGCGCAGAATTCCTTTCGCCGGCACGAAGGCCATGCACCCGGAGTTGAAATAACCCCGCATTTTCTGCTGATCCACCAGCGATTCGACGGTCCATGTTTGCGCCGGATCCAGACCAGCGGCCCGGTAGATTCTCTCCCAATATTCCGGGATGGGCGCATCGACGGGAGACCCGACGTTCCGGGTGTTTCCGATGTTCTGGACATGAACGGGCCGGAGCGCAGCCCAGGCTTGCCGGTCGGCTGCAATCGCTCCCGGAGGGGCCACCACCAGGCAGTCGGGATTCAGCCAGACGAGCCAGTCGGTCTTGTCGGCAACGAGCGCTTCAACCTGCGCACAGGCGTAGACCTTGTCCGAAAAAGGAAAGGTTCTGAACTTCTCGTTCATTTTCAGCACGACGGTCTCCTGCACGCTGGCCGCCAGCGACCGTCCATCCGCCGCCGTCGGATCGGCGAGCACCAGAACCACGGGGGCCGAACTATAGTCGCCGCCAAAGGCGCGGATGCTTTTCACCAAAACCGCGGCTGATTTCTCCTCCTGGGGAGAAGCGATCATGACCACGAAGGTCATGGGACTGCGCACGGAGGCCACGGCTTCTGACGACCGGGACGTGCTCCGGATGGCGGCCAGAAGCAGAAGGCAGGCGGCAACGGTATGGAGAGTTTTCATTTTGGGTGAACGCATATAATTTTTCGGACGAAAAGCTGGCGATGGCGGGACCATCAAAACCCGAGGCCCTCGCGCAGGCGGGGCCACACTGCGAGGCGTTGCCAGCAAGCGCTTTGCCAACGCAACACTTATTACATAAGTGCCTATTCTACAATATTTAACATGATACTCGATTTTTCATGAAGACATCTTGACGTCGCAGAATCGAAACATCGACATCCCACAAATGGGATACAGCTTGAACGCAGCAGCACCTCAATCCGGCCCGCCAAAGATCACGGATCGTACCGGCATGATGGCACGCCCAACCATCGGTCGGACGATACCGACCCGTCACACAGCCTCTTTTTCGACGGCCGTCCAGAGATCGCCGGTGGTCTTGGCGAGGCGCTCCGCGAGGTTGACGATGATTTTCCGGGCCACGTCGGGATGCTTCGCGATGAGTTCGTCCAGCTCCGCATTGATATGGATGACCTCGGTCGGTTCGAGGGCCACCAGGGTGGCGGTCCGCGGCCTTTTCAGGATGCTGCTGATCTCACCAAAAACCGTGCCGCGCTGGCCGAACTCGGCGACCTTTAATTTGCTTTTGAACACGGCCACCCGGCCGCTGAGGAGCACATACCAGCCGATGCCCGCGGAACCTTCCGCGGCGATCTGGGCGTCGGCGGCATAGGTTTCGCGACATTCGCTCATCACCGGTTGGGCTTGGCGAACGGGCATGGGGGAGGAGTATGCGCCACCAGGTTTGATCATGTTAAATAGGGGTTGCTGGCGGCAGCATGGAGCAGACGAAACCTCGGGAACAGCTTAATTCCGCCAAATTTTCTGGAGTGGGGCAGGGCGCCGACAAAAGATGAACCACCTCCCGCCCCAGCACCGTCTAGCCCCTCCAACGCGACCAGAAGCATGACCAACTTCGTAAAATTCCTCCTCCGGGTGTCAGGAGCGTTGCTGTTGACCATCGCCGCGCTTTGGGCCCAAGACATCGAACCGCTCCAACAGATTTTTGATCAGCCGCCGGCCGACGCGCGAATCATGGTGCGCTGGTGGTGGTTTGGGCCGGCGGTGACCCGGCCCGAGCTCGAGCGGGAGATGCGCGCGATGCAGGAGGGCGGCATCGGCGGCTTCGAGGTGCAACCGACTTATCCGCTCGCGCTGGACGGCGAACTGCCCGGACTGAAGAACCTGAAATTCATGTCGCCGGAATTTCTCGACGCCCTGGGCTTCACGGCGGCCAAGGCGAAGGAGCTCGGTCTGCGCATGGATCTGACGCTGGGCAGCGGCTGGCCGTACGGCGGTCCGCAGTTCTCGGCGGAAGAAGGCGCGACCGCGTTGCAAAACCGCAGCGTGACGGTACCCGCCGGTCAGCGCCGCGTAGCGTTGCCGGAACTGGGCGAAGGGCAGAAGCTCGTGGCGGCGTTCGACCGGACGGCGGCCGGTTACCGCGAGGTGCCGGTGGTCGATGGCGCGGTGCAACTCCCGGCGGACGCCAGCGCCGACACGCCAGTGCAGCTCTATATCAGCCGTGGCGGCATCATGGCGGTGAAACGGCCCGCCTTCGGCGCCGACGGTCGTGTGATCGATCACTACAGCCCGGCCGCGGTCGGCAAGTTCATCCGGGAGATCGCCGAGCCGGAAATCAAGGCCTGCGGGCCCAACCCGCCCCAAGCGGTTTTTTGCGACAGCCTGGAGGTGGTCGGCGAGAACTGGACGCCGAATTTCCTGGCGGAATTCCAGCGACGACGCGGCTACGACCTGCGCCCGTTGCTGCCGGCCTTGTTCGACGATTTCGTGCCGAAGGCCCTCGATATCCGCCATGACTGGGGCGAGACGGTCACCGAGCTTTTCAACGAGTATTTCAACACGGCGTTCACGAAACTGGCCCATGCCCAGGGCACGCGCTTTCGCATCCAGGGCTACGGCACGCCGCCGGCGACGCTGACCAGCTACGCCTACTGCGACCTGCCGGAGGGCGAGGGCTACCGCTGGAAGGGGTTTTCCGCGACACGGTGGGCGGCCTCGGCGGCGCATCTGCTCGGCCGTCCGGTGGTGTCGTCGGAGACCTTCACCTGGCTGCACTCGCCGGTTTTCCGCGCCACTCCGCTGGACCTGAAGGCCGAGGCGGACCTGCACTTTCTATCCGGCATCAATCAGCTCATCTGCCACGGCTGGCCATACACCGCCGAGGGCGCCGGCTATCCCGGCTGGAGCTTTTACGCCGCCGGCGTGTTCGACGAAAAAAATCCCTGGTGGATCGTCATGCCCGACATCGCGAAATACCTGCAGCGCGTGAGCTCCCTCCTGCGGCAGGGCACGCCGGCCAACGACATTGCGCTTTACCTGCCGAACAGCGATGGCTGGGCGGGCCTCGGGCGTAATTTCAGCATGAGTGCTGCGTTGCAGGGGCGGGTCGGCGGGCTCGTCCGCGCGATCACCGAGGCCGGCTACAACCTCGATTTCTTCGACGACCAGTTGCTCGCGATGCGCGGCAAGGTGGCTGGCGACGCGCTCGCTTTCGGCGAGGTCCGCTACCGCGTCGTTGTGCTCCCGGGGGTCGAACGCATCCCGGTGGCGACGATGGAGCGGCTGCAGCAGTTCGCGCACAATGGCGGCATCGTGGTCGCCACGCGCCGCCTGCCGGACCGGGCGCCGGGCTATCGGGCGACCGACAGCGACACGCAGGCCGTCCGGGCCATCGCCCAACGGATTTTCCAGGGCGACCATGCGCCCGGCATTTTCGTCGCGGATGAGGCGCAACTCGGCGCGGAGTTGGCGAAACGCCTCGAGCCCGACGTGGCGCTGGCGCCGCTGGCCCCGGAGATCGGCGCCGTGCACCGTCACACCGAGGGCGGTGAGTTGTATTTTGTCGCCAACACCGGCAATACGCCCAAACGCGTTCTGGCCACCTTCCGCGTGGGTGGCCTCCGGCCGGAAATCTGGAATCCGCTGAACGGCGCGATCTCGCCCGCCACGATCGCGGTAAAATCGAAGGAAGAGACGACCGTCGGCCTGAACCTGCCGCCTTACGGCTCGACCTTCGTGGTCTTCGCCTCGCGTACGCTCCCGCCGCCGCCCGCGGCTCCCGCCGTGGTGACCGTGCCCGCGCCGCTCGACCTCGGCACCGGGTGGACCGTGAAGTATGGTCCGAATGCCCCGGCGGTCGCCATGGAGCAACTCGTCTCCTGGACCGAAAACGCGGCGACCCGCAATTTCTCCGGCGTCGCGACCTATGAGAAAACCATCACGGTCGCGCCCGAGTGGCTGCAGGCTGGCCTGAGGCTGTCGTTCGATTTCGGTGCGGCGAGCGCGCCCCAGCCAGCCGCCGCCAGCCGCAGCCAGGGTTACCGCACCGACCTCGACGTTCCGGTGCGCGAGGCCGCTGTCCTTTACCTCAACGACCGTCGCATCGGCTCCGTTTGGGCGCCGCCCTACGTGATCGACGTGACCGGCCAGCTGCAGCCCGGCGAAAACAAGATCCGGATCGAAGTGGCCAATCTCGCCGTGAACTTTATGGCGGGCATCCCGCTCCCCAACTACAACTACGCCGGCGTCAAGCAACAGTTCGGCGACCGGTTTCAGCCGCAGAATCTGGACCAGATTGCGCCGGTACCCGCGGGTTTGCTGGGGCCGGTGCGCCTGATTGCGACGGGACCGACGGCGCAATGAACTTCAAGAGGGTCCTATTCACCGTAGGCAGCGAGCTCGCTCGCGCTCTGAAATACCATGCGGGCAAGCTCGCTGGCCTACGAAACACGGAGTTTTTACCATGAATCGAAATATCCTTCGTTCAGTCGCCTTGGTCGCGGTGGTCGCCGTAACGTTGGCCGGGCGCTCGCGGGCCGCGGAGTCCGCGGCTCCGCAGCCCGTGCAACTCCAATGGCTCGGTCAGGCGGCGCCCGCCATGCCGGAAGGCGTGAGCTGGGGCGTACCGTGGCCCCGGGGCGCGGTGCAGAGGAGCGATTCGTTCGCGTTGCGCGCCGCCGATGGCATGGCGGTGGCGATGCAAACCTGGCCGCTGGCGTTCTGGCCGGATGGCTCGATCAAGTGGAGCGGCCACGCGATCGCCGCCCCGGCGGGTCTCGCCGGGCCGTTGCAAATCTCCATCGGAGCCACCGTCGCACCGGCGACACCAATCAAGACGACGACGACCGCAGACGTCATCGAGATCGACACCGGCGCAGTGCGGGCGCGCTTCGTCCGACAAGGTTCGGCGTTGCTCGAGTCACTGTTCGTCGGCGACCGCCGGGTGGCGGAAAATGCCCGGTTGATCGCGTTACGCGAAGATCGCTCCGAGGAGAGCAAAGGCGTGCTGCGGCAGGAGCAGTTCGTCAGCCGGATCAAGTCCGTCACCCTCGAGCAGTCGGGTCCGGTGCGCGCGGTGGTAAAAGTCGAGGGCGTGCATCAGGCGGTGGCCGGTGAACGGGCGTGGCTGCCGTTCACCGTGCGGTTCTATTTCTACGCAGGGTCGCCGGAAATCCGGCTGGTGCATACGTTCATCTTCGATGGCGACGGGCAGAAGGATTTCATCAAGGGCCTGGGGCTCGTTTTCACGGTGCCGTTCCGGGAGGAGCTCCACAACCGCCATGTGCGATTTGCGGGCGATGGCACAGGCGTGTGGTGCCAGCCGGTGCGGCTGCTGCCGGGCTACCGCCTGCAGGTCGGACGGCTGATCACCGACAACTACGCCGATCATCTCGCGGGCAAACGCATGCCGAATCTCGCCGACTATCCGCCGGCCGTACGCTCCGCCATCGAGAGCGTCGCGGTCTACAACGATTACAAGCTGACCCAGCTCGGGCCCGACGGCTTCGCGATCGCCAAGCGGACGCAAAGGCAGAGTTCGTGGCTGCATGTGACCAACGGCCGCCGCGCCCTCGGGCTCGCCGTGCTGGGCGACGTGTCGGGCGGTCTCGCCGTCGGGGTGAAGGATTTTTGGCAGAAGCATCCCGCCGCGCTCGAGGTCTCCCATGCGGCGCAGGCCGCGGGCGAGTTGACGGTGTGGCTGTGGTCGCCCGACAGCCCGGCGATGGACCTGCGGACCTACGACACCGGCCCGCACGGGTTGTCGATCAATTACGAGGACTGGAAGCCGGGTTGGGGCACGGCCGAGGGCA
>DATJPQ010000259.1:0-11295 GCA_035506315.1 Opitutaceae bacterium
GAATGACGTACCCTTCGCCGCGAGTATGCCCACGATCATGTAATTCTGGCTGTTGATCCGGACAAGGTGACCAAGCGCCTCCTCGTGGCCAAAAAGTTTCTCGACGACATCGGCGCCCAGCACGCAGACGGGCCGGCCATATTCCACGTCGTCCGGGCCCAGGTTGCGGCCGACGGCCACATCGTAATTGAAGGCGGTGATGAAGTTCTCGTCGGTGCCGGCCAGCTGGACGTTCGGATTGGTGCGGCGGTCGCGGTTGATGACGGTCTGGCCGCCACGACCGATGCGAAGATTGATGCGGGCGGAGTCGCCCATCTGTTCCTTGAAGCGGCTGGCGATCGTGTAGGTAATGTCGCGGCGGTTGCGGTAGCGCGCCCAGTCCGCGGAGGAGAAGCTGATCGCCGGCCACTTGCTGATCTGAAAACTGTTTGCCCCGAGGACATTCAGGCCGTTCTCGATCGAGACGCGCATGCCGTTGATCAGTGTCATCACGCCAATGACCGAGAATACGCCGACCGCGATACCGAGGATCGTCAGGCTCGAGCGGAGCTTGTTCGACATCAGCGAAGAGAACGCGAGGCGGAAGATTTCGACCAATAACATGGTTATTTTCGACTTTCGATTTTCGATTTTCGATCTCTCGCCTTGGTTCGTGCTTTGAGTTCGGTTTCAGTCATGGGTGGCTTCGGTAATCGAAAATCGAAATTCCAAAATCGAAAATCACTTCATTCATAGCGCAGGGCGACGACCGGGTCCAGTTTGCTCGCCTGCCAGGCGGGGGCGAAGCCGCTGAAAACTCCCGTGAATACGGAGATGATCATCCCGACGAGCACCAGGCCGACCGAGAACACCAGTGGAAACGACGGCCAGAGCGCGCCGATGACAGCCGTCATGCCCCATGCCGTCGTCAGCCCGCCGACGCCGCCGATCAGGCAGATGCTCACGGCCTCGATGAGAAATTGCAGGAGGATGGTGCGGCGCCGGGCGCCGAGCGCCTTGCGCGTGCCGATCTCCTTCGTGCGTTCCTTCACGCTCACGTAGGTAATGTTCATGATGCCGATGGCGCCCACGAAGAGCGCCAGGCCGGTGATGAAAAGCCCGGCCAGGGCAATGCCCTTCTTGATCGGATCGATCTGGTCGCGCACCACCTGCTGGCTGTTGATTTCGAAGTCGTCCTTTTTCTCCGGACTAAGCCCGCGCACCCGGCGCATGAGGCCGCGGAGTTCATCCTTCGCCTCGTCCATGCGCTGCAGGTCGACCTGCACCTCAATATCCGGATCGGCCCACCGGATCGGGAACAGGCGGCCAAAGGCGCCGAGCGGGATGATCACCTGCGAATCCCAGCTGAACAAGCCGAGGAAGCTGCCCTGTCGCGCCGGCACGCCCACGACCATGAACCGCTGGCTGCGGATCTGGATCATCTTGCCGATGGGCGACTCGTTCGGAAAGAGCGCGTCGGCGACATCGAAGCCGATGACGGCGACGTTGCGGGCGCTGTGCGATTCGATGTCGGTGAAGAAGCGGCCCTCCTTCATGTCAGACTTGAATATCCGGGCATGGTCGGCATTCGTGCCGACGACGCGGATGCTGTCCACCCGGTACTCGCCGCGAATGATCGTCGCCCCCCAGTCGGCGCCGGGCACGGCCAGCTTCAGCGGGCCACCCGGGTGATCCGCGATCCAATCGTTCACCGGCTGCGCATAATTGACATCGATTTCGCGGCGATTGCGAAAAGTCCACCAGTCGTTGGATGCATCACGCCACGGCCATTTCGTGACGTAGAGCACATCGTCGCCGAAACCGGCGAGGCTGCGCTCGACGCCGGCATCGATGCCAAGGATCGCGGTGCCCATCATCGTAACCGCGACGATGCCGATGATCACCCCGAGCGCCGTGAGGATCGACCGCATTTTGTTCGCGTAGATCTGCGCGAAAGCGATGCGGACCGATTCCGACAACTCGTAATAAAGGCGTTTCATGGCCGCACTCCGTTCATGCCGCTTCGGCGTCGCTCGCGATCAGGCCGTCGTGCAGGCGGACGATGCGGCGTGCATGGCGGGCGATGTCCTCCTCATGGGTGACGACGATGATCGTATTACCCTGCTCGTACAGCTGTTCGAAAAGCTGCATGATTTCCTCGCCGGTCTTGGAGTCGAGGTTGCCGGTCGGCTCGTCGGCGAGGATGATGGAGGGGTGGTTGACGAGCGCGCGGGCGACGGCGACGCGCTGCCGCTGGCCGCCGGAGAGCTCATTGGGCTTATGGAACATGCGGTCGCCGAGGCCGACGTTTTCGAGGGCGTGGCGGGCACTTTCGAGGCGCGCCGCCTTGTTGAGGCCGGCGTAAATGAGCGGGAGCTCGACGTTGTGCAACGCATTGGAGCGCGGCAGCAGGTTGAAGGTCTGGAAAACGAAGCCGATCTCGCGGTTGCGGATCTCGGCCAGCTCGTCGTCGGCCATGTGGGCGACGTTCTTGCCGTTGAATTCGTAGCGTCCGGCCGTCGGCGTATCGAGGCAGCCGAGCATGTTCATCAGCGTGGATTTGCCGGAGCCGGAGGGGCCCATGATGGCGAGGTATTCGTTGCGATGAATCTTGAGGGCGACCCCGCGCAACGCGTGGATGATCTCCGAGCCCATCTTGTAGAGCTTGGTGACGCCCTCGATGTCGATCACGAGAGGACCGGGCGGGCGGCGGTCGCGGGCGATGGGCGCGGTGGTGGTGGTAGAGGAAATCATGGTGATCAGGTGAGAAGGCGGGCCGGCCCGCCCGCCCCCAGGCGGGGCGAGCGCCATGGCGCCAGCGCGGCTATTTTTTCTCCCCCTCCTTCTTCGACGCCTCGACCTTCACCTTCATCCCATCCTTGAGCGTCCGGGTAATGACGCCGAAGCTGCCGCTGACGACCTCGTCGCCCTGCTTCAGGCCGGATTTGATCTCGATGAGCGCGGTGTCCTGGATGCCGGTTTCGACCTTCACCATCTTGACGGTGTCGCCATTGCGGAGGAAGACCACGCGCTGCATGTTGTCGCGATCGGCCTTGTCGGCCTGTTTTTGCTGCGCCACGTTGACGGCCGTGGCCGCGCCTTCGCCCTTCATCTCGTCTTTCTTCTTCTCGCGGTCGGTGTTGACCTGGTCGATGGTCTTCGCGGCGTCCTTCGTGCGCACCGTCACGCTCTGGATCGGGACGGCGACCACGTTCTCCACCGTCTTGGTCTCGACGTCGGCATTGGCGCTCATGCCCGGGCGCAGGGGCACGTCCTTGTCGAGGATGCGAATCTTGACCTGAAAGTTGGTGACCTCGTCCTGCGTGCCCTGGCCGGTGACCTTGGCGGCGGAACCGATCTCCTTGACCGTGGCATCGAATTTCCGGTTGGGAAATGCGTCGATGGTGATCTTCGCCTTGTCGCCCACCTTCACGTTGACGATGTCGTTTTCGTTGATGTTCACGCGGACCTCCATTTTGGAGAGGTCGGCGACGCGCATCACCTCGGCGACGCCATAGGAACCGGTGGCCGCCACCCGTTCGCCGACTTCATTGCTGAGAGAGCTGACCGTGCCGTCGATGGGCGAATAAATCACCGTCTTGGTCAGCTGATCCTGTGCCTGGCTCAGCGAGCCTTCGGCACGGTGAATATTGGCCTGCGCGCTTTGATTTTCGGCTTGGGCGCTCTCGTAGGCAGTCTTCGCCGCGGCGTAATCGGAGTCGGAAATCAGGTGCTTGGCGTAGAGGTCCTGGCTGCGCTTGAAATCAGCCTCTGCCTTCGTGAACTGCGCCTGGGAGTCGGCGGCCGAGGCCTTGGCCTGGGCGAGCGCCGCATCCGCCTGCTCGACCCCAAACCGGTAGAGGTCGGGCTTGATGCTCACCAGCAGGTCGCCTTTCTTCACCGCCGCGCCTTCGCGGAGGGGCAATTTGATGATCTCGCCGGAGACTTCCGGCGCGATCTTCACCTCGACCTCGGGCTGAACCTTGCCGGTGGCCGAGACGATTTGCGTGATGGTCTTGACGACGGCTTTCTCCGTCGTGACGACCACGGGCTTCGCGCCGCGACTTTTCGCCACAACCGCCACGATGCCGAGGACGACAACGAGGGCTACGCCGGAGATAATGAGCCAGAACATTTTCTTGTTCTGGCGCTTGGGCGCGAGCGAGACGGGCACGGCCGGGACGGACGCGGAGGAAGAAGCGGTGAACTGGGACATGATGCGGGTTGTTAAGTGAAAGGGTTAGATTTGAGAACCTGTTGTCCTAAGGCAAGCAACCTATCGGCCATCGATCCGATTGCACCCTCCTGACGTTCTCCTCCCCGCCAAAGTTCCCACCGGGGCAAAAACACGGAGGAGCCCACCGGTGGCGGGCTCCTCCACACAACACAACTGATAACTACGAACGAAACGGGAGTAAGAGGAGTCTGGATCAAAGGAGAATTTTTTTGCGATGAAACGTGCCCGATTTGCGACCAAAGCGGGCAGCGATGCGATAAACGACCAATGCATGGGGGGACAACACGGCCACCGCACATAAAGTTACACTTTATTAGGATAAATGGCGGCGCGGCAGGACAAGCGGATGCGAATCGGCCAGTACCGCCCGGCGCCAAGGCCGGGAACCGCCAGGGGTAGCAGGCGGCAACCCGCCCGATTCGCCGGGAGGTCAACCAGTGCCTTCCTTGGTCGCTAGTGGGTGTAGGGCCTCCGCGGCGAGGCTGGCCAACATGGTCGTAACCTGCGCGGAACGGCCCGCCGTCAGATCGACCGGCAGGAGGCGGGCTCGCGCCACCCGTGCGCCGGGATGCACCACCGCGGCAAGTCTCATCGCATCGGCCGCGAGCCGCCGGTCCATTGCGGCCGGCCGCGCCGAGATGGCCGAATTAACCACATAGAACCCCTTTCGGGTTTCGTAGGTGAGCACCGTGTGGCCAATACGGCCCTCGGGGCCATAGTAATAGGCCAGCAAGGCCGCGTGCGTCACCTCCTCGCGGGCCATTTGCTGGCGCAATGCCACAAGGCTTTCGATAAAACAGGCATTGGGCAGATTCTTCGCGGGCGGCAAAGATTCGCCCACGGCCTCCGGCAGCACGGCATAATTCGCAAATCCCCGGTTAATTTCGCGCAGTAATGGCGTGAAATCGTTTTTGTCCTGCTCCAGACGGCCCCGGTAAATCGAGAAACTCTGCGTGCCATCGTACGGCGTGTAGAACCAAAGGATGCCGTTAAATTCGAAAACCAGGGCGTACGCCTGAGACGGGTAAACCCCATGATGGGCGGTGTTGTCCACCCGGATCACGCGGGCCCATACCTCCTCACCCAACCGGGCGCGGGCTTGTTTTACCTGACGTAGTGCCGTCTGCCCCGCCAGGGCGGTGGTGAGCAGGAGGAGGATCAGCAGGCTGCGAGTGAGTCCCTTCACGGGGACAATAAACCCCGGAACCGATCATACCTCCTTGGGAAAGCGACGAAGCGTGGAAACTTTGCGACGAATCTTCCGCCCGCTGCGCCCGGCGGCGCGAACCGGGGGCGCGAACCGCCGGTTACAGCGTCTGTTTGAGCAGGGCGACCAGCCGGTCCTGATAACCGCGACTGAGCTTCAGCTTCGTGCCATCGTGCAGCACGACGGTATATTCGCCCAGGAAGGACGGGCTGAGTTTCTGCACGCGGTCGAGATTGACGATCGTCGAGCGATGGATGCGCACGAACTGCTTCGGATCGAACCTCGCTTCGAGCCGCGCCATCGTCTCGCGCTGGAGATGAGTCCGGCCCGCCACGTGAAATTTCATGTAGTCACCCTCGGCCTCGATCCAATCGATCTCGGTGGTTTTGAGAAATATGATCTCACCCGAGGATTTGATCAGGATGCGGTCGGAGCCTTCGGCTCCGGTCGCGGCGCCGCCGGCCGACGGCGCCTGCTTCAGGTAATCGAGCAGCTGGGTGAGGCGCGTGTTGACCGCCTCGGCCTGACGGTGGCGCACCTGCTGTTTGGCGCGATCGAGGGCGGCGTGGAAACGCGCATCGTCGTAGGGTTTCAGCAAATAGTCGACGGCGTGCACCTCAAAGGCCCGCAGGGCGAATTCATCGAAGGCGGTGACAAAAATCACCGTTGGACGCAGGTTGGCTTCGAGCTGCTCCAACACCTGAAAGCCGTTGCCGTCCGTCAGCTGCACATCGAGAAAAACCAGGGCGGGGTGTTCCCGACGGATCAGGGCGAGGGCCTCGGCGCCACTACCCGCCTCGCCGACAACGGTAATCTCCGGATCGTCCTCCAACAGCAGACGCACGCCGCGTCGCGCGGTCGGCTCGTCATCGACGATCAGCACACGGAGGGATGTCGGCGGAAGGTTCATGACCGGTAGGGGAGTACGAGCGAGACCACCACACCATGGTCTTTCTCGCTCTCAATCACCATCTGATATTGGTGGCCATAGGTCCGGGCCAACCGTTCGCGGGTGTTGGACAGGCCGATCCCTTCCGTGACGCGCCCCGGTCCATGCGCGACAAAGCCCGGGCCATCGTCGCGCACTTCCAGGTGTAGCCGGCCGGCCGTCACGCGCCCGTGCACTTCCACGACGCCGGGACCCGCTTTCTGGGCCAGCCCGTGCAGGACGGCATTCTCCACGAGCGGCTGAAGGATGAGATTGGGGATGCGCGCCTCGAATGCCGCGGGTTCGACCACGACGCGAAACGTGAGCCGGTCGGAAAAGCGCATCTTCTGGATCTCCATGTAGCGTTCCAGGAAATCGATCTCCTGGCGGAGGGTGACCTCCTGCACCCGGGTGTTGTCGAGGAGCGTGCGCAGCAGCGAGCTGAAGCGGGCCAGCAGCTGCACGGCCTCCTGGTTGCGCCCTTCGCGCACGAGCACGGAGATCGTGTTCATCGTGTTGAAGAGAAAATGCGGGTGGAGCTGTTGCTTGAGCGCCTTGAGCTCCGCCTCGATGAGCTGCGATTCGAGCTGCGCGGCTTTGACCTCCTCCTGCTTGTAGCGCTTGGAGAGCCGGCCGACGTAGCCGAAGGCGATCACCGCCCAGTAAAAGACCATGTCGATGATATTGCGTCCAAAAAAACTCCGCCCGGCCACCACCCAGAAGTCCGCCAGCGGATCGCGGTCGCGGATCATGTAGTAGAAGATGCGCACGAGGTAATAGCCGGCCATGATCGCAAAACTGAAGGCCAGATGACACGTCACGCCACCCACCCAGCGGCCCCGGCTCAGCGGGATGCGCTCCCACAACCAGAGCACCAGCGGCGCCAGCAGGGCCCACAACGCCGCCCGCTGGTATTGCGGCAGCGCCATCTCCCAGAACGACACGTCCGGCTCCGAGACGCGGACGTTGAAATATACCTCGATCGACAAGACCAGGCCGACAAACGCCCACAATCCGACGAGTAGAGCAATCCTGGCCCAACGACTTTGCATGACTAAACCACGCGATTTGCGCCACCGCGCAAGCGGACTCAAGGGAATAAATCGCCCCTGCGACCAATGCCGGCCTGAGCGCGCCGAACCGCCCGATTCCCGCGACCAAACCCGCCCTACTCCACCCGTTATCTGGAAACCGCTAGCAGAGATTGGGGCGTTTCCTCCTGTATCTGGCGCTGCAGTTCCCGGTGGTTGGTCTTCCCGGTGCCCAGCTTCGGAATCCTGGCGACCAACTTGAGCTCGCGCGGAGCGCAAAGATTGGTGAGTCCCGCGGCACGGATGGCGCTGCGGATCTCGGCCAGCGTCAACTTCGCCTCGTTGGTTACCGCAATCAGGATCTCCCCCTTGTCGGCGTCGGGCCGGGTGACGACCGCTACCTGACAGTGGAGCCCATACTGCGGGAAGGCGCCCGCCAGCGCGTCCTCCACCGCCGTGAGGCTCACCATCTCGCCGCTGACCTTGGCGAACCGTTTCAAGCGGCCGAGCAGGTGCAGAAATCCGTCGGCATCCACGCTCGCGATGTCGCCGGTATCGTACCAGCCGTCGAGCGCCTGGAACACGGCGTTGGCTTCCGGGTTGAGGTAGCCTTTCATGATGTTGGGTCCGCGAACCAGGAGCCGGCCACCTTCGCTCACCCCCGCGACCGGCTCGAGGCGGTACTCGATCCCCGGCAGGAAGCGGCCCGCCGAGCCGAAATTTGGCTCCATCCGCGTATTCAAGCTCACGACCGGGCTGCACTCCGTCGCGCCATACCCTTCGAGAATCCGCACGCCGTATTTGCGCGCCCAGGTATCGAACGTCGCCGTCTGCACTTTTTCGGCGCCCGCCACGAGATAGCGCAGCGTGGAAAAATCGTAGGGATGCGCCTTGCGCGCATAGCCGTTGAGAAACGTGTTCGTGGCGAGCAGCACCGTGCAGGCGCGATCATACACCAGCGTCGGCACCACGCGGTAATGCAGCGGCGTCGGGTAAAGAAACGTGTAGCATCCCCGCATCAGCGGGAAGAGCGTGCCCGCCAGCAGGCCAAAGCTGTGAAAGATCGGCAGGGCGTTGAAGAAACGATCGTCGTCCGTCAGGTCCATCACGGTGTTCGCCTGCCGGACGTTGGCGAGCAGGTTGCGCTGCGTGAGCTCGACGCCCTTGGGCGCGCCCTCGGAGCCGCTGGTAAACAGGACCACCGCGCTGTCGTCCCACTGCAGGGGCGCCGCGCGCAGACTGGCGCCGGGTGCCAGCGTGTGACGGACGAGCGCGGCGAGCCTGGCGCCGCCACCGATCGCGGCACGTACGTCCTCGAGGTAGATCAGGTTCAGACCCGCCGCCACGAACGGTTCGGCCTTGAACCGGGCTTTCTCCAGGAATTGGCGCGAGGTGACGAGATGCTGCAGGCCGGCCAGTCGCGCGCAATTGAGCATGATTGGAACGCCGCTCGAGAAATTCAGAATGGCCGGCACCTTGCCCGCGGCCCACAGGCTCAGCAGCGTGACCGGCAGGCCGTTGACGTTGGGCAGCATCACGCCGATGCGTTCGCCAGCACGCGGGCCCAACCGCCGTCGCCACTCCGCGGCCAGCACATCGGCGCCCACCATCAGCCGGCGATAACTGAGTGGCTTGAAGGAAATATCTTCGAGCGCGGGACGCCGCGGGATATGGCCGGCCGTCTCCGCGATGGCGGCCAGCACGTTGCGCGCGCCATGCTCCATCTCGACCTCGAACTGCTGCTGCACCATCCGGTCGCGCAACCACGCAGCCAGTTTCTGCCGGGCGACGGCATAGGATACGCCCTCCATCGACGGCGCCGTGAGCACCGCGCTGAAATGCGCCGCCACCCGCGGGCGCCATTGTTTCCAGCCGCGATGCCGCACCCAACGCACCCGGTTGGCTCCGCGCAAATAGCACGTGATGACCTTGGCACCCGTCTTGTGGATCAGGAACCCGGTGCCATCGTAGACTTTCATCAGCGCTCCGGTGATTGAAATGCGGCCTTCGGCGAAGAGCACCAGCTTGCCACCAGCGGCGAGATGATCGGCCATTGCCCGCACGGCATAAGGCGAGGTCGTGTCGACCGGAAACGTCCGCCAACTTTTCATGATTTTCCGGTGCAGCCAGCTCAGCTCCGCGGTCGTGCTGGACGTGACGAATTTCCAATCGTCGTCAAGCACCGCCCCGAGGAAAAGCCAGTCGATCCACGAGACGTGATTGGGCACGAGGAGCACCGGACCCGGCGTCGCGAGCACCTCCTCGTTGTACGCCCGGAATCGGAACCACAGTTTCACCAGCAGTCGGAACCAGAACTTCATGAACTACCCCCTCCCGTGGGCGCGCCGGCCTCGGCTTCCCGGATGACCTTTTGCATGCCCAACGCCACCGCGATCGCGGCAATCACCACTGCCAGGACGACGAAGACCAGCTCCGGTGACAAACCGAGTTTGGTCATCAAGCCGAGATAAGCGGCGCCAACCGCCATCCCGGAATAGTCAACGAAGTTTTGGATCGAAATCGTTTTGCCGAGCCTGGATTGGTCGCTCTCCGCCTGCAGCGCGGCATTGAGCGGTACGATCAGCAATCCGGCGAAGAAGCCCGTGGCGATCAGCACGGTGACGACGAGCACAAGCCCCCAATGTCCACCGAGAAAACCGAGCAGCAGGATGCCGACGGCCATGAACAGCCCGTATCGCCGCGTCCAACTCAAGTCGCCGACCTTGTGCAACTGCCCCGCGAGCACGCTGCCCGCGACAATGCCGAGCACGAGGCCGATCAGCAGCAGCACGAGTTTCTGGTTGGTGACGTGGCCGATCCCCGCCTCCTGGAAGACCTCCAGACCCCACGCCTGGATGTTGGTGCGCAGCGTCGCGCCGACGAACCAGAACAGGCCGCAGCCGAGGAGGACGCGGCCCAGCCGCGGATGACAGACTAGCGTGCACAAGGTCCGGCCGAACTCGCTCAAACTACGGCGGGCCGAGGTGGTCGGGTCGCACGGCGTGCGCGTCATCGCCGCGTTGAACGCCAGCGCCGCGCCATACAGGCCCAGGCAGACAAAGTAGCAGGGCGGCACGGCCAGGAAGTAATCGTAGAACGCGGCCCCGCCGCCGATGCCGCCGAGAATGGCCACGAGCGTGAGCATCTCGACCGTGCCATTGGCCTTCACCAGCCGCTCAGCGGGGAGGATTTCCGGCAGGACGCCGTACTTCGCCGGCGAATAGACGCACGCGCCGATGCCGACC
The DNA here is from genome assembly GCA_035506315.1 of Opitutaceae bacterium. Taxonomy (GTDB): domain Bacteria; phylum Verrucomicrobiota; class Verrucomicrobiia; order Opitutales; family Opitutaceae; genus MWDT01. The sequence goes on from DATJPQ010000259.1 coordinate 10,628, forward strand.
AGGCCATAGCCGACCAGCTGCCAGATCCGGCTCGAATCGAAATCGCCATGATGCAACCAGACGCCGAGCAGGCCGACCGCCGTGCCGACCAGTTTCAGGAGGTTGCCACCGAAGAGCCAGGAGGTTTTCGGCATGCGGTCGTTGAGGAAGCCGGCCACCGGCGCGAGCACGATGAACGGCACAAAAAACGCCAGGCCGAAGAGCGAGTTCTGGTTGTTTACGTACTGCTCGGTGACCCGCCCGGAGGTCTGCTGATACGTCAGCGGACCGAGCAGCGCCTTGAGCAGAAAGTTGTCGCCGAAAGCGCCGAGAAACTGGCCGGCCAGCAGGAGATAATAATTACGGTAGGTTTTCATGCCGGGAGGTCGCGGGATCGTGGGAGGCGGCGTTCGTCGGTGCGAAGCTTCTCACATTTTGCCGGCGGCGTCGAGCCGGCGTGCCTCGTCGAGCGGCACGGGGATCGCGCGTTTGATGCTTTCGAGCATTTTCATCGGCTGCTCAGGCAGCTTGAATTCCAGCACGAGCAGATCGGTCACGTCGACCCGTGCGTCCACGGGGAATTTCTGAAGCGCCGCCCCGTCCCACTTGGAAACGAATTCCGCGACGCCCGCCTGCGCGGCGAGCTGGGGCAGGCGCTCACGGAGTGCCGCCATGGCATCGTCGGCCGG
>DATJPQ010000260.1:0-8871 GCA_035506315.1 Opitutaceae bacterium
GTCGCACCGAAGTTGGGCGCACCGATATTGATCTTGCTCCAGTCGTAGATCGCCTTGTTCGTGACACCCTGCGTCAAGCTAAGCGGATTTTGAGTGGCGAATCTTCCAAAATAACTGGTGCTTTGCAGCAAGTGCGCGCCCGAGGCGTTAAGGCTCGTCGGGCCCGCGCCGGTGGTAGTGGGCATGTCGTTGATTTCGTATAGCAGAATCTGACCGCCATTTCCGATGTACAGCGACGGAGCCTGGGTAAAGGCGGTATCGCTCGGGGCGATCGTGCCGGGCAACAGGGTGCCTTCGTTCGACGAGGTGATCCCGGTGATGGAGGGTCTGCCGTCGGCGAAATGCACCGTCGCCGTGGCCGTACCGTTGGACGCTATCGATGTGATGGGATCGTAGGTAGGCATACCGCTTGCAATCCAGTCGGAGACACCATCGCGCGGGGTCACCGAGTTCGGGCGGTCGAAATAGTTTCGGTAGGACTCGAAGCTGCCGTGAAACGTGGTGTTCTTGAAGGGGCGGACGGTCAGGGCCACCGTCATGCGGCGAATTTTTTCATAGGAAGGTTCGAGTACAAAACCTTTGTTATCGTACAGGCCCAATACCCGGATCGCAACGTGGTCCTTCAATAACGGGCGGTTGAAGTCGAACGTGGCGCGATAACCGCCGAAACTGTCGCCGCGGGTACCGAAGGAAGTGATCTCGCGCTGCAGGTTTGCCTTGGCGAGATTGACGTTGACGCCGCCACCGGTATTGCCGAGGCCGAACACAGTGGAATTGGGCCCACGGGTGATTTCGACCGAGTCGATGTTGTAACTATCGAAGGGCAGGGAGCTGGTGAAGCCGTTGGCCGCGGTGTTGGCGGCCGAGAGGCCGCGCATGCGGGTGGCGGCGGTGGGATTCGCCTGGACGTCGTCGCTGAGCGTACCGCGGTCGTTGGCGAAGCTGGTCCACTGCTTGGTGCCTTCCGTGTTGGCCTCATATAGAAACACATCGTTGATGTCGACGGCCGCCGTATCCATGAGTTGCTGTTTGGTCACGACCGTGAGCGAGGCGGCCAGATCCTCGATTTTCGTGTTCAGCCGCGTGCCCGACATGGCCGAGGCGGCGAGGTACCCCTTGTCATTGGCGGTCGACACCTCGAAGACGTCCATCTGGATGACGTCGGAGTCTTCCGGTTTAGCGGCGACCTTCTCGACGACCAGACGCTTGGCGGCGTTGGTTGAATCGGTGACGGCAGGATTGGCGGCGGGAGTCTGGGCCGAGAGCGTGGCAACGAAAAGCATGACGCTCGCCGAGCCAGTGATCAAAGACTGCAATACGGTTTGGTTTGGTGTTTTCATCATCTAGTCGGGTTGGTGCAAATGGGGCTGTCAGGCAGGCAGGTAAAACCAGCGGGGCTCTCACCGGGGCAAGAGACAAAAATAAATGATAGGGCGCATATTTTTGCAGTCGACGTGCGGCGATTCGTTCCGTCAGAGTATTTGGCGTATTCCTTCCGGCCGTGGATTTCTTGCGTGGCGGCTGATTTGACCGATTATGAACTCCTCCCAGCGCCCGACCGTTCGCAGCCTCGCGCGCCAGTTGCATGTCTCGCGCACCACCGTTTCGGAGGCGCTGCGGGGTCTTCCGCGGGTAAACCAACGCACACGCGAACGGGTGCTGGAGGCGGCGCGGACCGCCGGCTATCGTTTCAATCCGCTGGTAAGCTCGGTATTGAGCGAAGTCCGCCGCACGAATCTTGCCACCTTCCACGGCGTGCTGGCCGCCGTCAGCCTCCAGGAGCCGGGGCGTGCGCCATTCCATGGCCCCTACTGGCACGATCTGCTCTGTGGGGCCACCACCCGGGCAGCCGAATTCGGGTTCAAGCTCGAGCACTTTTTCGTCGGACAAAGCGACCTCTCGGTCCATCGACTCGATACCATCCTGCAGTCGCGCGGCATCCGCGGGGTCCTGATCATGCCCGCCTGGCATATGCCCGACTTCATGCAAATGAACTGGGCGAACTACACCGGCGTTTACACCGATTATCTGATTGATTTGCCGGCGCTGCACTCCGTTTGCCCCGATCACCCGCGGGCCATGATGGGGGTGATGGCTCAGTTGGAGGAGCGGGGCTACCGGCGACCGGGTCTGGTGTTGCTGGAACAAGAAAGCAATCGCCTGCAACATCGCTGGGAGGCCGCCTTTCTCGCGTACCTTCATTGGCACCCGACGATCACAACCTTGCCGCCGCTTATGCTGGCGGAGATGGCGCCGGGACCGTTCGTCCGCTGGTTCAAGAAGAACCGGCCGGATGTCGTGCTCGGGCATCGGACAGAGATCATCTCGTGGATGAAGGAGTGCGGCGCCCGGTTGCCGGAGACGTGCGGTTTCTGCTGTCTGAACATCCATATGAACACCATGCCTTGCGCCGGCCTCGATCAGCAGCCCTACCACGTGGGCGTGCGCAGCATCGAAATCGTGATCAGCCAGCTCTATCGCAACGAATATGGCATTCCCGAAATGCCCTGTAACACCACCGTGCCGTCGCGTTGGGTCGACGGCCCTACGCTGCGGTCTGGCCCGGGCGGGTCGTAGTGCCGTTGGCCAGGCGGGCGCAGGAGAAGGCGGATTTCGCGCGGGCCGGAGGTCGAAATTCACCGGCAAAGTCAGGCGCTCCGGAGCAACCAGCGAGACAGTTACCGGAATGGCTCCGATGCTCATTTTCCCCCTGGATCCAAATGCTGCCTGTTGCCACGCGCGTGAACGAGTGGCAGCACCGCCGCTCAACTCACGCTTGGGGCTGCGCCCCAGCCAGGCCGCCGAAGCCGGTTCGCCGGCTCACGGTCTCAGACCAGCTTCGGGGTGCGGGGTTGACCACGGCCAAAATTTGGCCAAACCGATGAAACACCGTGCGGCAATCCGGTGTCGATGCTGGCCACGGTTGAAATACCAACCAGGTTAACTCACATGAATATTTCCTATTCTTTCCTTCGGTCATCGCTCGTTGCCCTGACTGCGCTCGCGGCGGTCGCCACGGCGGATTTGCGCGCCGACCACGTCGGCATCTCCATCGGCGTGCCGTTTCCCAACGGCTACTTCGAGCTCAATGTCGGCCGGGACCACTACTACGTGCATCGCGGCGTTTTCTATCGTCGCGGCCCCGGTGGCGGGCTGGTGGTGGTCAATGCGCCGCGGGGCGCGATCGTGCGGGAACTGCCTCCGCACTTTGTCCGCATCTATGCGGGAGATGTCGTTTATTTCCGCTACGGCGATGTCTATTACCGGCAGGTGCCGCAGGGCTACGTCGTGGTCGATCCACCGACCGTCGTGCCAGTGCCGCCGCCCATGCCGGCGGAGCAGAGCCAATCCGTGTGGGTCGGTCAGACGGAATTTATTTTCAAGGACGGACAGTTCTTCCGCAAGACGCCCGAGGGCCTGGTTTGGATCGAGGCCCCGCTCGGTGCCGTCACCAAGGTGCTCCCGGCCGATGCGACCAGCATCTGGCATCAGGACATCGAGTATTTCGAGTGTGAGGGGGTCTTCTTCCGCAAGACGCCCGAAGGCTACCGCGTCGTGACTGCACCCTGGAAAAAGTAGGCCGGGGTTTCGGAATTGCCGTGCCGCCCGTCTCGTAGCATGGGAAGCACACCATGAATATGCGTGTGGCCTCCTTGGTTTTGCTCGGCGGGCTGGCCGGTGTCAGCCTGGCGCCGGTGACGTTCGCGGTGGATCAGGCGGCGGAAAAGAACCTGACCGTGGAGAAGACCGCCGGGGGCGATCTGGGCATCCAGCCCATCAACCACTCGGCCTTGCGCTTCGAATACCGGGGGAGGCAGTATTACGTGGACCCGGCCGGGCGGGCGGACTGGGCCAACCTACCGAAGGCCGACGCGATTTTTATCACGCACGAGCACGGCGACCACCTGAGCCCGCCCACGATCGCGCTGTTGAAAAAAGAGGGCACCCTGATTTTCGCCAACGCCTCGTCGGTCAAAGAGGCGGGTTTGGGTACCGTGATTGAGGTGGGCGAGAAAAAATCAGTGTTCGATATCGTGGTGGAGGCGGTGCCGGCCTACAATCTCACCCCCGACCGGCTGCAATTCCACCCGAAGGCCAGAAAGGACAACGGCTATGTGCTGACGTTCGGCGGCAAGCGCGTGTACGTGGCGGGCGACACCGAGGGCACGCCGGAGATGAAGGCACTGCAGCATATCGATATCGCGTTTCTGCCGATCAACCTTCCGTACACGATGCTGCCGAAAGATGCCGCCGAGGCCGCCCGGGCGTTCAAGCCGAAGATTCTCTACCCATACCATCAGGGCAAATCGGACCCGACGGAGGTCAGGCGACTGCTCGCGGACATGCCGGAGATCGAGGTGCGCGTACTGGCCTTACCGTGATGCCGGTGGGGGCGATCGGGTCTCTCGAGTGCCTGGGCTGAGCCACCCCCGTGCATTCGGGGCGTTCCGATCGTGGTAGGCAGCGAGCTTGCTCGCTGCGATACGTGAAGGCGCGAGCAAGCTCGCTGACCTACGAAACCACGGATTTTTGAGGCTCTCTAAATCCGGGCGGTACAAAAGCTGTTTGTCTGGCGCTTACTTCTTTTTCCGGCCGAGCGCCCGGATGGCGGTGGCCGCACGATTGGCGTCGCGCCAATTGTCGAAACCGAGGTAGCAGACAAATTTTGAGCCGATGGCGGCGGCGGTCAGGCCCCGCATGTTAACGTCCGCGGCGCCGACAGCCTGGGCCAGCTGGGCGCCGAAGCCCGGACGGTCACCGCCTTCAACCTTGAGGGTGGCGATCCGCTGGGTGGCCTTAAAACCTGCGGCGGAGGCTGCGGCCAGCGGTCGTCGGCCCTTGAGCGGGGTGACGAAGACCACTCCGGTGCCCGGCTTGTTGGGTTGGCGGCGGGCGATGACGCAGTCCAGGTTGGCGCCGGCTCCGGCGATTGTTTCCAAGGCCTTGGCCAGTCCGCCGGGCTGATCTTGGATCTTGGCCAGCCATACATCCGTCTTGGTGACTTTCAGTGTCATGACGAGCTCTCCTATTTTAGGGGTTCAGGTTGTTGCGTGGGTGCAAACCATAAGGCGATAGACGACGGAAGGCAAACCGCCGGCACCTGAGCCACGGGTGAAACCCGTGATGGCGACGACCGTTTCTGGATTGTGACCAGGCTGCGGCCGCGGAAACATCTGGCCGCATGGACGATTCGCCCGATCCCGTCATCGCCGCCGCGTTCGAGAAAATGAACCTGGCCGGTGGGCGCCGGCATGCGTTCCTGTGCGTGGGACCCAATTGTTGTTCCACCGAACAAGGATTGGCCACGTGGGAGACGCTCAAGGCGCGGGTGCAGGAGCTGGGCATACCGATGTTGCGCACCAAGGCGGCGTGCCTGCGGATCTGTCGCGGCGGACCTTGGCTGGTCGTCTACCCGGAAGGCATCTGGTATGGCGGGGTGACGCCCGAACGTTGCACGCGGATCGCGGCCGAGCATCTGGCCGGGGGACGCCCGGTGGCGGAGTGGGTGGCGCGAGTGCGTCCGCTAGCGTAAGGCTGCTGCGCCAGCAGCCTCTCAGTGCTTCCTCACCTTCCAGGCGGCGTCCATGAGCTCGGCGGTGAAGGGTGCGGGCACCACGCCTTCCGTGGCGTAGACGTAGAGGGCGCCGCGGTAGATGCGGCCGGCCACACCCACCAGATAGCTGTAAACGAAAATTGCCACGAGCCAGATTACGCCTCCCGCGAACAGGATCATCGGGTTGTAGAACCACGCCAGCGGCAGACCGGGCACCAGCAGGAGGACCAGCGACCCCAGGACCACGATCCAACTGCCGAACGTGATGCCGACGTAACCGATGAGCGATTCGCCCCAAGTCTTCTTGAGCGTGGCGGCCGACGAGCGAAGCAGCGCAATCGGGTTGGCGTTTCCCTCCTGCACGATGACGGGAATGACGAAAACCGAAGCCACGCTCCAAACCATGCCGACGAGACGCATGACCCGGCGACCCACCCAGCCGAAGCGGTCTTCGAGCGTCTTGATGATCAACCCCACGACGCCGGCGAACAGACTCCACAGCAGGATGGCGCGGAGGCGACTGCAGGCGAAACGCAGCCCGGCCCGGAGGGACACCTGGCCGCCGGCCAGCGCCTTGATGATCTCGTGGTAGAAGGCGACGTTGAAAAACGTCGCGAGAAACATCGACGTCAGGTAGAGGACCACCACGTAGACGTAGCCGACGCCGGTCAGACTCCCGTGTTGGGTATGGGAATAGGTCGTGGAGACCGCGGGCTTGAATGCCACAAAGCGATGCACCGCCACCTTCCAGTGTTCCGGTTGGTTCAACGCATGGCCGGTGGGAAACAGGGCCGCGGGGGCAAGGAAGAAGAGCACAATCACGACCGTGCACAAGAAGGTTACCAGGGGGAAGAGGAGCAGCTTCGGCTGCCGGCCGATGATCTGGCAGGAGTTGACGAACAACCGCCAACTGCGGGTGAATTTCTCGCCGAGGCTAGACATGGGATATCCTTTGGTTGAGATGCTGGATGAGGTCTTCGAGAGGGATGCCGTGACTGCGGGCCTCGGCCGTGAAGCGCGCGCCGAGCTGTTCCACCGTGGCCTGGCGTTCCCGGGCGGAGAGCTTCGGGGGCTCGGACGGCGGCGCCACAAAGCAACCGCTGCCGCGCTGGGTGGTGATGATGCCGGCGAGCTCCAGCTCGCGGTATGCCTTGGCCACGGTGTTCGGGTTGACGTTCAACTTCTGGTGCAACGCCCGGACGGTCGGCAACTGGTCGTCCTCCCGCAGCCGGCCGTCGGCGATCGCCGCCTGCACGCGATGGATGATCTGCTTGTAGACGGGAATGCCCGAGTGAAATTCGATCGCCCACGGCTCGGTTAGTAGATCCATAGTGTTCTATTACAATAGTACACTTTGGAGGAAGTCAACTCCGATTTCGCGAACCGCTGGAAGTGCTCGCTGGCAGCGAATGGTCGTCGGAGCGCGGGCGTAGGCGCAGCCTCGCCCGCATCTCTCAGACGGAAAGGGGGCGGATGATCGCCTGCGGCGATACGTCCGCACTCCTCGCCGTGCTACGGATCCATGTCGTACACTTCGACGAGCACGTTGCCGGTGGTGCCGCCCACGCCGGTTGCCTGCACGGTGTAGCCTCCTGGTGGCAGGCGCACGATCGCCGCCGCGTCCAGGCTGTTCGCCGGCAGGGCGAACGCGTAGGTCTGCGCGAACGCCGCCTGCAACGCCATTGTGCCGCCCCAGTTGTCGTTGCTCGCCACCGTCAAATCCTTGCCTAACGGCACGACCCGGAATTGCGGATCGGCCACTGCGCCCGGCACATTGTATGGCGTGCCGCTCAGCGTCGGCCCCACCGCCCGGATTAGCAGCTGCTTCGGCCCGTCGCCGGTGATGATGAAGCCGGGTGTGAGGACGTTTTCCCCGGTGCCGGTGAAACCAAGGGTCGAGAGGCTGGCGAACTGCACCGGAGAAGTGGTGGCGTCAAGATCGTACACTTCCGCTAGCGCGATGCCGGCGGTGGCGGTGCCGCTGGGCACGATCCGCACCGTATAACCCAGGTTGACCGTCGTGGACAAAGTAGTGAGCGCCGCGGCGTCCTTGGAGCCCTCGATCAAAGGAAATGGCATCGCGGCGCGCAACGCCGGCAGGTTGCTGTTGGTGCCCCAGTCGTCGTTGCTCAAGAGCGAAGTCGACCCGCCCGCCGGGATCAAATCCATCCGCGGATCGCTCAGCGGGCTGGCGACACCGTAATTGCTGAGCGATGGTCCCACGGCGCGGACGATGATCGATTTGCTACCGGAGCCGCGCAGGTAAAAACCCGGGGTGAGAGAGCCGCCCGTCTGCACGTAGCCGCGGGTGGAAAGTCCCGTCAACCGGCTGCTGCCGGTGGCGACCGTGAGGATCGCCACGTCCGAATCGACCGTGCCGCCGCCGTTGCCGACTGTGACGGAGTAGAAGCCCATATTGCCCGCTTGCACATTTGTCACCGCGAAGGTCGCGCCGGTTGCACCGGCGATGGCCGTACCATTCAGCTTCCATTGGTAGGTCAGCGGACCGGCGCCGCTCGCCGCGACTGAAAACGTCACGCTGCTGCCCGGTGTCACGTGCTGACTTGTCGGCGACGTAGTAACGACCGGGGCCGCGCCGGCAGCCGTCACCGTTACCGTGAATGATCCTGAGGCGGTGTTGCCGTGGGTGTCGGTGACTGTGACCGTAATCGTGCTGGTGCCCGTCGTCGTGCTCGACGGCGCGATGACGAGATTGCTTTGATCGAGCGTGGCCGTGGTGACCGCGGCATTGGAGTCTTGCACCGTAAACGTCAGGACCGATGCGCTTGCGCCGCTCGTCGGATAGACCGGCACGGTGGTGATGTTGCGGATCAGAATGAGATCTGCCGCCGTCAGGTTTCCGGTGAGCAAAGGTAGCTGGCTGAAATCTGCCCCCAAAGTGGACGTTGCGTTATACGTCTGTACGGCCGCGATCGCATCGACCACGGTCATGCCCGTGCCCAACACCCGCGCGAAGACCGTGAAGCCACCATTCTGATTGTTGAGGTTGGCGCTGTTGTCCGCGAGGTTGAAAAACCACTGGTTGGTGGCCGTGTCCGGACCCGTGGCGGTTTTGGCCATCGCCATGGTTCCGCGGGTATTCGACAGCTTGTATTCGTTTCTCACCGGAGCATCCGCGGCGATCGCACTGATCGAATTCCCCTGCAGATAGTAACCACCGCCCTGGATGACGAAACCGGGCACCGAGCGATGGATGAAAGTATTCGTATACGCGCCCCGGTTTACGTAGTTCAAAAAATTGGTCACGGTCAGCGGCGCATCGCCGGAGAACAGCTCGACGTTGATCTTGCCCGATA
>DATJPQ010000261.1:0-35086 GCA_035506315.1 Opitutaceae bacterium
GGCCAGTCCGGGATCGCCGAGCAACTCGGCGAGCGTAACTTTTCTCCCTTCACATAGAATCCCTCGGCCCGATCGGCGTCGGGAAACGCGAGATGCCGCCCGTCGGCCGGGAAGACCGCCACGTCGTCACCGGGCGCGATCGGCCGTGCCTCCGGTTTCAGCGCACGGGTGAAGAACTCGTTGAAGGTATCGTAGAGGAATGCCGATTTCGCGAACTCGCGGTCGTCGATGTTGTTGGCGACAATGAAGGGCAGCACCTTTTGGCCGCTGTAACGCCAGTTCATCCTCCAACCATAAAGGCGCGAGAGCAGGGCGCGTCGAATCACGAGGTACAGCGCCAGCCGGCCTGGCACTGTTTCGTAGATCAAGCGCATCCAACGCTCGCCGACCACCTTTTCGGTTTCGACGGCCTTGGTGTAGCGATTGAAATAGCGGACGGGCTCGGACGGCATGGGAAAAGCCAATAAAGACGTCGGGCGCTAACACCACAACGCGCATTTTTGCCGCGAAAGGTGTCATCGGGCGAAACGGCATCCAAGCTCCGGTGTGCCGGGCGCTTGGCAAACGCACACACCGGGGCGACCTTGGCTGGATCGGCGGGAAGCGACGCGCTGGCACACGTTTGTGCCGTTGAGGGAGATATAAGCACCACCTGGGCATGGGCAACTTTTCCCTCGTGCGGCGGGTCTGGTACCGTATATTCCTCAACTTTTCTCCGATGAAACACTTCCTCAAAGAGACCGACTTCAAGCCGCAAGAGCTCGGCGAAGTCTTCGCGCTGGCCCGGAAATTCAAGCAGCAGCGGGGACGGCGGTCACAGTCGGTGCTGGTGGGCCAGACTTGGGCGTTGATTTTCTCCAAGTCGAGCACCCGGACGCGCGTCTCGTTTCAAGTCGGCGTCAATGAGCTGGGGGGCAATTCACTCTTTCTCAACCGCAACGACATCCAGCTGGGCCGCGGCGAAACCATCGAGGACACTGCCAAAGTCCTCTCGCGCTTTGTGCATGGCCTCATCGTGCGCACCTATGAGCACAGCGACGTGGAGCGGCTCGCTGCCGCCGGATCCATTCCCGTCATCAACGCCCTGACCGATTTCCTTCATCCGTGCCAGATCTACGCCGATGCCTTCACGCTGGCCGAGCGATGGGCGGGAAAGCGGGGCAATCTCGTCGGCGCATTACGCGGCCGGAAGATTGCCTACCTCGGCGACACGGCGGGCAACATGGCCAACTCGTGGATTCTCGGCGCCAACCTCTTCGGCATGAAGATCTCGCTCGCCGGGCCCAAGAGTTTCGCACCCGGCGCCAAGCTCGACGCGTTGCTGGCGAAGGAGGGTTTCGCCAAGGGCTATCAGTTTACGACCGATCCTTTTGAGGCCGTGAAGGACGCCGATGTCGTCTATACCGACGTGTGGGTGAGCATGGGCAAGGAGGAGGAGTCCCGGAAGCGCATCCGTGTGATGTCGCCCTACGCCGTCACCGGGAAGCTCTTTGCCGCGGCAAAGCCCGGCGCGTTTTTTATGCACTGCCTCCCGGCGCATCCGGGCGAGGAAGTGATGCCAGAGGTGCTGGCCAGCCCGCGCTCGATCATCTTCGACCAGGCCGAGAACCGCCTGCACATGCAAAAGGCGATCATGGCCATGCTCGCCGGGTCGGCGCGGAAATAACTTTTCCTGCGCCGGCGCGCCCTTGCCTGGCGTAGACCGACGCGCCCAATCAATCGTCTTAACCATTACGTTATGAAAATCGTGCTCGCATACTCGGGGGGCTTGGACACCTCCGTCATCGTCAAGTGGCTGAAGGAAACCTACGCCGCGGAGATCGTCACGTTCGCCGCGGACATCGGCCAGGAGGAGGAGCTGAAAGGCCTCGCGCAAAAGGCCCGGAAGACCGGCGCCTCCAAGCATTACACGCTGGATCTCGTCGAGGCATTTGCCCGCGACTTCATCTTCCCGATGATCCGCGCCAATGCGATTTACGAGAGCCAGTATTACCTTGGCACGTCGATCGCGCGCCCATTGATCGCCCAGGCGCAGCTCGACATCGCGCGTCGCGAGAAGGCCGACACCGTCTCGCATGGCGCCACCGGCAAGGGCAACGACCAGTGCCGGTTTGAGTTCACCTACATGGCGCTCGCGCCGCACCTGCAGATCATCTCGCCATGGAAAATCGACGCGTTTCGCGAAAAATTCCCCGGTCGCGCCGAGATGATCGCCTACTGCCAGGCGCACAAAATTCCCGTCGAGGCCTCGCTGAAGAAGCCCTATTCGATGGATCGCAACCTGCTGCACATCTCGTACGAGGCGGGCATCCTCGAAGACCCGTGGTTCGACCCGACCTCCAAGCAGAACAAGGGCATGTTCAAGCTCTCCGTCTCGCCGGAGGACGCGCCCAACAAACCGGAGTACGTCGAGCTCGATTTCGTGAAGGGCAATTGCATTGCAGTGAACGGCAAGAAGCTCACTCCCGCCGGCGTACTGCGCACGCTCAATGCCCTCGGCGGCAAGCACGGCATTGGCCGCGTCGATCTGGTGGAAAACCGTTTCGTCGGCATGAAATCGCGCGGCGTGTACGAGACCCCCGGCGGCACCATCCTCATGCAGGCGCACCGGCAGATCGAGTCGCTCACCCTGGACCGCGAGGTCATGCATCTGCGCGACACGCTCGTGCCGAAATACGCCGAGCTCGTGTACTACGGATTCTGGTTCGCGCCCGAACGCGAGTGCCTGCAGGCGTTCGTGGACAAGAGCCAGGAATGCGTCTCGGGCACCGTGCGGCTCAAGCTGTACAAGGGCAACATCGTCACCTGCGGCCGCAAGTCGAAGTATTCGCTCTACGACATGAAGATCGCCTCGATGGAAGGCGTGAAAAGCTGGTACAACCAAAGCGATGCCACCGGCTTCATCCGGTTGAACGGCCTGCGGCTCCGGGCGAGGTATTTTGCTCAGGGCGGCCCGAAGGTCTGAGCGGAGGGTAGAAAAGGTTTGGGTTTTAGGTTTAGGTCGAGGGGTGGCCGCCAACCTGGGTTTTCGTAGGTCAGCGAGCTTGCTCGCGCGGCTTGTCAGAGCGCGAGCAAGCTCGCTGACCTACAGTAGAAAAAGCGCACCTTAAGGGGAAGATTCAGTCGTGGTTGCTGATTGCACCGTAACCCTAAACCTAAACCTCCAACCTCAACCCATTCTTGCCGCGCCGCCGCGGCGACGGCTTCCGCGCCGACTCCAGCGCCACGAGCAGCTCCGGTTGGGGCTCGCCCACGGCGCGCACCGTGTCGCCGTCAAACCATTTGCCCTCGACCAGCAGGCGCAGCGGCGTGTCGGGCACACCGCGTTCGCCCGCCTGAAATATGCTGATAAGCAGTTCGATGGCGCGGGCACCGACCATGCGCTCCTGCTGGTCGATTCCGGCCCAGCCGGGTTGCTGCGTGCGCGAGAGCGTCGCCACGCTGACGTCCTCCGGCACCCGCTGGCCCAGTTCGCGCAACCAGGGGATCACCTCTGCGAATGTGGCCAGGATGGCCGAGGGGCGGTGCGTGCCAAACCATTGGGCAAAGCGTTCGCGCCATGGCGCCACGTTGGCCGGCTCCTCCCGGCCCTCGATCTGAAACAGCGGAATGCGCTGCGCCGGGGGCAGGGCGTCCTGGAACACATGGAAGGGGGATTCGAAGTGATGCACCGTGCGTTTCAGGGTGTCGCTCGCACTCACCATGCCGATGCGGCGATGCCCGAGTTGCACGAGCCGGCGCATGCATTGCACAGTGGAGGCATGCTGGTCGTTGACGACCACATGCAGGCGCGGCTCCGCGAGGGAGTAGCCGATGCTCACGCAGGCAAACGAACTGAGATCGAGCGCGAGTTGGGTGTTGGCCGCCGGTTGCGGTGCGAAGAGCAGACCGCGAATGCTGCGCGCCAGCAGCACCTCACGGGCGCGCTTCGGCGTCATGCCGCGTTCGCGCAGCCAGAATGCCTCCAGCCGGTACCCCATGCTTTCGGCATAGGCGCGGGCGCCCTCGAAATATCCCCGGATATGCAACGTTTCGAGGCAGGCGCGGCGGGACGGAAAATTGTCGATCCAGGCCAGGGTCGAGCGATACGCCGGCGGGCGTTGTTTGCGGCGGTAGCTGCTGAGCGCCGACAGCATCGGGTCGGGCGCATAGCCGAGGCGTTTGGCGATTTCGCGAATCCGCGCCCGTTTCTCCGCCGAGACGTAGGTCTCGTTGCTGAGCGCGCGCCAGGCGGTCGAGATATGCACCTCGGCTTCGCGGGCGACGTCCTTGAGCGTCACGCGGGGCACATGGGCGGGATGTGACTCCATGAAATAGTTTGCGGAAGTTCACCGTCGCGCTCGCAAAAGGCAAGGATTCGCATCAAAAAATCCCGTCCACGCCCTTCCGGGCGGTTCCGGCCTCGTGTCTTCATGAAAAAAGTCCGCCTCGGTATCGTCGGTATCGGCAACATGGGCTACAGTCACGCCACCAGCGTGCTTGCCGGCAAGGTGCCGCGGCTGGAACTCACCGCGGTGGCGGATACCGAACCTGCCCGGCGCGCCCTGGCACCCGGTGTGGCCGGCTTCGCCACGCTCGGGGAGATGATCGGCAGCGGGCTGATCGATGCCGTTTTGATCGCCACGCCGCACTATGCTCATACCACGCTCGGCATCGAGGCGTTGCGAGCCGGCCTGCACGTGATGGTCGAGAAACCGATCTCGGTGCACAAGGCCGACGCGGAGCGTCTCCTCGCCGCCCACACCAATCGACGCCAGGTCTTCGGCGCCATGTTCAACCAGCGCACCGATCGCAACTATCGGAAAATCCGCCAGCTGATTGGCGGGGGGAAATTGGGCGCGATCCGCCGGGTGAATTGGATCATCACGAATTGGTTTCGCACCGAGGTCTACTATAGTGGCAGCGACTGGCGCGCAACCTGGGCGGGCGAGGGAGGAGGCGTGTTGCTCAACCAGTGTCCGCATAATCTCGATCTCCTCCAGTGGATGCTCGGTCTGCCGCAGCGCGTGCGCGCCTTCTGCCACTTCGGCAAGTACCATGCCATCGAGGTCGAGGACGAGGTGACCGCCTACCTGGAATTCGCCAGTGGCGCGACCGGAGTGTTCATCGCCTCGACGGGCGAGGCGCCCGGCACCAACCGTCTCGAAATTGCGGGCGAGCGCGGGCGGCTCGTTTACGAAAACGATAAAATCACTTTCACGCGCAATGTCGTTCCGGCCTCGGAATTCTCGCACCGGGCCAAGGAGGGGTTCTCCGCACCGAAGACGCAGGACGTGGCAATGCCGGCCCTGGACCACGGCGGTCAGCACAACGAGATCCTCTGCAATTTCACCGACGCGATTCTCGATGGCGTGCCGCTCATTGCGCCGGCCGCCGAGGGCATCCACTCGGTCGAACTCGCCAACGCCGTACTCTATTCGGCCTGGACCGGCCGGACCGTTGAACTGCCGCTCGACGGCGGGCGCTACGAGCGGGCGCTCAAGCGGAAGATCGCTGGTTCCGCGTTGAAAAAGAAGTTCGTGGCGAATCGCGCCAGTCCCAGCAACTTCGCAAAATCCTTCGGCCGTTGACACTGACGCCGGCACCCACGAAGCACGCTTTCTCCGCTAAGACCATTTTCAAACCGATCCATTCCAACCTCGTTTCCCCGCCTGTTTTCACTTCAACTTCAACCTCAACCTAAACCTCCCCGGTTTTTACCCATGCCCGCCAAGCCGTTTCTCCACGAAGACTATCTCCTCACCACCAAATGGGCCCGCCGGTTGTATTTCGACCACGCCGTGGACCAGCCGATTCTTGACTATCATTGTCACCTGCCGCCCAACGAGATAGCGGCCAACCGCCAGTTCGAGAACCTCACGCGCATCTGGTTGTGGGGCGACCACTACAAGTGGCGCGCCTTGCGCACCAACGGCATCGACGAAAACCTGATCACCGGCGAAGCGAGCGACTACGACAAGTTCCTCTGTTTCGCGCGCTCCATGCCGCAATTCGTCCGCAACCCGCTCCACCACTGGTCGCACCTCGAGCTGCGGCGCTATTTCGGCATCGATCTTCTCATCAACGAAGCCAACGCGCCGAAAATCTGGAAGCTGGCCAACGCCAAGCTCGCCCAGCGCGACCTCTCCGTCCACGGCATCCTGAATAAATTCAAGGTCGCCGCCGTCTGCACGACCGACGATCCGATCGACAGCCTCGAACACCATGTGGCCATCGCGAAGAGCGGCCTGAAGACGCGCGTCTATCCGACGTTCCGTCCCGACAAGGCGCTGCTCGTCAACCAGCCCGCCGCCTTCAACACGTGGTGCGCGCAGCTCGGCGCCCGCGCCAAGATCGAGATCAAGAACTTTGCCGCCTTCGTCGAGGCGCTCGACAACCGCCATGCCTTCTTCCATTCGCTCGGGGCGCGCGTCTCCGATCACGGCCTGGAGTACCTGCCGTTCGAGTCCTGCACGGAGCGCGAAGCGGCCGCGATCTTCGACCAGGCACGCGCCGGTTGCGCCGCCACGCCCGAACAGTGGCATAAATTCGCCGCGTACATGATGCTCGAATTCGGGCGCTTCGACGCCCGGCGCGGTTGGACGAAGCAGCTGCACCTCGGCGCGCTCCGCAACAACAACTCCCGCCTGCTCAAACGAATCGGCGCCGACTGCGGCGTGGACTCCATCGGCGACTTCCCCCAGGCCCGCTCGCTCTCGCGTTACCTCGACACGCTCAACGCCGAGGGCCAGCTGCCGCGCGTCATCCTCTACAATCTCAATCCCGCCGACAATTACGTGTTTGCGACGATGATCGGCAACTTCCAGGACGGCTCCATCGCGGGCAAGCTGCAGTTCGGTTCCGGCTGGTGGTTCCTCGACCAGCGGGAAGGCATGGAGTGGCAGATCAACGCGCTCTCGCAGCTTGGTCTGCTCAGCCGTTTCGTCGGCATGCTCACGGATTCGCGCAGTTTCCTCAGCTATGTGCGCCACGAGTATTTCCGCCGGCTGCTCTGCGGCATGATCGGCGCCGATGTCGAGGCCGGCCTCATCCCGGCCGACGCGAAGGCGCTGGGCACGCTGGTGGAGAACATCTGCTACAAGAACGCCGCCGGCTTCTTCGACCTCAAGACCGCCAAGTTCTGAGCGGAACGCCTGCGGAGCGCGGACGTATCGCCCGCCTCCGGCGGGCGATCGTCCGGCCTGAATCCGTTCGGAAGGGCGGACGAGGCTTTGCCTACGTCCGCGCTCCGTCAGAACAGCGATTTGGCGGCGAGGCCCACGGCGGTGATCGGACCCTGGTCGTCGAGGCCCTCGATCATGCGGTCGGCCTTCTTGAGCGTGCCCTGCGCCTGCAGGTAGAGGCTGTCGTCGCTGAACAGTTTGCCGAGCGTGCCCTGGCCTTGATTCAGCTTGTCGGAAAGCTCCCGGAGGTTTTTCGCCACGACCTTGATGTTATTGCCGGCGTCCTGGTCGTAGAGGAGCACGCCGAGCGTGCCCTGGCCGCTCTTGACCTGTGCGATGATCGACTGGGCGTTGGTCATGAAATCCTTGGCCTGGGCGGCGGCGCTCTTGATGTCACCCACGGATATCATCAGCTCGTCATGCAGTTTCGAGTCGTTGATGAGTTTGCCGAGGGTGCCTTCGCCGCGGTCGATCTTGGCGGTTACGCTTTTGAGGTTGGTGGTGATCTCGCCGATCTTGGCGCTGTTGGTGTCGACCAGCCGGTCAAGCTTGCCGATCAGGCCGTTGCCATCCTGGCCGCCCATCGCGCCGCTGAACTGGCTGAGCGCCTGGTCGACCTTTTTGCCGACTTCGCCGAGTTCGGTGACAATGGTGTTGAGATCGGGGGATTCGACTGAGCGGACGGTGTCTCCCGGGGCGTAAACGGCGGCGCTTTCGCTGCCGAGATCGAACGACACATAGTTGCTGCCGAGCAGGCCGGCCATGCCGATGGTGGCCGATGCATCTTGGGCGATCTTGATCCGGGAATCGACGAGCAGCACGGCTTCGGCGCGGCGGCCGTGCAGACGCGTCTCGACCACGCTGCCGATTTTGACGCCGGCCTGGCGGACTTCGTCGCCGGTCTTGAGCTCCTTCAGGCTCTTGAACTCGGCGATGAGTGTGTACCCCTGGCGGCGGCTGATCTTGCCGTCGCTCAGCGACTCGAACGTCACCACGATGAGGGCGATGCCGAGCAGGAAAAACAAACCCACGCGGGCGGACATTTGCGCGTTATTCATGATTGGCCTCCAGTTTTCTAAAACGGGGATTTCGGATGTCGATTTGCGGATTGAGAAAGTCCTGGATCACGGGATCGGCCGTCCGGCGCAGCGCGGCGGGCGGTTCGATGGCGAGGATCCGGCCCTGGTGGAGAATCGCCACGCGGTCGGAAATGGTCAGCGCGAGTTCGCGATCGTGGGAGACGACGATGGTGGTGACGGTGTAGTGCTCCTTGAGCGTGGCGATGATCTCGGCGATGGTGGCGGCCATGACGGGATCGAGCTCGCTGGTGGGCTCGTCGTAGAGGATGAGCTGCGGCTCCATGACGAGCGCCCGGGCGATCGCCACCCGCTTCTTCATGCCGCCGGAGAGCTCGGAGGGGAGCTTGCGGGCGGCGCCTTCGATGGAGAGCATCTGCAACGCGCGCATCACCAGTTCGCGGATTTCCGGCTTGGAGTGAATGCGGCGCTCGAGCGGGTAGAGCGCGAGATTTTCGTAAACCGTGAGCGAGTTGAAGAGCGCGCCCGCCTGGAACACGAGGGCGAGGGCAAAGCGGTCGCGCGTGGCCGGATCGCAGGGATTGAGGCCGTTGATCGTGACGGTGCCGCGGGTGGGTGCTTCGAGGCCGGCGATCTGGCGCAAGAGCACGCTCTTGCCGGAGCCGCTCGGGCCCATGATGGTAAAAATCTCGCCGGGCGCCACGGCGAGCGAGACGTCGAAGAGCACCTGCTGCGGTCCGTAGTTTTTCGAGAGCGCGGCGACCTCGATCCGGACCGCATTGTGGTCGTCGCGGGTGCAGCGGAGATCGTGCTTGGAAGATTTGGCGTGGGCGGCGGTCATGGCGCGTCAGGCAAGAACCTTGGTGATGAAATAGTTGAGGATGAGAACCGCGAAGAGCGAAGTGACGACGGACTTGGTCACGGCAAAACCGATTTCGCGCGGCCCGCCGCGCGTGCGCAGGCCGGTGTGGCACGCGATGAGCATCACGGCGAAGCCGAAAACCTCCGCCTTGATCAAGCCGTCCGTGACATCCTTGACCTCGAGGTAGCGCTTGATGCTGTGAAAATACGCCTCGGGCTGGACGCCGATAAAACTCACATGGGCGCACACGATGGCACCGCCATACCAGCCGATGAGGTTGCCGATGATGGTGAGGACCGGCATCGCGAGCAGCACGGCAAGGAGCCGGGGCAATACCAGCAGACGCTCCGGCGGGATGTTCATGGTCTCGAGGGCGTCGATCTCCTGGTAGACCTTCATGGAGGCGAGTTCGGCGGTGACGGCGCTGCCGACGCGGCCGGCGAGGATGATGGCCACCATCACGGGGCCGAGTTCGCGCGCCATCGAGGCGCCGACGAGGATGCCGATGAATTCCTTGGCGCCGAAATGGCGTAGCGTGAGGCCGGACTGCAGCGCGAGCTCGGCGCCGATGAAGAAGCACAGGATCGCGGCAATGGGCAGCGTGGAATAACCGCTGTAGTAACCGTGTTCGGCAATGCGCTTGAGGATGCGCGGCGCCTTGGGCAGCGAGGCGAAGGCGCGCCACGCGAGCATCACGGCGCTGCCGAAGCCTTCGAGAATATCGTTGATGCGGTTCTTCATGGGGCTGGCGTGGCTGCGGGAAGGTTAGCGGTTTTCCGCGGAAAATCGAAAAGGAAAGCGTGCCATCCGCGTTCTCCGGGACCGCGTTGCAGGCCGAACAGGCCGTGTCCGATCGCGATCCGTTTTCCGGCCGGTTGGGTCTCGACACTCAACAGAGGCCCGAGATGAAACTCGCGGGTGCCCGCAGTGTCCCGACGTTCGTAGGTGACGGCCTCCCACAGGAACGAGTGCCGGACGTCGCCGGGCGCGCGCCGGTCATACCGGTAGAGCGCGAAGAGCGGTGAGTAGACGAGGCGGACCTGATCGTTGTGGGGAAAAAAGACCTCGAGCGGATCGAGAAATTGGACCTGGCGGCGGCCGGCGCCGTTGTCCCAGACGCTGAGCAGCGGCCAGAAATGGGTCTTTTCGGCGGGGGCGAGCGCGGCGTTGGTCGCGCTGTGCTCGCGAAGCGACCAATAGATGAAGTAGAGCAGCTGTGACTTTTCCTGTACGAGCCCGGCCTCGGTCCAGGTTTCCTGCCGCCACAGCGGCCAGAGCACCCAATGCTTGTCGTCGCCCTTGATCACCGAGTGCGTGTAGATCGGCGCCCAGCGGTTGATGTAGTGGTTGTCGCCACGCCCCTGCACCAGGAGCGGCCAGAACCAGCGCGTTTCATGGTAACGGTAGGGGGCGGTGCGGTCGGTGTAGCCGAAAAATGGCCACAGATAGGTCTCGCTGATGGAGGCGGGTCTCTGCTCGCGCGCGTAGAACGGCAACACGCCGAGGCTCACCGAAGGCACCGGCTCGTCGAGGTGTGACTCGTCCTTGTAGATGAGCGGCCAGAGATAGTAGTGCGCCCGCGCCACGCCGGCCTGATTATGCCAGCCCAAAAGCGGCCAGAGCGCGAAGCCGGTGTGCCCGCCGCCCTGGAAGGTTCGCACGAACGGCCATGGCGTGTCCCACTCCGTGCGTTCGCGTTTCTGGAAGCGGCCGTAGAGCGGAAACAGCACCAGGTCGATGCGATCGTCGCCGAAGCGATGCTTGATCGTGCCGCCAAACGGCAAAAG
The DNA here is from genome assembly GCA_035506315.1 of Opitutaceae bacterium. GTDB lineage: Bacteria > Verrucomicrobiota > Verrucomicrobiia > Opitutales > Opitutaceae > MWDT01. Next base: position 10,850 of record DATJPQ010000261.1, read on the forward strand.
CGCGCGATACGAGGTGGCCGGATCGCCGGTCTGCCGCGAGAAATAGAGCGGCCACAGATCGAATGCCTCGGTAGGTTCAGCGTTCGGAGGTGCGGCCGGCGCTCTGCCCGCGGCCGGGCCGCTCCGGTTGATCAAATTTAGAATGCTCCACCGATACGTGTCGCCATCCGTGCGATAGGTAAAGAGGGGATAGAGCCAATCGGTTTCCCATTTCGCTCCAGTCGCATCCTGCCGTAGCAGGTAAATCGGACGAAAACCGCTGGCGGTGCCACCCTCTGCCAGGTTTTTAACGAATAGCAGCGGCCCGGCGCCCTGCCACGAGTGCCGTTGTCCGTTCGCATCCATCTGGCCGACATAAAACGGCCACGCATTGCACTCCGCCGACTTCGCGAGTGACGCGAAGACAGCGGCAGCAAGGCCGAGGCAGACGAATGTCCGGCGGACGTTCATGGTTTGTAGTTGAATTGGCTGGCAGACGACATCGCCCTGCGGCACGGGGGCAGGTCAGAGCCCCGGCCGCAGAATGATTAGGCGGCTAACAAAATAGTATCACGGTTGAATGCAAACGATATGTTAAACCTTAACGCACCATCTGTGTTCCATCGCATGAATGGCGGGGGGACTTTCCCCCGAACTTCGCCATGCTTATGAGCATCAATCGATCTGCTAATTATAGCAACAACGGTACAGGACGTTGGCCGTTAGATCACCACGCTCTCGCCCGGTGCCAGCACCCGGAACGTTTCCGTGGCCAACCCGGCCGCCGCCCGGGCCTCAGCGAGCGCTTTGGGCGGTTCGTCGCGTCCTTCGTCGGTGAGCTGCCACGTGCCCCAGTGCATCGCCACGCTAAGTTCTGCCCCGAGATCGCGATGAATCTGCACGGCCTCGGCGGGATCGCAGTGGTAGGCCGACATAAACCAGCGCGGTTCGTAGGCACCGATCGGCACAAGGGCGAGCTGCGGGGCGCCGAGCTTTTCCCGGATCTCGCGAAACATCGTGCCATCGTACGCGGTGTCGCCGACGAAATGGACCGTGCGCCCGCCGGTGCGCAGAAACAATCCGCCCCAGAGCCGGCCGTTGCGCGGGCCGCTCAGGCGGTTGCTCCAATGCCGGGACGGCGTTGCCGTCACCGTGAAGCGCGGCGTCACTTCGTGGGTTTGCCACCAATCGAGTTCCACCACGCGCTTCAGGCCGGCCCGCCGCGCCAGGCGGCCATTGCCGAGCGGCGTGATCAGCAGCGGATCGTGCGCGCGGGCGAGACGCCGGAGCGTCGCCAGATCGCAATGGTCGTAGTGATCGTGGCTCAGCAGCACGACTGCGATGCTCGGCAACTCCTCGAGTCGTACGCCCGGGACGTGCACCCGCCACGGTCCGGCCCGGTTGAATGGTCCGGCCCGTTCGCTGAAAACGGGATCGGTGAGCACGGCGCCGTGCGCGGTCTGGAGGAGAAATGTCGCCTGGTTGATCCAGGTCGCGGCCAGCCCGTCGCCCTGCGGCGCGGGTGGGGGCGGTTGGGGCGTGACCTCGACCCAACGTGGCCAGGGCGTCGGCCGGCTGGTGCGACGCCACTTCAACACGTCGCGCCACCCGTGGTTCACGTGGCCGCGCGGATTGAAAAAGCGCCGGCCGTCGCAGTGATCGGAGACGGGAAAACGGGCGAAGAGCGGGGAGGGCGGCATGACGCGTAAGGAATACCTTGGATCGTGCGCAAGGTTTCGCGTTTGCCAACTGCGGTCTGGGCTTTTGGCTTCCGGATCATGCGCATCAGCGGTGGACCAGCCCGGGGGATTCCGTTGCGGGTGCCGTCCGGCGATGCCGTGCGGCCCGCGACCGACGGGATGCGACAGGCGGTTTTCTCGAGCCTCGCCGCCCGTGTACCGGGGGCGCGTTTCTTCGATCTCTTTGCCGGCAGCGGCGCGTATGGGCTGGAGGCATTGAGCCGTGGCGCGGCTGGCGGGGTGTTTGTGGAGAAAAACGCCAAGGCTGTCGCCTGTCTGCGGGCCAATCTGGCCGCCGTGTGCAAAAGCCTCGGGCGCGCCGAGCGCGATGCGGCGACCATCCTGCCGCTCGACGTGCTCAGCGCGCCGTTGGCGGCGCAGCCGGCACCCGACCTCGTGTTCATCGATCCGCCCTACGCCCTCATCGAGGAAATTGCGCCGGCGTTATTCACGCAGCTCACGGAGTTGCTGCAGGCGAAGGACGATCCGGTGATCGTGTTCGAAATGCCGGGTGAGCTGGCGCTGACGCCGTCGGGCTGGACCTGCGCGAAACGCCTCGGCAAGGGCGCGCATCAGCCGACCGTCTGCTTCTTCAAAAGAGCCCCAGCCGGGCTTTGACGAGCGCGACGGCGGCGACCACGGCGGTTTCGGTGCGCAGTACTCGCGAGCCGAGATGAACCAGCGAAAATCCATTGGCGCGCAGGAGCGCCCGGTCGCGGGCCGACCAACCGCGTTCGGGACCGAACGCCAGCACCGCGTTGAGCGGTGTCGCCCTCGTCTCTTTGTCATCTAATAGATGACATTCAGAGAGGGGCGTGGCGGCTTCGTAGTGGTCGAGCGCGAGGCGGGTGGCCGTCGGCGGCAGGGCGGAGAGGACCTCGGGAAGGGAGCGGCTCCAGGTGACCTGGGGCAGACGCGTGTCGAACGCCTGCTCGGCGCCGGCGATCAGGTGGCGGCGCCACTCACCCGAACTCCAGAGCGTGCTGTGTGCATAGCTGGACTCGCTCTTCTCGGTCGCGACGAAATGCATCGCGGCCACGCCGAGCGCAGTCGCTTCCTGGAGAATCTTCCGTGCCGTTTGCGGGCGCGGCAGGCCGATAATGATTGTGATCGGGTCGAGCGGCGGGGGCAGGTCGCCCCAGGCGAACGTGAGTGCGAGCGCCTCGGCGCCGATGGCGACGACGGTGCCCTTGCCTCGCGGCCCATCGATGAGGCCGGCATCGAAGGTGTCGTCTTCGCGCCGATGCAGCACGTCGAGCAGGTGCGCCGCGCGCGGGTCGTTCCGTGGCAGTGGCCGCTCGGCTTCTGCCGGTTCGAAGAGGATGAGGTTCACGGGCAATTTGCAGCCACAAGCGTGAGCGTGTGAAGGATCGGAGTTCCGCTCGCTCACGCTCGTGGCTACGGGAGGAAACTAGGAGCGAACTGCGAACGGGACGAGGAGGAAGAATGCGTACGAGAAAGGTGGGCGTCAGCCGGCGAGGATGCGGTCGATGGCGGCAAGCTCGTCGGTGGTGAAGGCGAGATTTTTCAGCGCGCCGAGGTTATCCTCGATCTGGCTGGTCTTGCTCGCGCCGATGAGCGCGGTGGTGACGGCGGGCTGACGCAGCACCCACGCGAGGGCCATCTGGGCCAGCGACTGGCCGCGCTTCTTCGCCAGCACATCGAGCTGGCGGGTGGTGGCGAGCAGTTCCGGCGTGATCTGCGCGGGTTTGAGGAAACGCGGATCGCGGGAGGCGCGGGCGTCGGCCGGGATGCCGGCAAAGTACCGGTTCGTGAGCATGCCCTTGGCCAGCGGCGAGAACACGATACTGCCGATGCCTTCACGCAGCAGCACGGGGAACAGGCCGTGTTCGGGCGTGCGTTCGAGCATGCTGTAGCGCGGTTGGTGGATGAGACAGGGCGTGTCCAACTCGCGCAGCAATTTGGCGGCGGCGGCGGTCTGCTCGGGATCGTAGTTGGAGATGCCGGCGTAGAGGGCTTTGCCGGAACGCACGGCATGGGCGAGCGCGCCCATGGTCTCTGCCAAAGGCGTCGCGGGATCGAAGCGGTGGTGGTAGAAGATATCGACGTAATCGAGGCCGAGGCGGCGCAGGCTTTGGTCGAGGGAGGCGAGCAGGTATTTGCGCGAGCCCCAATCGCCGTAAGGGCCGGGCCACATTTCGTAGCCCGCCTTGGTGGAAACGATGAGCTCGTCGCGGTGGACAGCGAGATCTTCGCGGAGCACGCGGCCGAAAGTCGTCTCGGCGGATCCGGCCGGCGGGCCGTAGTTGTTGGCCAGATCGAAATGGGTGATACCGAGATCGAAGGCGCGCAGGATGAGCGCGCGACTGTTGGCCTGGTCGTCCGCGGCGCCGAAATTATGCCAGAGTCCGAGCGAAAGCAGCGGCAGCTTGAGGCCACTGCGACCGCAGGAGCGGTAGAGCGCGGGATTGTCGTAACGGGTGGAGGCGGGCTGGTGGGACATGGGAGAGCGGGAAGCGGAGAGCGGAAAATGAAAGGCGGAAAGAAAAATATGGAATACGGGCGATGATCAGGGAGTCGCGCCCGAAGTTGCCAAGGGTCCGCCCTTGTGGTGAAATTACGACTTTAACGGTGACGCCACTATCTTTTCAGGACATCGCAACGCGGCTCGCCCGCTGGCAATTTCCCGAGCGGCTCGACGGAGTCGTGGGCATAGCGGGCGGCGGCGTGGTGCCGGCGGCACTGGTGGCGCAACGGCTTGGCCTGGAGATGAAAGTCATTGCGCTCAACTACCGCGACGAGGCGAACGAGCCGCGTTTTCCCGAGCCCAAGGTGCTGGCGCCGGCGCCCGACGTGCGCGGCTGGGGGCGTATCCTGCTCGTGGACGATGTCTACGTGTCCGGCAAATCGTGGCAAGCGGCACGGGCGCTGTTGCCCGCCGAGGCCGAGGTGCTGCCGTTTGTGCTGAAGGGCAAGGTCGAGTTTGCGCTCATCCGCGACCTCGACGGTTGCGTGGAGTGGCCGTGGCGGGTGTACACCTGACCCGGCGGTCACGGGTTCAGCCGTGGCTGGTGGCGGGCTCGACCGCGAAATACCGGCGGCGGACTCTGGCGCTGCGACCGTGTAAGGGTGTGCGCTGGGCCGGATCGCCGTAGGGCTGGTGGCGGTAACCGGGACGCCCGGGATCGCACGCGCACCGGATTTGAAAATCCTGCATGCGTTGGAAGAGCGCGAGCAGTTGATCGGGAAGAGGGTAACGGTCGAGCCCGGCACGATCGAGTGCGACGAGCACCTCGTGCGTGGCCTCCAGGGTCGAGAGACAGCCGGCTTGCGGTTGCTGTTTGATGACGAAGCGGCTCGGCGCAGCCGGCGAGAACATGATGCGTGGCAGCCGCTGCAGGCTCTGGCTGAGCCGAAGCATCTTGCGCGCCTCGGACCACGTGCCGTCGGGCAACAGCACGACCAGCCGCCGCCCGCCCAGCTCGTCCGGGCACAACCCGTCGGCGGAGAGATTGCGCGCTTTTTCCCCGGGGTAGAGCAACACGGGAAAATTCTGCGGGTCGTGGATCAACGCCTGCACGGATTCGTGTTCGTCGAAGCCGACGCCCTGATACAGCTCGCTATCGGCCAGGCAGAGATGGGTGAGCCGCCCCGTGCCGGCTTTCGCGTAGCGGTATTCCTTCGGATGCATGAGGAACACGAATTTCGTACGCGTCGCCATTGGCTGGATCGAGGGACACCAGCAGAGCGATTTCGGCCAGCCGCAGCGGTAGCACATCTCACGGCTCATGGTGGCGGGAGGTAGCAGGCGGTGGAGCGGGAAACGGCGATGCTCATGCAGGCGGTCCGGCAAGATCACACGCTCGGATGTCAGGGAGCAAGCATGGCCCAGCTGACTCGCGCCTGGTTTTCTCCGTCAAGGAAACCGTAGATTGCGGACGATCGCGGCGATACGTCCGCGCTCCTTCGAACTTGGGAGCGTGGGCGTGGGCGTAGCCTCGCCCGCTTTTCCGCAATGATCAGCCCACGAGCTCTACCGCCGTCTTCACGTACTCCAGGCAACGGTTACGAAGATAGCCCTTTTCCTTGAACTCGCGCTGGCCCGCCTCGGTGCGCAGGTCACAACCTTCCAGCAAGTCGCGGCAAATACAGCTGCCGTGTTTTGCGGCAAAGCGTTCCTGCAGGGTTCGGACCGCGGCGTAGGTCTCCTCCGTGCGCGCCTTGTCGTCGCCGAGGGCGCGGCCGCCGCGGATTCCGAGCGCGAGAATACCACCGGTCACCGCCCCGCAAACCTCCTGCTGCCGGCCCATGCCGGCACCGAAACCTGTGGCCAACTTCACGACCAGCTCAGGTGGTACTCCGCAATTGCCGGCGCAGGCATGGCTGACGGCTTGCGCGCAGTTGTAACCTTGGAGAAAGAGTTCCTCCGCCGCTTGGACCTTTTGGCTGCTCATGACTGTTTCAACGGCACATCGGCGCCCGAGCACGAGGCTATAACACAGGGACGAGGTGCCTCAGCGACCTTCAACCCATCCGTCCAGCAGCGTCTGCCGCTTCGCCGGCACGAACTCGACCACCGCATAGCGGGCGAGGCCGAGGCGTTGATAAGGATCGCCGGCCAGCAGTTCGTCAATTTTTGCCGCTACTTCGGCACGAGCCCAAATGACGCCGCCCTTCTTGTCCGCCCGTGGACCCGAGCAAAGGACGGCACCGCGGTCGTACCAGGTTTGGAGGTAGGCGCGATGTTGCGGCACCACGTCGCCGAATTGTTCGAACGGCTTTAGGAATTCACTGGTGATGAGGAAGTGTTTCATGCGGGGTTCGGACTGTAGGTCGGCGTGGAAGTAAAAGTCCAGGGAAGGTCGCTATCATATTACGGAATTTCCGCCGCCGTCTCCACCACCACGGCGAAACGATCGCGCAGGGCGGCGAGGTTGGCCGCCTGCACCGTCGCCGCGGGGATCGCTCCGCCGTGCCCATCGGGGAGATCGCGCGTTGCCGTCAACTCTGCCACCACGGTGCAGTGGTAGCCCGCCTCGGCCGCCGCCCGCGTCGTCGAGTTTACGCACATGTGGGTCATGTAGCCGGTGAGCACGAGATTCTTCCGCCCGAGCCGGGCGAGTTCCGCCTCCAGCGTGGTGCCCGTGAACGAACTCGGAAAACGCTTCTCCACCACGATCTCCCCGGGATGGGGTTTCACGGCATCGATCACCTCCACAAACGGTCCGCCGGGCGCGCAAATGCGACCGCCCGGCTTGCCGATCTGCACGACATGGATGATCGGTACACCGGTGGCCCGAGCGCGTGCGAGGAAAGCCGCCAACGCGGCGATCGAGCGGTCAATGCCGCTGAGTGGCAGGACGCCCTCGGTATACTCCTTCTGGGCATCGATCACGATGACGACGCTCTCGGCGAGCGCAGCGGGTCGGTCCGGAGCGCCGGACAACTGGCGGAGGGTGAGCGGTGCAGGCATGGAGCAGGAAGCGGAGGGGGCGGATGGCGGGAAAACCAGCTATTGCCGGTTGTCCGGTCTATTTGGCCGGGGTGGCGGCAGCCGGCGGCGGCGTTTCGTATTTTTTAATCACGAGGTATCTGAGCTCGGTGTCGCCGGCATTGCGGATGCCGTGCTCGTGCCCGGAGGGGCAGTAGAAGCAGGTGTTGGGGCCAACGGCCCGCCATTGCCCGTCGAGATAAACTTCCGCAGTGCCGGCGAGAATGAAGAAGAATTCATCTTCGGGATGGTGGTGTGGCGCGTGGGTGGCGAGGTGCGGACCAACCACGCTCATCTTCACCGTTTTTCCGCCCGCCAGGGCATAGTCAGCAAACCAGTATTGGTACCCGGCGTCCGTCTTCTCCGTTTTGGCGGGGTCGAAGGTATTGATGCAATTTTCCAGGGTGTAGTGCGGCCGGGCCGGGCTGGGGGCGGCCGGCTCGGCGGCGGCCGCTGTGCGGGCGAGAACGGAGACGCCGAGACTGAGCAGGATCGGGAGGAGACGGAGGTGTTTCATGGGAATGATCACAGTAAGCAATCGCCGTGGAAGGCAAACGAACCAGGCGCGCACTGGCCGGGAGAAGGGGAACGAGACAGCTTAGCGTACCACGCGGGCGCCGCCGCCACCGACCAGCTTTTCGACTTCCTTGCGCGTGGCCATCGAGGTGTCGCCGGGGGTCGTCGAGGCCAGGGCGCCGTGGGCGGCGCCATACTCGACGGCCTTCTGCGGATCGTTGAACTCCATGAAGCCGAACTGCACGCCGCTGGCGAAGCTGTCGCCGCCGCCGACGCGGTCGAGGATCTCGAGTTCGGGATACTTCCGGCTCTCGTAGAACTTGCCGCCGTGCCAGAGGATCGCGCTCCAGTCGTTCCTGGTGGCGGTGATCACGCGGCGCAGCGTGGTGGCGGCCACCTTGAAGTTCGGATACTCCTTCACCGCGGTTTCGATCATCGCCTTGAAGGCATCGGTTTCGATGGTGGAAATATTGTGATCGACGCCCTTGACCTCGAAGCCGAGTGAGGCGGTGAAATCCTCCTCGTTGCCGATCATGACGTCGACGTATTTGGCGATCTCGCGGTTGACCTCGCGGGCCTTCTTCTGGCCGCCGATGCTCTTCCAGAGCGACGGGCGGTAGTTGAGGTCATAGCTGACGATGGTGCCGTGCTGCTTGGCCGCCTTGACGGCGTCGATCACGAGCTGGGCGGTCGTCTCGGAGAGCGCGGCGAAGATGCCGCCGGTGTGCAGCCAGCGCACGCCGAGCTGGCCGAAGATGTGCTCCCAATTGAAATCGCCGGGCTTGAGCTGACTGGCGGCGGTGTGACCGCGATCGGAGACGCCGACGGCGCCGCGGAGGCCGAAGCCGCGTTCGGTGAAGTTGAGGCCGTTGCGGACGGTGCGGCCGATGCCGTCGTCCTCGCGCCACTTGATGAAGTCGGTGGCGACGCCGCCCTGCATGATGAAGTCCTCAACGAGGTGGCCGACCTCGTTGTCGACGAAAGCGGTGCAGACGGCGGTGCGCAGGCCGAAGCATTTGCGCAGTCCGCGTGAGGTGTTGTACTCGCCGCCGCCCTCCCAGACGGTGAAGTGGCGCGCCGTGCGGACGCGGCCCTCGCCGGGATCGAGGCGGAGCATGACCTCGCCGAGCGAGATCTGGTCAAAGGCGCACTGTTTGGCGGGTTTAATCGTGAGGCTCATGGGCGGAAAGGGAGTAAGGGAAAAACGCAGGGAGTGGGGGATTGAGGGAATAAAGGGAACGAGGATGGGTCAACGACGAGATTTCGAGCGGAGCGAACGGAGGCGCAACAACCTTGGGGCCAGCCGCGTTTATGCGGACGTAGAAATCACGTATACATGATATCGCTGAAATAGCTTGTATATGTGATAAATGCTGTTTATCAGTTTTAAGCGATATGTCTGACTATCCGATCCGAACTCCGCAACAGCTGGGGGCCGTCCTGCGCGGTTTCCGCCGCGAGCGAAAACTGACGCAGCGTGCCGTCGGCGACCGCGCCGGTCTGGCGCAGAATGCCGTTTCGTTACTCGAGACCGATCCGGGGCCGGCCAGTCTGGTCCGGATTGCCCGGGTGCTGGCCGCACTTGATCTGGAGCTGGTCGTTCGTCCGAGGAAGGCGTCCGATCGTTTGACGGAGTGGTGAGCCATGGGACGCCTCGGCAAATCCCGCGTACTGGCGGTTTGGATGAATGGCGAACTCGTCGGCGAGTGGCGTCTCCCAACCAGCGGCGCCCAGGAGTTTCTCTACGCCGATTCCTGGCTGTCTTCGACGGCAGCCCGGCCGATCTCGCTGTCCTTCCCGTTGCGGCCTTCCCGGGAACCCTACCGTGCCGGCGTTGAGGCCTTTTTCGACAATCTGTTGCCGGACAACCGGCAGATTCGCGAACGAATCCAGCGGCGTTTCCAGACTGACTCCATCGCGGCTTTCGACCTTCTGCGGGAGATCGGCCGCGATTGCGTTGGCGCTTTGCAGCTCCTGCCCGCCGATGAAGAAAGGCCAAATGTCCAGCACATCACCGGCGAACCTCTGACCGACGCCGGCGTTGCCAGTTTGCTCTCCGCCTCGTTGGGCGCGCCGCTGGGACAGGGGGAGGCTGAGGACGATGATGCGTTCCGGATTTCGCTCGCCGGTGCCCAGGAGAAGACGGCGCTGCTCTGGCACAAGGGAAAGTGGCATCGGCCGACGGGCACGACGCCGACGACGCACATCTTCAAGCTTCCGATCGGCCTCATTCCGCAAGGCATCGACCTTTCCACCTCGGTCGAGAACGAGTGGTTGTGTGTGCAAATCGTGCGCGAATACGGCATCCCAATCGCGCCTTGTCGCATGGAGACCTTCGGTGACCACAAGACGCTTGTGGTGGAGCGGTTTGATCGCCGCCTGTCCGCTGACGGCACGTGGTGGCTTCGTTTGCCGCAGGAGGATTTCTGTCAGGCCACGGCGACGCCGCCGGCGCTGAAATACGAGAACGACGGGGGACCCGGCATCCGCAGGATCCTCGATGTACTCCTCGGCTCCCAGGATCCGGCCGAGGACCGGCGCGATTTTCTCCGCACCCTGGTCACCTTCTGGCTGCTCGCGGCCATCGATGGCCACGCGAAGAATTTCAGCCTCTTCCTGTTGCCCGGCGCCGGCTACCGGCTGACGCCGCGCTACGACGTGCTGTCGGCGTATCCGATGCTCGGTCATGGGCGGGGGAAGCTCGCGCCCCAGAAAGTCAAGATGGCCATGGCCGTTGAGGGGAAGAACCGACACTACCTTTGGGACGGCATCCGCGCCCGGCACTGGATCGAGACAGCCCGGCGATGCGGTGTCGCGGACATGCCGAGCATCCTCGCGGACCTCGTCGCGCGCACGCCGGCGGTCATCGCGAAAACCGAGAACGCGCTGCCGAAGGGCTTCCCGGCTCATGTCGCTGATGCCATCCTCACCGGCGTCCGCACCTCGGCGGATCGGCTGGCGGCGGAGTTGTCACTCTGATCACATATTCCTAAATTCCGCAGATCGATCTCGTCACAGAGGCCACTGGGCACAAACAAAAATTCACAAAGAAGGTTTTCGCCGGAGGCGAAAACCTTGCGGGCCGGCAGCGGAACCTGGCCGGAGCTTTAGAAATATTTCACTGACTGAAAGACGCGCCGGACGGCCTGGCGGTAGGATATGGCGGGATGTCCGAGGAGGAGCACGAGAGCGGGTTTGTGTCCGGCCGGGATGCCGAGTTTCGCACACAGCTTGCGGCTGCGCGATAGCGGAGGCGCGACGCAGCCGATCATGCAGGAGCCCAACCCCAGGGCTTCCGCGACGATCATGGCATAGGTGCAGGCGATGACGGCGTCGGACGCATCGGCGTAAGGAGACGTGTGGAAGATCAGCGCTGCCGGCGCGTCGTAAAGCACGTGGTCCTCACCGCGCTTGTGGGCGGCCACGATATCCCGGGCCAATGGCAGGATGAAGGATCGGAGCTGACGGTAGTTGGCCCGTTTGAAAAAGAGGCGCAGGAGAGCGAGGACCGGCGGATGATCCACGAACTTCAGAAGCCCCGTGTAGATCTTCACCATGTCGCGGGTGAGTTCCCGCACGCGTTCGCGTCCGTGCAGCGCCACGACACCGACCTCCCACGGAGGAAGGCCCATGGGGGCCGTGCTGGCCGCCGCGATGACGCGGTTCAGCAGTTCGGCGGCCACGGGCGTATCCTGAAAATGCCGGGTGCTGCGCCGGGAAAGAAACAAGGCTTCGAGCTGTTCCGGTGTCGCGCGGGTCTCAGGGCGGGGCAGAGCCGCGAGATCGTCGGGGCGCAGCCCGCGGCCGCTCACGCGCACGGCGTCGGTCGGGCAGATCATCATGCAATGGGCGCAGGCGATGCACCCGAAGGTTGCGGCAGGATCGATCCGGATGCCGCCATCCGAGCCCATCCGCAGGGTACCAGTGGGACAGGCTTCCGCGCAGTCGCCGCAGCCGGTGCAGAGCTCGCGGTCGATAACGGGTGTTCCGGATACTTCGCCCAGGCTGGAAATTGCGCTCATGGTGGATGGTTCTTTGGCGGAGACGAAATGAAACCAACCACGAAAAATGCAAGGACTTACCTATGGGATGGAGTCGCAACCAAACCAGCATCGAATTTTACAGGAGAGAACGGAGAAAACAGAGGAATATGATTCCTCCATCGATCACGCGAAAGAATGCTTAGCCGGACTCAAGCAATCAAACCGTACCCCAAATGAAAATGGAGAAACTGAAAGGTTGTAGGGCGGCATCGCCGAAAACCGCCGCATTTCGGGAGGAACGGCGGGGTTCGGCGATCCCACCCTACAATTTTGACCGCATCATTCCGGCTTAGCGGTGTTCATTTAAAATAGGGCGCAGCAAGACTGCGCCCCTACGAAGAAAGTGTGACTGGCGACTACTTCCCGAATCTACCTCTGTAGGCCCAGAGGCCGAGGGCGGGGTTGGAGATGTAGAAGATCTTTTCGCCACCGGGCAGGGTGTTCCAGCCGTCCGTGAGTTTGGCCGGGTCGTAGCGCTGGGCCATCGTCTTCAAGTCGGCGTAGCGGAAGCCCGCACCCTCGATCTCCTGCTTGGTCAAATGGCCGGGACAGTAGGTGATGTTGAAACGACCTTCGCTCGAGCCGTGGATGAGGTGCGCGGCGGCGCTGAGATTGTTGCGCAGCTCCTCGTTGGCCTTGACGGCGGCGAGCGTGCGCGGCGTGCCGAAGTAGCCGTATTTGCGGATTAGCCGGTCGATCTCCTTGTCCTCGCCGAATTCCTTCAGGCCGGGCGCGAGGATGATCAACTCGCCGCGATCGGCCATCGCCATGCGCGTGCGGTAAACGGCCTTGTTGCCAAGCCACGTGCTCTTGAATTCGGACGGATCGAGGTAAACGACGACCTTGTCGAGCGGCGCGTCGAGCATCTGAAAGTTGACTTCCAGTGAGAGCGCGGCGGCCAGATGGAAGGCCTCGGTATCATTGCCGATGTAGAGGCCGCGGATCTGCAGTTTTCCGTCGGCGCCCTTGGCGACCACGGTCAGCACGTAAACGATGGGCAGGTGGTTCGTGAAGTGCTCGCTGGCGTAGTTGAGGAGCTGGCGCACGGGCGTGTCGGCGCGCCCCATCATGCGTTCCATACCGTAGGCGGCGCCGACGAAGTGGCTCTTGTTGATGCCCTCCTGGCCGCCGGTGCCGACGAAGATGTTCTTGTTGAAACCCGCCATGCCAACAACCTCGTGCGGCACGATCTGGCCGATGGAGAGGATGAGGTCGTGTCCGCCGGTGGCGATCAGGTTGGCGACCTGCGCGGGCCAGGGGAAATCGGCGGCGCCTTCGGAGACCTTTTTGACAAACTCCGCCGGGATGGTGCCGACCGTGGTGATGCCGGTGCGCCAGTTGTGCACGCGGAAGAGCTTCTCCGGCACGCCGGCGTACATCTCCTGGATCTGAGCCGACGTCATCGGCGTATGCGTGCCCAGCGCAGGCAGGACGTCGGTCAGACGATCGCCAAAATGTTCGTACGCGAGGCGCGTCAGCGGGCCCGCCTGCGAGTGGAAGCGGGTGAAATCGGGCGGGACGGCCAGCACGCGTTTACGCGGGCCGAGCTTGGCGAACGCCTGTTGCAGGCCGGCGCGCAGGTCGTCGACCGTGAGATTGTCCGTGGCGGAGCCGCGTGCGAAGTAGAGCATGGTTTGGTCCTCTTTCGTCTTAAAGATACACCCGAATTGGTCTCTGCGGAAAAATTCGAAATCCAAATCTCGAAATCCGAAACAAACTCGAATTTCGAAAGACTGGAAACGTCGGATGGCGGGTCAGCCTATCGATTTCAGGCGTTTCGAGATTCCAATTTGTTTCGAGTTTCGGATTTCGAATTTCGAGCTTTCCCGTATGGGCTTCAGCGTTGGATGCGGGCGGAGCCGCCCTTGGCGAAGGCCTTCACCTGTTCGACGGTCGCCATGGTGGTGTCGCCCGGGTAGGTGGTGAGCAGCGCGCCGTGCGCCCAGCCGAGGTTGACGGCCTCCTGTTCGGAGGCGCCGGAAAGCAGGCCGTAGAAGAAGCCCGCCGCGTAGCCGTCGCCGCCGCCGACGCGATCGAGCACGTCGAGCTCGCACATCGGCGACTGGTAGGTCTTGCCGTTGACCCACGCGACCGCGCCCCAGGTGTGGCGGTTGGTCGAGTGGACTTCGCGCAGCGTGGTGGCGACGATCTTTACGTTCGGGAACTTCTTGGTCGCCTTCTCGATGACGGCGTAGAAGGCGGACGGATCGAGCTTGGACTTGCTCTCGACGTCCTGGCCCTCGACGCCGAGGCCCTTCTGGAGATCCTCCTCGTTGCCCACAAGCACGTCGACGTTCTTCACGATGCGGCCGAGTACATCGAGCGCCTTGGACTGGCCGCCCCAGATGTCCCAGAGCTTCTGACGATAGTTGAGATCGAACGAAGTGACGGCGCCGGCCTTTTTGGCGGCCTTCATGGCTTCGACGATGAGCTCGCCGGTCGTCTCGGAGAGCGCGGCGAAGATGCCGCCGCTATGGAACCAGCGCACCCCCTGGCCGAAAATCTCGTCCCAGTTGAAATCGCCCGGCTTGAGCAGACCGCCCGCCTCGTTGGAGCGGTTGTAGAACACGACCGGGGCGCGCACGCCCTGGCCGCGGTCGGAGTAGACGGTGGCCATGTTGGGGCCGCGCACGCCGTCGTGCTTGAAACGCTTGTAGTACGGCTTCACGCCCATCGCCCGCACGCGCTCGGCAATCAGGTCGCCGATCGGGTAGTCGACCATCGCCGAGGCGACACCGGTGTTGAGGCGGAAACAGTCGGAAAGGTTGGCGGAAACGTTGAACTCGCCGCCACTGACATGGATGTCGCAGTGGGTGGCCTTTCGGAACGGGACGATGCCCGGATCTAGACGATGAACGAGGGCGCCGAGGGACAGGAAATCGAGCGCGCCATGCGGAGGGATTTTGATGCCAGTGCTCATAAGGAGGAGGATGGAGGATTAAGGTTTCGGTTGGAAAATTGGGCCGAATTGTCGCGGGCCGTTCGATTTGGCGATCAGGCGATGCGGGATGCCGGGCGGAGCGAGAGCGGGAAAGGCGGTAGCGTCGCGGGCGCAGGGCCGAGGGTCAATGCAGGAGCCGGCAGCTTAGAGTGGCGGACGATGATAAACAGACATGACATTACTCGGAAAACAGGAATGCCGCCGAGGCGCCTCCTTTCGTCTGCAAACAGTAGCGGTTGGGCACGCCCGGACTCATTCTACGCTTCGCCCGGCTGCCTTCCCGGGCTATAGTTTGACCATGCCAGACGATTCGCCCGCCCGCATCGAAATTCGCCTCCGCGAACTCGCCCAGTTGTTCAACTCCATGGACCCGTCGCCCTTTATCGAGCGCGATCTCGACGACGACGCGGAGAAATTCATCGAAACCTGGGCGCGCGAGTTGCCGGCCGACCGCGAATTCGAGCTCGTGCTGCACGTTGCCACGCCCCCCAGGCCCGATCGGGCGGCAGGGGTCGAAGCGGCTGTACGGCATTATTTCACGAACCGCGCCGAGATGAAACGCCGTGAATTCCGTCTGCTCCTGCGGCTGGGCCGGCAAAGCCTCACCGTCGGATTGCTGTTTCTCACCGCCTGCCTGCTGCTGGTCCAGGTCGTGGGGGCGTTGGGGCAGAACACAGCGGCAAGCGTCATCAGGGAGAGCCTCGCCATCGGCGGCTGGGTCGCCATGTGGCGTCCGCTGCAGATCTACCTCTACGACTGGTGGCCGCTGCGCGCCGAATTGCGGGTGCTCGAACGGCTGGGCCGCATGCGGGTGCACCTCGATGTGGCCCCGGCATGATAATATTGGCGTGTTTTTGAATGTAACTTTTCCACGGCCGGTGGGTTTTCCCACCCATAGCACCCTATGAAAACCCGCACGTTATTCCTCGCGGCCGGCCTGATGGCCTTCGTTCCATTTTCCGCGTTCGCCAAGATCGAGCGCGTCGTCGAAAAGACGTTCACCGTCCAACCGGGTGGCACGCTCAAGGTCGAGACCTCGGGCGGCGGCATCACCGTGGAATCGGGCCCGGGCGACACCGTGAAGGTCATGGCCAGGGAGACCATCCGCACCGATGACGAAGCGGAGGCCGATACGTTGCTGAAAGATCTCACCCTGACCATCGAGCAACAAGGCAACGATGTAGTGGCAAAAGCCAAATACACCTCGGCCCCGCTGGGCTTCCACTTCGGGATTTGGCCGCCGGTGCAGGTGTCGTTTGTGATCACTGTGCCGACCCGCTACCACGCCGATTTGCACACCTCCGGGGGCGGCATCAAAGTCGGCGACCTGACGGGAAATGTCCTCGCGCGCACCAGCGGCGGCGGCATCAGGATCGGGCAAATCGACGGGACCCTCGATGCCCACACGTCGGGTGGCGAGATCCGCCTCGATTCTTGCACGGGTGACACGAAACTCGACACCTCGGGCGGCGGCATCAGCGCGCAGCGCATCATGGGCAAGGCCAACTTGCGCACGTCAGGTGGCAGCATTTCCGTGAAACAAGTGGAGAATGCCCTGCAGGCGCACACCAGCGGGGGTGGTGTGGAGGCGGCCATTGTCGGGACGGTCAAGGACGATTGTTCGCTCAGCACCTCGGGCGGCAGCATCAGGGTGGCAGTCGACAAAACCGCCGCCTTCCGGCTCGACGCTTCAACCAGCGGTGGCGGCGTGCATGCGGCCGGACTCACGATCCGGCTGGAAGAAGGCGGACTCGGCAAAAGCCGGCTCGTCGGTGACGTCAACGGCGGGGGGCCGCTCTTGAAGCTGCGCACCAGTGGTGGCGGCATCGACATCAAGCTGCGTTGAACCCCATGGGACCGGCTCGATGCGGTTCACTCCTTTGCTTTTCATTCCATCCACTGCGGGCGGACCAATCCACTTTTCGCTACCCATGAAAACCTGCACATTTCTCCTCGTGGCCGGCCTCGCGGCCGTGCTTCCTTTGTCCGCGTCCGCCAAAGTCGAGCGCGTCGTCGAAAAGACGTTCACCGTCCAGCCCGGCGGTACGTTCAAAGCCGAAACCCAGGGAGGCGACATCCGCGTGGAACCGGGGGCGGGCGACACCGTGAAAGTCGTGGCCCGGCAAAAGATCCGCGCCAACACCGATGCCGACGCCGACGAACTGCTCAAGGACCTCACGCTGACCATCGAACAGCAGGGCAACGACGTGGTCGCGATCGCTAAATATCCCGAGCAGCATTTCGGGTTTCACTTCGGTTCCTGGCCGCCCGTGCAGGTCGATTTCATTGTCACCGTACCCAGCCGCTTCAACACCGATCTGCACACCTCCGGTGGCGATGTCACCGTGGGCAACCTGACCGGTAAAATGCTGGCCCGCACGAGCGGCGGCGAGGTGAAGATCGGCCAGATCGACGGCACGGTCGATGCCCACACGTCGGGCGGCAACGTACAGCTCGCCTCCTGCTCGGGCGAAACCAAGCTGCGGACCTCGGGCGGCGACGTTACGGCGGAGCGCATTGTCGGCCCGGCCGACCTCGGCACATCGGGCGGCGACATTGTCGCCAAGCACGTCGAGAATTCCTTGCAGGCGCATACCAGTGGCGGCGACATCGAGGCCGGCATCTTCGGCGCGCTGAAGGGCGATTGCTCGCTTGGCACCAGCGGCGGCGACGTGGCGATCACCATCGACAAGTCGGTGGCCTGTCAGCTCGACGCTTCGACCAGCGGCGGTGGCGTGCAGGCCGCCGGCCTCACGATCACGCTGGAAGGCGGCGGCATCGGCAAAAGCCGTCTCGTGGGCAAGGTCAATGGCGGCGGCCCGCTCCTAAAACTTCGCACGAGCGGTGGCGGAATCGACGTGCGGTTGCGCTGAGTAAAATTGTTAAGCACCGCATGCAGGCTGGCCGGGTGGCGTGCATGGTCGCACGTCTGTAGCGGCGGTCTATGACCGCCGAAACGAAGTCGTGAGTCCTCTGCATTCGATCAGTCCTCCTAAAACCCCGCGGGCTTCGTAGCGCAGGCATCCCTGCCTGCTTTTTGATCGAAGCGGGCTGGAAGCCTGCGCTACTTTCAGCGACAGAAATAGAAGCACCCAAAACAATGACCTCGAATGTCTGGCTGCCCCTGCGCCGGCTTGCCAAAGGCCGCGCCGGAAAAATACTGCCGGGATGCGATTCTTCGGTCGATGGGCTTGGGCCCTTTTGTTTTTCCTGAGCGGAGCGAGTCTCTCCGCAAACATCTCCCGCGCGGTGGAACGCGTTTTCCCATGTGCGCCCGGCGAAGTTCCCTTGGTCAAGTTGGAGGTGTTTTACGGCAGCGTGATGGTCGAGGCGGCCGAAGGGGACGCCGTGCGGATTGAGGTAAAACTCGATTTTGAGACCGACGAGGAAGCCGTGGCCGACCGGGTGCAGAAAAACCTGACGCTGGCGGTCGCCCAGCAGGGTGGCATGATCACCGTCGGTGCGGAGTATTCGCGCAGCGTGCATTTTGACTTCGAGAATTGGCCCCCGGTGAAGCCCGCCTTCAAGCTCCTCGTCCCGGCCCGCTGCAACCTCGATCTCTACACGCACGACGGCAACCTCGTGGTGGGTCTGCTGGGTGGGACCATGAAGGCGCGGACGCACTACGGCACCATCACCTTTCGCGGCGTGCAGGGCAGCATCGAGGCGCAGAGCGAGTTCGGCGACATCATCGTGCAGCATTGCACCGGTGCGCTGAAGCTTCGCTCGGTGAGCGGCAACTTCCGGGTTGGCCCGGTGGGCGGATTTGCCGATGTCTTCGGGTATGGCGGAGAAATCGAAGTGCAATCGGCCGGCGGAGGCATCAAGGCTGAGACCAGCGGCGCGGACCTCCTGGTTGGGTTCGCCCATCCTGTGACTGCACCCGCCACGCTGCGCACCGGGGGCGCCAACGTGATTCTGACCATCGACCAACGCAGCACCTGCACACTGGACCTGCGGGCCTCCATCTTCGGCAAGGTGGTCAACGTGAAGGACCGGCTCAAGCTGACACCCACCGGCGGTGCATTCGGCAGGAGCCGGCTCAAGGCGGCTCTGAACGGTGGCGGCCCTTTGATCGCAGCGAAAGCCGGCGGCGGGTATGTGTACGTGCAGGCGGCAACCCCGTCCGAGCCGCAGCCATAGCGCTGAGGAGAAAGCCGGCGCGCCCAACGCCTGGGAAACGTCGCTGGCTGGCGCCGCCAGCCGTCGGCAGCAGCGGTCATTCCGCACCCGACAGTCACGAGCATAGCCGACAGTTATTTGTAGCAGCTGTTACAAATAATTGCTTCGGAAAACTGCGCTCAAGCAACTGGTCGGGGCGGTTTCACATGGTAAATCGGAGATTTACGCCCCATTGACGCGACAAAAAAATGTAGCAATTGCTACATTTCTTTGTCGCATGTGACTGGAGGTTTCGCGGGGGCAGAGCGCATATGGAGAGAATCGACCAGGCCGGGGGAGAACGGCTGTGCGTTATGATGCAGCCATGGTTACGCCGTAACTCACGGGGTGAAGGTTGTCGGCGAGGCTGATGGATGGGGTGGGAGCGGCCGGATCAAAGGGACGGTCGCCGGCGGCGGGTATGTGTACATGCAGACAGCGACCCCGACCGAAGGGTCGCCCTAGCGCTAACAGAAAACGTCTTGCGTACCGTGATTGACGGTAATGCACGGGAGCGGGCCGGTGGCGCTGAGACCTGCGGCGATAACGTGCCGGGCGGCGAAAGCGGATGGCGTGGGGCCGGAAGGGCTGGCTTGCGGCGACGGAGGGTTTGCGTTTGTTGGATGAATGAACGCCGCCACCGCCTATGACGAACTTGTCGGCCAACTCCGGTTGATCGGCACGCTCAACTCCGTCATCGAACTACTCGATTGGGATGAACAGGTAAACCTGCCGGCCGACAGCGCCGATCAGCGCGCCGAGCAAATGGCCGCGCTGGCCGGGGTAAAGCATGGCGCGGCCAGCGACCCGCGCATCGGCGACTGGCTGACGGTGCTCGAGGCGGACGCCGCCGGGCTGACCGCCGATCAACGCGTGGTCCTCTACCACGCGCGGCGCGACTACGATCGTGCCACCAAGCTGCCGGCGAGCTTTGTGCGCGAAAAAGCCGAGCACAGCAGCCGCGCTTTCCATGCGTGGGCGGAGGCGAGGGCCAAGTCGGATTATCCGGCTTACGCCCCGTATCTCGAGAAACATCTCGAGCTGGCAAAGCGCGAGGCTGCCTATCTTGGCTGGGGCGACCGGCCCTATGACTATCAGATCGACAAGCACGATCCGGGCATGACAGCCGTGGCAATTCAACGGCTCTTCTCTGACCTCAAGGCCGGACTGGTGCCGTTCGTGCGGGAGATTCTCGCCGCGCCGGTCAAGGCCGACACCCGGCTCTTCCAGGGTTTCCCGGTCGAACAGCAACGGGCGTTCTTGCGCGAAGTCACCGAAAGGATCGGTTTCAATTACCGTCGCGGTCGCATCGACGTGTCGCTGCATCCCTTCTGCACGGGCACCGGCGCCGACGTTCGCATGACGACGCGCTTCGACCGTGCCAACCCGCTCGATGCGCTCTTTTCCGCGATCCACGAGACGGGGCACGGCCTGTACGAACAGGGCCTGCCACGGGCGCAGGCCGGCACGGCACTGGCGCAGGCGGCGGGCATGGCGGTGCACGAATCGCAGAGCCGCCTCTGGGAAAACCAGGTGGCGCGCAGCCGCGGCTTCTGGCGGTATTTCGAGCCGAAGTTTCGCGCCGCGTTTCCGGTGCAGACCGCCGGGGCAACGAGCGACGCGCTCTACCTGGCGATCAACGCCGTGAAGCCCACGCTCATCCGGGTCGATTCCGACGAGACGACCTACAATCTGCACATCCTGCTGCGCTTCGAGCTGGAACAGCGCCTCTTTGCCGGCGACCTGAAGGTGCGCGATCTGCCGGAGGCGTGGCGCGTGGCGTCGCGCGAGTTGCTCGGCCTCGAGCCGGACAACGACCGCGTCGGAGTGTTGCAAGACGTGCATTGGAGCAGCGGCGCGTTCGGATATTTTCCCAGCTATTGCCTGGGCAACATGATGGCGGCGCAGCTCTGGTACCGGGTGCAGGCGGTGCTGCCGGGCCTGGAGGAAGATTTCGCGCGCGGCGACTTTTCGCGTCTGCTCGGCTGGCTCCGCACCGAAGTCCACGCCCAGGGCAAACGCCATGACCTGCTCACCCTGGTGCGGCAGGTGACGGGCGAAGAGCTGTCGCCCCGGCCACTGCTGCGCTATCTCAAGGAACGATATGGAGCATTGTACCTGAAGTAATCGGAGCCGTTCCTCGTGCTCATTCTTCGTTCTCGAATTCCGAGAGAACGAGAATGAGAAAGAGAACGATTGCATCATGCCACTCATCGACTCCCATACGCATCTCGACTCCTTTGCCCGGAGTGGCGAACTGCCCGGGGTTTTGCAGCGCGCGCGAGACGCCGGTCTCGAGGCGATGATCACCATCGGCACGGCGCCGGATGACTGGTCCTTGTACCGGGAGATCGCCCGGGTAAACCCCGGTTTCGTCCATTACGCCGTGGGGTTGCATCCCTGTTCGGTCGAAGCGGATTGGGCCGGAACGGTGGCGCAAATCGAAGCGTTTTGGGATGCGACCGCCGCGCCAATCCCGGTCGCGCTCGGCGAGGCAGGGCTCGATCGATTCCACCTGCCGAAGGACCAGGCTGAGGCGGCCAAAATCTTCAGCTGGCAGCGCGCGGCGTTCGCGGCGCAACTGGAAATCGTACAGCGCTTGGGGTGCCCGCTGGTGGTGCATTCGCGCGGGGCCTTTCGCGAGTGTGTCGAGATGATCGATGCGAGTGGCTGCGATTGGACGAAAGTCGTCTTCCATTGCTTCACCGAGGGCGAAGCGGAAATGGCCGAGCTGGTGCGGCGGGGCGGCTACGGTTCGTTTACCGGGGTACTGACGTACAAGAATGCCGACGCGGTGCGCGCGGCCGCCAAGGCCCAGGGACTCGCCCGCCTGATGATTGAGACGGACGCGCCGTACCTCACACCCATGCCGCATCGCGGCAAATCCAACGAGCCGGCGTTTGTGCGCCACACCGCGGAGTATGCCGCGGCACTATTTGGCGTCGACTACGACAAGCTGGCAGCGACAACCACCGCAAACGCGCGGCGGTTTTACGGACTATAGGTTTTTGCGCAGCAAAAACCTTACGCTTCGTCGAATTTCCGGCCGAAGAGCGCCTCGAGCTCGGCGAGCATCTGCGATCCATCGTCGCCCGTGGCGATGAACTTGACCTTGGAGCCCTTGCCGGCGGCGAGCATCATCAAGCCCATGATGCTCTTGCCGTTCACCTGTTCGTCGTCCTTCTCCACGAACACGTCGGCTTTGAACTTGTTGGTGATGCGCACAATCATGGCCGCGGGACGGGCGTGTATGCCCATCTTGTTCTGGACCACCAGCTCTTTGGTGAGCTGTTGGCCGGTGGCGGGTGCGGTGTCGATCTTTTCCATTTCGTAAGGTGAGGGCGGTAAGGTTCGAAGGGAGAGCGCGGCTTGCAACTCAAAAACCGGTTGGTCAAGCTGGTCTCATGCCGAAAACCGCCATTGTCGTGCCCTGCCGGCTCGAGTCCACGCGCTTTCCGCGCAAGCTCTTGCATGCGATCCGGGGCAAGCCGCTGGTGCTGTGGGTGGCCGGGCGCATTGCTGCGCAAGCGCCGGAGTTTCCGCTCTGGTTCGCGGTGGATCACGACCTTTTGCGCTCGCCGCTCGCCGCAGCGGGCTTTCAGACGATCCTGACCGCATCCACCCATCAGAGCGGCACCGACCGTCTGGCCGAGGCCAACCGCACCGTGCGGGCTGAATACGTTATCAACGTGCAGGCCGACGAACCGCTCGTGACCGGCGCGCAAATCCGGCGGCTCGCCGAGTTGATCGCCGGGCCGGTCGCGATGGCCACGCTGGCGACGCCCTTTCGGACGGCGGCGGATTATGCAAATCCAAACCAGGTGAAGGTCGTGGTGCGCAACGACGGCCGGGCGCTCTATTTCTCGCGTTCGCCGATGCCATACGCACGCGACCGGGCCGGCGCGGTCGACGACGCCTGGGTGGCGGCCCATCCTTGCCACCGGCACCTGGGGCTGTACGCCTACAAGGCCGACCTGCTCGAGCAGTTCGCGAAACTGCCGGTCGGCCGCCTGGAACAAATCGAAAAGCTCGAGCAGTTGCGTGTGCTCGAAAACGGCTACGATATCGCGGTAGGTTTTACCGAGGACTCGAACATCGGCGTCGACACCCCGGAGGATGCGGAACGCTTCGAGAGGTTGCTCGAAGCGAAGTAACAAGGATCAAGGATCAAGTTTCAATGTAGCCGCAAATCCCGCCGCCGTATTCTTGTTACTTGATACCTGCCATTTGATACTTTTCCCGACTCAAATCTTCCCGGCCTTGCGCGCTTCGATCATCCGGTGGAAATCGACGAAGAGCGAATCGGCGTCGTTGGGGCCGGGAGCCGCCTCCGGGTGGTATTGCACGCAGAAAATGGGCAGCTGCTTGTGCCGCAGGCCTTCGACCGTGTTGTCGTTCAGGTTGATCTCGGTGACGACCGCTCCGCTTTGTTCGATGCTCTTCGGGTCGGTGGCGAAACCGTGGTTTTGCGCGGTGATGGAGACCTTGCCGGTTTCCAGGTTCTTCACCGGCTGGTTGCCCCCGCGATGGCCGAACTTGAGCTTGAAGGTCGTGCCGCCGAGCGCGTGCGTGATCATCTGGTGCCCGAGGCAGATGCCGAAAATCGGGTAATCCGGCAGGAGCGCGGTCACGGTTTTGTGAATATAGGGCAGGGCGGCGGGATCGCCGGGGCCGTTGGAAAGGAATACGCCTTCGGGCGCGTGCTCGCGGATTTGTTCGACGGTGGCGGTGGCGGGGAACACCTGCACGTCGAAACCGTGGCGCACGAGTTTGCGGAAGATGGAATACTTTGCGCCGTAGTCGAAGGCGGCGACGCGGTAGCGCTTGGCCGGCGTCAATGTGGCGCCGAAGGAGGTGCCGACCGGAAGATACTGCGCGTTGTGATTGGCGGAATCGTCGGCGCGCCAGAGGTAGGGCTCCCGGCAGGTGGTGTCCTTCACGTAGTCGCTGCCGGCCATGTCGTGCCAGGCGCGGGCGCGGCGGACGGCCTCCTCGTCGCTGAGCGGCAGCGTGCTGAGGCAGCATTTCATGGCGCCGTCGACCCGCAACTTTTTGGTCAACGCCCGGGTGTCGATCTCGCTGATGCCGGGGATGCCGTATTTTTGGAGATAGGCGCCAAGCGAAAGATTCGCGCGCCAGTTGCTCACCACGGGCGAAAGTTCGCGGACCACGAAGCCGCTGGCCTTCGGGGTTGTCGCCTCGGTGTCCTCGTCGTTGACACCGTAGTTGCCGATCTGCACGGCAGTCATCGTGACGATCTGCCCGAAGTAGGAGGGATCGGTGAGAATCTCCTGATAGCCGGTCATCGCCGTATTGAAACAGACCTCGCCCACGGCCTGGCCAACGGCGCCGAAGCCGAAACCCTCGATAATTTCGCCGCTCGCGAGCACCAGAACGCCCGTATGG
>DATJPQ010000262.1:0-49766 GCA_035506315.1 Opitutaceae bacterium
TGCGGAGGTTGAGCTGTTTGGTATCGAAATGATTGTAGCGGATGGATAGTTTTCCATCCAGCAGTGTCATCCAGAAACCCATATCCTTGGTGGTGCCGGTTTGATTGGGCAGCGGATGAAGGAACAGATCGTAGGCCGGACCCTGCGCAATGAAGTTATCCGATTCATCGTAGGTGAGGCTGAGGCTGCTGACCGCTTCGGCCAGGAGCCGGCTGATAAAGTTTCCGCTGTTGGCCGCGGATTTGAGGAACTTGAGATCCCGGAACGGACGGGCCACGACCGAAGCCGTTTTGGTCTTGCCTTTGGCCAGACGCCACGGGCCCACCCATTGGTTGGACGCCGCAAAATTGTAGTCCTGGAGGTCCGGGGTAAGCGTGGCGAGCGGGGAATTGCGGTCATTCACATAATCCTCACGGCGGCCAAAGGTGCCGACCAGGCGGCCGTCGAAGAAGTTGCTTTGGAGCACGCCACCCACGGTCTTTATGACTTCATTGAGGTTATTGGTACCGCCACCTTGGCCGGGGCTATAGCCGACGGGAGAAACATCCTTGATCATCGAGGTGGCGTTGGGGCCCCAGACATAAGGCAGACTGACTCCTTCCGGGAAAAAGCTTGGGGCGTATTCAATGCCACCACCGCGCGTGTTGCCGACATAATATTGTTCGTTGAGCCGGTCATAGTTGCCGGGGACAAGGGAAGTGCCATTGATGAGATATCTGGGATCGGTGTTTGTCACCGTTTGGAGGGCGAACAGCGTGTTGGCATATTTTTGCTCCCAGCCCTTGTCGGTGCCCAGCGCCGTATGCCGATAAGTGTAGAGGTAATTCTTCTGATCCTTGTATTCATAGTAGCCCAGGATCTGCTGGGTGCCGATCCACTTGCTCCAACCCTTGTCCTGGGAGAAATCGAGACGATAGACGGCCTGAGCCCGGGCGGTGTCCCACAGCAGGGGCTTGTCCCGCAGGAAGGGCTCGCTGCTCCTCAGGTAAGGCCGGCCGAAGTAGGGATTGGGGGTGCCATCCAGATAAACCTGGTTCACGTCGACCTGGAGCTGACCGACATTGCTGTTCACGCTCGCGGGGCCCATGGGCTGGTTTTCCAACCGTTTGGAATCCTCACGCAAGACGGTACCCTGAAAAGCCAGGGTTTGTTTCGGGGTGTTGAGAATGATCTGGTCGAGCTGGGCCAGGTACATATTGACGTCGTCCCAAGCCTTGCCGTTGCCCGCCAGATTGATCTTGGTCCAGTCGTAGTAGGCCTTGTTATTGATGGGCCGGGCGACGGAATTGTAGAGCGGTTGCTGTGTGGCGGTGTAGGCTTCCGAGGGACCCATGGTCAAAAGGCCGATACCCGAGGCCGACGACGCAAAGGGGTCTGTCGTTGAATAATTATTTCCCGCCGGTGAAGAAGGATTGGCCGTATATCGTGCCATGGTCCAGTAGGGCGCTTCGCCCGGGGCGCCGATCTGGAAGGGCGAACGACTCTCCGCGCCGCCGGTGAAGTAGCTTGGCGTGGCGGAATACGGGGTGGTGGAGCCGAGGACGTTGCCATTGCCGTAGACCTGCCCGTTGGCGAGGGTGACCAGGCGGGTGACGGGATTCCAACCCGGTTGCCCTAGACGGAGGAGCCAATCCGTGTAGTAGTCGCGCGGGGTCGTGAAGTTGGGCCGCTGCGCTGAATGCTTGAAGCTATACCAGTTGAACGACAGGGTCGTGTTCTTAAAGGGCTGGACCTTGATCTGCGCGCTGAGGCGGCGGGCGTCCTCCCCGGAGGGCTTGCGAACGAAGCCGGTATGCTCGTTCGCGTAGCTCGCCCGCACCGCCACCTTGTTCTTCAGAAGCATGCGGTTCAGGTCGAGCGCGGTGCGCCAACCACCGTAGCTGTCGCCCTTGATTTCCACCCGGGTGAAGTCGCGGGCCAGGTTGGCGGTCGCGGCCACCTGGTTGACGGTGCCGGAGGCGTTGCCCAGGCCGAAGATGTTGGCGTTCGGCCCGCGGCTCACCTCGAGCGATTCGATCCAGAGCGAATCAATGGACACGCGTCCCGAGACGGGGATATTGTTGAAGGCAATGTTGGCGCTGCCGATGCCGCGAACGCGATTGGCGGTGTTCGGACTGAGGCTCACCTGGTCGACCACGGCGCCCGTGCGGTCGGTATCGAATTGGGAGTAGGAACCGGTGCCTTCCGTGCTCGCCATATAGTCGAACACGTCGTTGATATCGCGCATCGCGAAGTCGGCCATCTGCTCCTTGTTCATCACGGTGATCGACTGGCCCAAGTCCTCAATCTTCGAGTTCAGGCGGGTGCCCGACATCGTGTTCGAGGAGAAATAACCTTTCGTATCGGCCACCACCTCGAACGGGCTCAGCTGGATCGTTTCGTCCGCCGTCGGGCTGGCGGCCGCGACCTTGGTCACGGGGACCGCGGCGGCTTTCTCTTGGCTGGCTTGAGTGGTGGTATCAGATGCGGGTGCCGGGGCAGTTTGCGCCCACGACAACGAAACGGCGGTCATCGCAGTCGCTAGCACGAAGAACCACCGCAGGGTTACAGACATTCTTTGGATTGAGTTCATGAGTATGGATACTGGGCCGGGTAGGGTTCAGAACATGGGTACGGTATGTCCGGGCGACGGGTCGCCGGACATGGAACAAAGGTAAGAAGCTGAGGCATCTTTTCTCCGCGCACGGCGCAGGCAACGCCTTTGCGAGGCGCATTGTCGACTAAACGGACGTGGAGGGCCGGAGTTTCGCCCGGGCCGATGCTAACGGGGTGGGGCGGACAAGAGTTCGAGCGCCCGGCGCGCATGCTCGTTGCCCGGCTCGATCTGCAGGGCACGCCGGTAATGCGCGGCCGCCTCCGCCTGGCGGCCTTGGGCCGCCAGGGCCTCACCCAGGAATTCCTGCGCCTGGGCGAGATCGGGCTCGAGCTGTACGGCCTGCTCCAGCTGTGTGACTGCCGCGGGCAGCTGCCGGGCATACAGCAGGGCGATGCCGAGGTTCTGGTGTGCCCTGGCCGATGGGTCCAGCCGCAGCGCCGTTTCGTAGTGCACCAGCGCTTCGGTGGTCCGGCCTTCGAGCAACAACGCCGACCCCAGGCTCGTATGCGCCGCCACGTAATTGGGATCGAGCTTCAACGCCTGCTCGAATCGGTCGACCGCCTCCGGCAATCGATCAGCCTGCAGGTGAATGCAGCCCAGGTTAAAATGCGCCGGGGCCAGGTCGGGATCCACATGCAAGGCGGCCTCATAGCGTATTACCGCTTCCGAATCGCGGCCCAGGGCGCGCAGGACATTGCCGGAGTTGACCAGGATGTCACCGAGAATGCTGCGGCCGCCGCTGGTCTTCGCCGGCAGATCCGCTTGGATGGCCGCGTCGTAGTGCGCCAGCGCCTCGGCGTATTGCCCTCGGGCGGCCAGCGCATCGCCATAATAGCATTGCGCCCGGGCGTTGGCCGGGCGCTTCGCCACGGTGTCGGCCCAGATCGAGCGGGGATCGAGGTAGTCCACGTTTCGCACCACGGTGAGGGTTGCGAGGGCCAGGGCCACGGCGGCGAACACGTACCAGCAGCCCCGCCGCCCGTACGCATAGAGACTCAGAACGGCCAGGGCGACGACCGCTGCCAGCGGCAGATACATCCGGTGTTCGGCCATCGTTTGCACGGGAATCGGCACGATGCTCGAACTTGGCGCCAGGATCGCGAAAAACCACACCCCGAGAAAACCGGTGACTGGCCAGCGCCACCACGCGACCACGGTGCCGGCCAGCGGCACCGCAATCAGCAGCACGAAGGGCAGGGCGTCCACCGGATGCTCGATCGCCTCCGTGCCGTAATCGAAGACCAGGGGATGCGGCCACACGGCGAGTTGTAGATACCGGGAGATGGTGCGGGTCTGCGTGAGGGCATACGTCCAGACCGAATCGCCCAGGCCCAGCCCGGCGGTGCCGCCACGGTTCTGCGTGCCGAGCACCAGCCAGCCGAGCAGGAGCCAAGAGACTCCGAGGCTGAGATAGAAATACTTCCGTCGCGTCCAGGCGTCGCGCCACGAACCGGCGACAAACGTGCGGTCGTAGAGCAGCACAAGCAACGGCGCGGAAACCATCACCTCTTTCGTCGCCATGCCGCAATAGCAGGCGACCACGGACAGACCAAGCCACCGGTGGCGGGCCGATCTTGCTTTTAGAAGGTTACCTTCATTTCGGTCGGCAACGGCGCGGATGAAACAGTAAAGTGTCAGCAGGTAGAACAGGCCCATCAACGATTCGGCGCGCTGGATCACATAGGTGACCGCTTCGGTCAGCAAAGGATGCACCGCCCAGAGGAGGGCGACCGCCAGCGCCAGCGGCGTGGCGGCGGAACCGAACCGTGCGCGCAGCGCCGGCTGCAGCAGGGTGCGCCGCACGATGCCGAAGAGCGTGAGCGCCGCGAGCGTATGCACGATGAGGTTGAAAACGTGGTAGCCGCGCACGTCTTCGCCACCGAGGGCGTAGTTGACCGCCAGCGTTAGATTCACCAGCGGCCGGCCGCCGACTGTCTGTCCCGCCTCGCGCGGAGGCGACAACACGTCGCCCAGGGTCGAAAGATGCCGGATGGTGGGATTGCCGAGGATGGCCGGGCCGTCGTCGAAAACGAACGGACCGGAAAAGCTGTCGTGATAGGCCCCCAGAATCGCGCCGACCAGGCACGCGACGGCCAGCCAGATCGCGCGGCGCGAAGTCGCGCAGGGCGGCGAATCGCTTTCCAGCGAAGAGTCCACGCATGGGGCCGATGGCGGCATGGCTTCAATTTCCCGAGTGGAGCACTGGCTGCAAGCACTCTCGCGCATGTCGCCGGTTCAACGACCTGCGTGACTGACAATAAAGGGAGTTAGTCCCGCTGGCTGAAGCTACGCAGGATATCCTTCGTAAATCCTTCGGCTGGCGGAGCCATCCGAAGCCCCACCAGGGCGAAGGATGGTGGACCCGATCAGGATCGAACTGACGACCTCCGCAATGCCATTGCGGCGCTCTTCCAACTGAGCTACGAGCCCATCTCCAATGTGAGAGGGCGAAAGATAAGGTTTCGCGGGTGAACGCAAGCCGGTTTTTTCGGCGGGACGCCACGGGGTGGGCTCCGCACCGTAAGCGGTGCGGCTTCAGGAGTGAATGGTGAGGCAATGGAATGGGGGTAGCCGCACGCTGTGGCGTGCGGACGGGACGGAGAGATACCGCGTCGGAAGCGGCGCGGCTACGACAGTGCGGCACTACGATGGCAGAAAAACAAAAGGCCGCGGCTTGAGCCGCGGCCTTGAAAGACCAGCGTGGCGGGGACGACGCGTACCGTCTCAAGACAGCTTCTTGCGCCTTGCCTTCGCGGCGCGGAGGAGAGCGTCGGCCATGTCGCTCGGCGTGACGGCGACTTCGACACCGCACTCCTTGAAGACGGCGATCTTGGCCGCGGCGGTGTCCTCGGTGCCGCCGACGATGGCGCCGGCGTGGCCCATGCGGCGGCCGGCCGGAGCGGTGGCTCCCGCAATGAAGCCCGCGACGGGTTTCTTGCAGTTCGCCTTGATCCAGCGCGCGGCCTCCACCTCGGCGGTGCCGCCGATTTCGCCGATCATGATGATGCCCTTGGTCTCGGGATCGTCGTTGAACATCTTGATGACATCGAGGTGCGACGTGCCGTTGACCGGGTCGCCGCCGATGCCGACGCAGGTGGTCTGGCCGAGGCCCTTGCAGGTGACCTGCCAGACGGCTTCGTAGGTGAGCGTGCCGGAGCGGGAGACGATGCCGACGTGACCCTGGCGGTGAATATAACCGGGCGCGATGCCGATGCGGCAGCCGCCGGTGGAATCCTTGCCGGCGCCGGGCGTGACAATGCCGGGGCAGTTGGGGCCGACGAGGCGGGTCTTCTTGCCCTGCATGGCGCGCTTCACGCGGACCATATCCTTGATCGGAATGCCCTCGGTGATGGCGACGACGAGATCGAGCCCGGCGTCGACGCCCTCGAGGATGGCGTCGGCCGCGAACGGCGGCGGCACGAAGATCGCCGAGACCGTGGCGCCGGTGGCCTGGGTGGCCTCGGCGACGGTATTGAAGATGGGCACCTTGTGCGCGCCGTGCTCGAAGAACTGGCCGCCTTTGCCGGGCGTGACGCCGGCGACGACCTTGGTGCCGTAGTCGAGCGAGAGCCGCGTATGGCGGGCACCGAATTCGCCGGTGATGCCCTGGATGAGAAGCTTGGTTTCAGGAGTGACGAGAATGGACATGGAGGAAGTGAGAGTGAGAGTGAAAGTGAGGGTGAGCGCGGAGATCAGGAGGTGGCTTTGCGCTGGTGGAGGCCGATCTGGTTGCCGTCCGGATCCTTGATTGCGGCCAGGCGGCAGGGCGGGAACTCCATCACGTCGAAGACGAGCGGGATGTTCGCGGCGCGGACGGCGGCGAGCGCCTCGTCGAGGTTGGCCACCTCGAGCGTGAGACTCGAAACCGGCGCCCCGGGCACGGCGTTGGAAATTGCGAGCGCCTGACCGGCGATATCGAACTCGATCCACCATTGGCCGGGTGCGATTTCAACCTGCACGCCGACCTTCAGGCCGAGGAATTCCTCGTAGAATTTGCGGGCGCGGGCGATGTCCGTGACGGGGTGAAACACGAACGCGACCTCTTTGACCTTGATGCTCATGGTTGCGTCGGTTGGAGGGTTTAGGCCACCAGTTTGACGATTTTCTGCGCGGCGTCGGCCATGCTGTCGCCGGAGACGATGGGCAGGCCGGAGTCGGCGAGCGTCTTTTTGCCGAGGACGACGTTGTTGCCCTCGAGGCGCACGACGAGCGGGAGCTTGAGGCCCACTTCCTTCACCGCCTCGACGATGCCGGCGGCGATGATGTTGCAGTCCATGATGCCACCAAAGATGTTCACGAAAATCCCCTTCACCTTGGGGTCGCCGAGGATGATCTTGAAGGCCGCCACGACCTGCTCCCGGGTGGCGCCGCCACCGACGTCGAGGAAGTTGGCCGGATTGCCGCCGAAATGCTTGATGATGTCCATCGTGCTCATCGCGAGGCCGGCGCCGTTGACGAGGCAGGCGATGTTGCCGTCGAGCGCGATATAGTTGAGCTCGTGCTTCGAGGCTTCGGTTTCCTTCGGGTCTTCCTCGGCGAGGTCGCGGAGGGCGACGATTTCCGGGTGGCGGAAGAGGGCGTTGTCGTCGAAGCCTACCTTGGCATCGAGCGCGAGCACACGGTCGTCGGCGGTGGTGATGAGCGGGTTGATCTCCACCATCGAGGCGTCGATGTCCCAGAACATGTTATAGAGGCTGCGGATGAGCTTCGCGGCGTTCTTGGATTCGGCGGGATTGAAGCCCAGCGCAAAGAGCAGCTGGCGCACCTGGAAGTCGGCGAGGCCGTAGGCCGGATCGACGAAGACCTTGTGGATTTTCTCCGGCGTCTTCTTGGCGACCTCCTCGATGTTCATGCCGCCCTCGGTGGAGGCGACAATGACGGGCCGGGAGGAGGCGCGATCGAGCAGGATCGAAAGGTAGTACTCCTTCTTGGGCGGGCAGGCCTCGGTGAAGAAGAGCGTCTGCACTTTGCGGCCGGCGGGGCCGGTTTGCAGCGTGACGAGGGTGTTGCCGAGCATCTTGCCGGCCGCCTCCTTCGCCTCGGCCTTCGATTTGCAGACCTTCACGCCGCCTTTGTAGCCGTCGGTGAAAGTGCCCTTCCCGCGGCCGCCCGCGTGAATCTGTGACTTGACGACGACCATGCCCTCGGGGAACTGTGCGAGGGCGGCATCGATCTCCGCCACGGTTTTTGCCGGTACGCCCTTCGGGGCAGGTACACCGTACTTGCCAAAGAGCGCGTTAGCTTGGAATTCGTGAATGTTCATGGAACGTAGCTGGTATTGGCATAAACTGGCGCGCGGCGAAATGGAAAAAACGCGGGGCAAACGCCGTGATCCCAATCATCCGCAGGGTTGCATTTCGACTCGGCGGCAGCACGATGCGCCACATATGCAAGCGCACGAGGTGATCCGGGAAGTGCTCAAGAAGACGCCGGCCAAACAAATTGCCGCGGAAATGGGGTTGTCGCTCTCGCTGGTGTACAAATGGGCCGAGCCGCCGGTCGACGAAAGCGGCAGCGGCGCCAACAGTCCCCTGGACCGGGTGGGGCAGCTCATCCGGATATCGGGCGATTCGCGCATCGCGCAGTGGGCCTGCGAGGCATCCGGCGGATTCTTCATCCGCAATCCGCACCAGCTCAAACAATCCAACCGGCTCATTCCGATCACCAACGACATCGTGCAGGAATTTGCCGACATGCTGGCGACGATCGCCAAGGCCTCGGAAGACAATGTCATCACGAAGGACGAGGCCCGGGATATCCGCCGGCGCTGGGAGGAATTGAAAAGCGTGACTGAGGGTTTCGTCCGCTCCGCCGAGGACGGCAACTTCGCCCGATTGCACGAGACAACGCCGGTGAAAGACAAGGAGTAATCGTCTCCTCGCCCTTCACGGCCGGCCGGTACGGTTCAGTCCGTCACCCGCCAGACGGTAAACGAATCGCCGGCGAAACCGCGCAGGCTTACCTGCTCCGGGATCATCCGCAGGCTGCGTTCGTCGATCAAGGCGGCGGTCTCCGGATCGGCCTGGACGGCGTCGGACAGCACGAGATCGGCGCCGGTGGCGAGCGGGCAGAGACGCGCGGCGAAATTCACGCTGCTACCGAAATAATCCAGCCGGTCATTCTGGTTGATCGCCAGGCAGGATCCGTGGTGCAGACCCGCCTTGAGGGCCAGCGGCGTGGCGCCGGCGGAGGCAGGCGAGGCCAGCAGACGTTGCGCGGCGAGCAATGCACGCAAGGCCGGGGCCGGTCGCGGAAAGACGGCCATGATGGCATCGCCCATGGTCTTGACGATCGCGCCGCCCTCGGCGGCCACGGCGGCGCGCAGGACGTCGAAATGATTGAGCACACGGCCAAAGGCGGGTGCGTCGCCAATCTCACGATACAACTGGGTCGAACCCTTCAGGTCGGTGAACACGAGCGTGAGCGCCCCGGCGGCGAGTTGCTCGCCCGGCCGCAGCGCCTCGCGGGCAAACAGATCGCGGAAAGTCTGCAACGCGGTCACTTCCGCGGCGGTGGTCGCTTGGTCGCTCCAGGCCGTATGCTCCACGATGGCGAGCCGCTCGGCGGTGTCGTGATTTTCGATGGTCAGCGCGGACTCCGGCGCCAGGGTGGGTTCGCCCTCCGCATCGATTCCGAGGGCGATCTGCCCGGCCGGCGTAGCCCCCGGCTCGACGCGAAACGAACGGATGCCCGCCAGGCCCGGCGCCCGTACGCGATACCGGCCGGGACGCAAACGCAGCGCCAACGTGCCGGCGGCGCCGGGCGCGAGCTTTTGTTGCGCCACGATATGCGGGGTGAGCTGCGGGCCGCCGACACAGTAGGTGGGGCGCGTCACGACGCGGATGGCGGGATTCGGCGCAAAGGTGAGTTCCAGCAATTGGTCGAAATTGACGACGAAATCGACGGCGCACGAATTGCAGTGCGCTGGCGCCGAAATGCCGGCGAGTGTGCCGCTGGCCAGGGTCGCTCCGCGGCAATGGGGGCAAACCGTCTCCCAGCGGAGATCGAGCAATCCGGCGCGGGTCGCATGCAGGCAAAGCTGCAGCACCGTGCGCCGCGGTGCGTTCCACCGGTCGGCCAGGGTATAGGCGCGCAGTCGGGCGACCGAGAAGTCATCGGCACACGTGACGAACTCGATCAGACGGTCGACCAACTCCAGGGGTTGCCCGGCCTGGCCCAGGGCGGTGCGTGCGAGGGCGGTCCGGGCCGGCCGTGCCGACCGGGGCGCAAGGCGCGAGGGTGGGGCGTCGCGCCGGGCCAGTTCATCGTAACGGCGGAACGTGCGTTGGATTCTGGCGCGTGCCCAATAATCGACCGCCCACGGCAGGAACAGCTGGCCGAGACGACCGGCCGGTTTGAGCCACATTTGGTAGGTCAGGGCGGTGCCGCCGTTGGCGGCGGGGTCGAGTTCGCAGCGGATTCGCAGGTGCGCCAACGGGCCGCGCGTATAGGCGCGATCGACATCGAAATACTGCGGGGCGAGCCACTCGAAGGCGCGCTCCTCCCATTCGATCACGATCCCGGCCCGCCGGGCCCGCAGCCGGCGGGTGACGGGTCCGGAACGGATCACCTCGACGGCTGGAAAACCGCAATCACGGTTGAAACGATCGGTATCCGACACGAGCGGCCACAGGGTCTCGGGCGGCGCCCGCAGCTGCCATTTCCAATGGTAGTGAAACTCTCGGGTGGCCATGGCGTATCGTGTGCCCGCCAACGGTCGCCCAGCGGCCCTGAAAAGCAAATTTGCCCGGGAGCCTGCCGGACTTACCAATGAATATCGTATCTTCGGCTGGAATTTTTGTTGCGATGGCGGGAATCTGCCTCGACAGGCTCCTTAAGCAGCGCTCCGCGCTGCAAAACCTGATTTCGCTTTCGATTTTCCGCCGCTTTGCGACGGTTTAAGGAGTTTGTCGGTCGGGGCGGATCATATTGCGACGGAACCACGAGCTCCTTCCGAACATTTATCCCAAGCCCGACAAACTCCTAGCCGGGCAGCAACGCCTGGTGGACGTTTTCGGCCAGCGCGCCCAGCGAGAAGGGCTTTTCCACGAAGTGGCGCACGCCCAGCGCCCGCGCCTGATTGGCGTCATCGGCCTGCAGGTGTCCCGAAGCGATCACGAGGGGCAGCCCCGGGCGCAAAGCATACACCTGCCGGGCCAGCTCTATGCCGGTGATTTCGGGCATGGTCAGATCGGTCAGCACGAGATCGATCTCTGCAGAATTCTCCCGAAACGCCGCGAGCGCCTCGGTCGGGCTCGTAAAGACGAGGGGCCGGTAGCCCAGTTTGAGAAGCATGCGCCCGCAGAGCTGGACCACGGCGGGCTCGTCGTCGACGAAGAGGATGCGCTGGCCCGAACCGCGCGGAAGCGGCCGGGGCACGGCGGCCGGCTCGGGTTCGGCGGTTTCGATGACGGGAAAATAGAGGTGAAACACGGTGCCGGCGCCGGGCCGGCTGTCGACGACGATGACGCCCTCGTGGTTGACCATGATGCCATGCACGACGGCGAGGCCGAGTCCGGTGCCCTCGCCCGGCCCCTTGGTGGTGAAGAAAGGCTCGAAAAGCCGCTCGCGGGTGGCGGCATCCATGCCGCAGCCGGTATCGCGCACCGAGAGGCACACCGTGCGACCGTTGACCAGTTGCGGGTGTTGCGCGATCATGGTGCTTTCGACCTCGACCGCCCGCAGGGACACCGCCAGCACGCCGCCGGCTTCGCGCATGGCGTAGGCGGCGTTGGCGCCGAGGTTCATGAGGACCTGGTGCATCTGCGTGGGATCGCACAGGACGGGCGGGCTGTTGTCGTCGATGTCGCTGCGAATGTCGATCGTGGCGGGCAGCGAGGCGCGCAGCAGGCGCAGCGCTTCCTTGACCACGGGGCCGAGCCGGATGACGACGCGTTGCTGTTCGCGGCGGCGGCTGAAGGTCAGGATTTGCGTCACGAGATCCCGCGCCCGGTTGCAGGCCTTGAGCGCATCGGAGAGGTACGTCCGCGCCGGATGGTCGGAGGCCAGGTCGATCTCGGCGAGCTGCACATTACCCAGGATGCCGGTGAGAATGTTGTTGAAATCGTGGGCGATGCCCCCGGCCAGGGTGCCGATGGCCTCCATCTTTTGGGCCTGGTGGAGCTGCGCTTCGAGGCTCTGGCGGGTCTCCTCGGCGCGTTTGCGGGCGGTGATGTCCTGAACGATGGAGAGGAGGCGGTTTTGACCGTCGAGCGCCAGCAGACTGAACGAAATAAGAATGGTGGTCGGATCGCCGCGCTTGTTGCGCACCCGAAGCTCGAGGGCATTACCGGGGCCCCGGTCGAGGGCCTGCCGGACCAGCGCGCGGCGTTCTTCCGCACTGGCGAAAACGCCCAGCTCCACCGTGTCGTGGCCGATCACTTCCTCGCGGGCATAGCCGGAGAGCGCGAGGGCGGCGGGATTCGCGTCGATGATCCGGCCATTGACGACATCGGAGATGAGGATCGCGACCGGGCTGTCGTGGAAAATCGTGGTGAATCGCTGCTCGCTGACCATGAGGCGGTCGCGGTCCTGCTGGCGTGCGCGGCGCACCTGGGCCTCGCGCAGTTCGCGGGTGATGGCGGGGCCCAGCCGCGTGAGGTTGCCTTTCAGGAGGTAATCGTGCGCACCGGCCCGCATTGCCTCCACGGCCAGTTCCTCGCCGATGGTGCCCGAGACGATGAAGAACGGGATGTCGAGTCCGCTTTCGTGGTAGAGGTCGAGCGCCGCGAGTCCGGAAAACGAGGGCAGTCTGTAATCGGCCAGGATCAAATCCCAGGGTTCAGCGCGCAACGCGGCACTCATCGCCTCGGCCGTCTCCACTCGTGTTGCCAGCGGCACGAAACCGGCGCGGCGCAATTCCAGCATCATGAGCTCCGCATCGTCTTCCGAGTCCTCGACCAGCAGGAGGCGCAGCGGCTTGGCGGGCATGACGGAGAGCGGGGATATCGCGGGCGGTTAATTTCGGGCCGGCAGGGGCTCGTTGAGGATCAGCCAGTAGAGTCCGAGCTGGCCGACCACGTGGAGGAACTCGTCGAAATCGACCGGCTTCCGGATATAACTGTTGGCGCCGAGACTGTAGCTTTCGACGACATCCTGCTCTTCCCGTGAGGTGGTGAGGATCACCACCCGCAGCAGGCGCGTGCGCGGATCGGCGCGCAGCGCCCGCAGCACCTCGAGACCGTCAACTTTGGGCAGCTTGAGATCGAGCAGCACAAAGGCGGGCAGCTCGCTCGTGTCGCGGCCGGCGAATTCGCCCGCGCCAAAAAGCCAGTCGAGCGCCGCCTGTCCGTCGGAGGCGACGATGACCTGATTGGCGATGTTGTTTTTCTTGAAGGCGCGCAGCGTCAGGGCGACGTCGTCGGGATTGTCTTCAATCAGCAGGATTTTTCGATGGGGCATGGGGAGGCAGGGTTGGGGGGGAGGGTCATTAAGCGGAATTTCCGCCGAAGGTGAAATAAAAGTTTGCGCCATACGCGACGGCCGCCTCGGCCCAGACACGCCCGCCGTGGCGGGACACGATGCGCTTGACCGTGGCCAGACCGATGCCGGTGCCTTCGAAGTCGGCCGCGGCGTGCAGCCGCTGGAAGGGAGCGAAGAGCTTGCCTGCGTGACGCATATCAAAGCCGGCACCATTGTCGCGCATCACGAAAACCGGGGTGGGGCAGCCGGCGGGCGCGGGATGCCCGGCCAGCTCGATGCGGGCCGCGGGCTGGCGTCGCGTGTATTTCCAGGCGTTGTCGAGCAGGTTGTACAGGACGATGCGCGCGAGGGCGCGGTCGGCGGAAGCGCGCAAATCCGGCGCGCAGACGAATTCCACGGTCCGGTCGGGGTGATGGGCGCGCAGTTCCGCGGCGATTTCCGCGGCCAGCGCGGAAAGGTCGAGCGGTTCGCGGCGCATCTCCACGCGGCTGGCGCGGGAAAGGAGGAGGAGGTCGTCGATCAGGCGGCCCATATGCTGGCTCGCGGCGCGAATGCGGCGCAGGTAGCCCCGGCCCGTTTCATCGAGCCGCTCGAAAAAATCCTCCTCGAGTGCGCGGCTGAACCCGTCGAGGGCGCGCAAGGGGCTGCGCAGATCGTGCGACACGGAGTAGCTGAAGGCCTCTAGTTCGGCGTTGGCCGCGGCGAGCTGGGTGGTGCGTTCGGTCACGCGACGCTCCAAACCGGCGTTCAGCCGCCGTATCTCCTCATCGGCCTGGGCCAGTTCGGAAATATCGTCCAGGGTGCCGACGTATCCGTCGATCCGGCCCCCGGTGTCCTGCAGGCTGCGTACGCGCAGGTTGACCCGGCGCACGGCGCCGTCGGGCTGGACCAGGCGCAGCTCGGCGGCGTAATTGCCGATATCCGCCCGGCGCCGTGCCTCAAAGCGGGCCCGGTCGTCGGGGTGCACGCATTGCATCCAGCCCTGGCCCAGGCCCTGCTCGCGCGTCAGACCGGTGATCTCGCTCCAACGCGCGTTCACGTAGACACAGTCCCGCACCCGGTCCAGTTGGAAAATTCCGATGGGCGAGCATTCGCTCAGGGTGCGAAAGCGGGCCTCGCCCGCCCGCAAGGCTTCCTCGACTTCGAGCCGCTCCATCTCGGCCGAGGCGCGCGCCGAGAAAAGTTGCAGGATCATCCCCGCCTGGGGTGCCAGCGGCTTGTCGCGGCTGTATTTCACCGAGAGGAATCCCAGCACCCGTCCGGTGCTGGCGCGCAGCGCCACGCCCACGTAGCTGTCGATTTCCGCCGCCCGGTACTCCGCGGCGTGCGGCGAGTCCCGTTCGACGAGCGTCCCCACGAGCTCGCAGTAGCCTTCGTGCAACACCGTCCATGCGGGCGTAGTGGGATCGGGGGTAAACTCGACCAGTTGCTCGTTGTATCCGTGCTGGTTCCAGGCGGCGAGGGGACGGATCAGCAGGGTGTTCGGATCGACCACCCGGCCCACGAGCACGCGGCGTCCGTCCAGGAGCGGTCCCAGTTCGCTGACCAGCGACTGGAAAAACTCCTTGCCGTAAACCCCCGCGGTGGCGCGGCGCACGGCTTCGAAGGCCCGTTCGAGCCGGCGGCGCTCCGAGATGTCGCGCAAGACGAATTGCAGGGCCGGCTGACCCTCGAAATCGACGCGGGCTACGACCAGATCGACTTCGAATTCGCTGCCATCGCGGCGTCGCAGGGTGGTTTCGCGGGCGCAGGGGTCGATCTTCCTCGCCGCGAACAGACGGATGGTTTCGTCCAGCGCCACGAGGACACCGGACGGGATGTGCGCCGAGGTGGGGGTGTTTAACAACTCCTTGGGCGCGGCATAGCCGAGCAGTTGTGTGGCCGCACGATTGGCGAACAGCACCTGGTTATCCCTGACCACCAGGACACCCTCCGGCAGGCCATCGATGACCTGGTGGTAATGGGCGTGGCTGGTTGCGAGTTCTTGTTCAAGCAGCAGACGCTCCAGCACGGCGGACACGCGGACGGCGAACAGGCGCATGATCGCCGCCAGCGAGGGCGGGGGTTTTGCCTCCGGACCAAAGATGACCCAGAACAGGCCCAGCGCCTGGCCGGCCGCCGACTTGAGGGCGACGCCCGCGTAACTGGCGATCGGTCCTTCGCGGTCCAACGCCGCCCATTGCGGAAAATAGATGGCCAGGTTGCCCGACGTCTCGAAGTAACCCTGATCGAGGGCGAGCCGGGCGGGTGAATTATGAATCGGGAAATCCGCCGGCGGATTGAGTCCGTTGCGTTGCCACGACGCCACGGTGTGCAGCGTATGGGGTTGCCCGGGCAGCCGGCGCGCAATGCCCACGCGCTGGCAGCCCATGAGCAGGCCTCCTTCGCGCGTCAGCGTTTGCAGAAAATCCAGACCGGTGCAGGCCGCGGTGCGCGCCAGCAGCATGCGTGGGATGAGTCCCGGCGGCGGCCCGGCGGAGGCGTCGAAAGCCGAACCAACCAGCCGGGGCGAGGCTCCGAGCAGCACGATCCCGCGATCGTGGATGGGCACATAGTGGCCGGCCTGATGTTGGAAGCGATAAGTTGCCGTATATCTGCCGCCGTCGGCCAACGCCTGCTCGTGCGTTTTCACCGTGGCGGCTTGGTCGTCCGGATGGATCAACGTTATCCACCGGGCGACATCCATTCGTGCAAATTGCTCCGGCGGGTAACCGAGCACCTGCGCGACCGGTCCCTGCCACGCGATCCGGCCGCTGTTCACGTCGTAGTCGTAAATGAGCAGATCCGTCTCTTCCGTCAGAAAATGAAACAACTCCGCCCTCCGGATAGTATCATCGACCATCCGGGGTCCGGGCGTGGCTGACTTGGGAGTGGGCATGGATATCCCCACAGGTGAGGGCTGAAACCTGACGACTTCTTTATCGGCAATATCTTACCGAAATTTAGCAAAATCCCCCGGGCAACTGCGCCGCCCCGGCCGGATTTTCAGCGCGCCAGCAATTGCCGGGTTAGAAACGCGGTCTGGAGGGAGGCCAGTTCCTTCAAACCCTTCTGCGCGAGCACCAGCAGGCTTTGGAGCTGTTCGTGGGAAAAGGTGGATTCCTCGCCCGTGCCCTGAACTTCGACGTATTGGCCGCGACCGGTCATCACGACATTGAAGTCCACCTCGGCGTCCCGGTCCTCGATGTAGGCGAGGTCGAGCAGCTCGCGGCCCTCGTGCCGCCCCACGCTCACGGCGGCGACGGAATCGGCGATGGGATTTTCCGCGATTTTTTTTGCGTCGAGCAATTTCTGCACGGCAAGCCGCGCCGCGAGGTAGGCGCCGGTGATCGAGGCAGTACGCGTGCCACCGTCGGCCTGGAGCACGTCGCAATCGATCCAGAGCGTGTTGTCGCCGAGTTTCTGCAAATCGACCACGGCGCGCAACGAGCGGCCGATGAGGCGTTGGATCTCGACGGTGCGGCCGTCGATCTTGCCCTTGGAGATGTCGCGCGGTTTTCGCTCCAGCGTGGAGTACGGCAGCATCGAGTACTCCGCGGTGAGCCAGCCGCCCGGCACACCCTGCTGTCTCATCCAGGTGGGCACCTTGGGCTCGATGGTGGCGGCGCAGATCACCCGCGTCAGACCGAAGCTGGCGAGGACGGAGCCGGAGGCGTAGGGGGCGATGTTGGCCTCGAACGAGACCTGGCGTAGCTGGTCGGCCCGGCGGCCGTCGATGCGGAGGGAGGTAGCGGAAGGCATGGGTGAGGCGCCGATCGCATCGAATCCCACCCCCGGAGGCAAACCTCTATCTCGGCAAAACGGTCTGAGCCCGGTGGGAGCGCGGGCGAATCCGCAGGATCGTCCGCCGATTTCGGACTGCAGGCAGCACCAGCCGTCTCCGTACGGACTGAGTGCGGACGATCGCCCGCCTCCGGCGGGCAAGCCGGTGGCGATACGTCCGCGCTCCCCAGTCGGAACGTGGATTCGGCTTTGCCCTTGGTCGATTGCCGATAAACATCCCGCCCCATGAGTCGCGCTCCCAGCCCCACGATCACCACCGGCGCTCCCGGTACGGCGGCCGGCTGGCGGGGGTTGGCGGTCGCCATCATTCTGATACTCGCGGCGGTGGGGGCGTATTGGAACAGCTGCAAAGTGCCGTTCCTGCTGGATGACCAGTGGGCGATCACCGAGAATCCGTCCATCCGCCAGCTCGGGCGGATCGGCGATGTTTTGTCGTTGCCGTCGACCGGGCCGACGGCCTCGCGGCCGCTGCTCAACCTTTCGTTGGCGTTGAATTACGCCGTGGGCGGCCTGTCCGTGCGCGGATACCATATCGTCAATCTGCTCATCCATCTTGGTGCCGGGCTCGCGCTGCTGGGCGTCGTGCGTCGCACGCTGCTCTGGCCGGGGCTGCGCCCCCGCGATGGAGAGGCGGCCCTGCCGTTGGCCGGGTTCGCCGCCCTGCTTTGGATGCTGCATCCGCTGCAAACGGAAGCGGTGACCTATATCAGCCAGCGGGCCGAGTCGCTGATGGGTCTGTTTTATCTGCTGACGCTGTATGGTTTTGTCCGGTCAGTTACGGCTGAAAGCCGTAACTGTTGGTTAATCCTGTCCGTGTCCGCGTGCCTCTGCGGCATGGCCACGAAGCAGACCATGGTCACCGCGCCGGTGCTCGTGCTGCTCTACGACCGGGCGTTCGTCAGCGGTTCGTTCCGGTCCGCGCTGGCGAACCGGCGTTGGTATTACGCGAGTCTGGCGGCCACGTGGCTCTGGCTGGGCTTTTTGATGCAGCGTTCGTCGCTGGCCGCGGTCGGCGTGGGTTTCCGTGGGGAGGTCAGTTGGGTGACGTACGCGCTGACGGAGCTGCGCGTGGTCACGGACTACCTGAAACTCGCGATTTGGCCGCATCCTTTGGTGTTCGACTATGGCACCGAAATCCTGGTGGCCAACCCGTGGACGGTGGCGCCGTACGCGTTGATTCTGGCAGCGATTTTGGCCGGTGTGGCCGTCGCCTGGCGTCGCTCGCCGATGGCCGGATTCCTCGGAGCTTGGTTTTTCCTGATCCTGGCACCCACTTCGACGGTGGTGCCGATCGCGGCGGAGCCGATGGCGGAAAGCCGCGTGTATCTGCCGTTGGCGGCGGTCGCCGTGTTCGTGACGCTCCTGAGTTATGCGCTCGGCCGGCGTAAAGCCTATGTCGCGCTCGGTCTCGTGACGGTCGGACTCGGCGCGCTGACCGTCCAGAGAAACCACGACTACCGCAGCGAATTGAGCATTTGGGAAGACACCGTGGCCCGGCAGCCCCGCTCCTCTCGCGGGCACAGCAACCTCGGCATGATACTCACGGAAATGCCGGGC
Organism: Opitutaceae bacterium; assembly: GCA_035506315.1. GTDB lineage: Bacteria > Verrucomicrobiota > Verrucomicrobiia > Opitutales > Opitutaceae > MWDT01. The sequence goes on from DATJPQ010000262.1 coordinate 18,359, forward strand.
CGGCTGCCCGACGCCGTTGACCAGTGTGAAGAGGCGCTACGCCTCCAGCCCACGTTGGCCGAGGCGCAGTCCAACCTTGGCCGGGCGCTGGCGCAGATGCCCGGACGGATGCCCGAGGCCATCGCGCACTTCCAGGCGGCCTTGCGCCTCCGACCGAACCTGGCCGAGGCCCATACCAACCTCGCCAATGCCCTCGCACAGACACCGGGCCGGCTGCCCGAGGCGATGGCCCACTACGAGGAAGCCCTGCGCCTCAGACCCGACTACGCCGAGGCGCACTGCAACCTGGCCATCATCCTGGCGCAGATGCCCGGCCGGCTGGCCGAAGCCTTGGCCCACTTTGAAGCGGCGTCGCGTCTCCGTCCGGACCTCGCCGAGGTGCATGCCAACTTCGCCGTGGCCCTGACACAGATGCCGGGCCGGCTGCCCGACGCCATCGCGCAGTACGAAGCGGCGTTGCGCCTCAAGCCGGATTCGACCGCGATTCGCGACCAGCTGGAAAAACTCCGGGCCCGGCGGCCGCAGTGACCGTTTCCACACTGCCCGGGATCGCCCGGCCGGAGTCTAGCTCCCGCCGGGGCCGTGCTCTTCGCGTTCGACCGGCTTCGTGATCGTATCCTCCTCGGACTGGCGGGTCATGAAGTCGATCAGGCGGTCGTTGAAATCCTTGGCGGAGTCGTGGCCCATGCGTTTGAGCGCCAGGGTGAGCGCGGCCACTTCCACGAGGCGCGCCATGTCGCGGCCCGGGCGGACGAACAGCTCGATGTGCGGGATCTTTTTGCCGAGAATTTCGTAGTAGTTTTCCTCGAGGCCGGTGCGTTCCTCCTGGGCGGCGGGCGTCCATTCGTGGAGCGAGATCACGAGGTCGATGCGCTTGTCGAGGCGCACGCTCTTGATGCCAAACATCTCGGCGATGTTGATGATGCCGAGGCCACGGCACTCCATGTAACCGCGATTGAGCGGCCGGCTGGAGGCGATGAGTTCGCGTTCGTCGAGCAGCTTGATGGAGGTGAGATCGTCGGCCACCAGCGAATGGCCGCGCTCGACGAGGGCCAGGGCGCACTCGCTCTTGCCCACGCCGCTCGTGCCGCGGAGCATCACGCCAACACCCTTGATGTCGAGCGTGGTGGCATGCTCGGTGGTGGAGGGGGCAAATTCGTTGTCGATGCAGAGGGTGGCGCGATTGACCCAGTTCATCGTGATCATCGGCGTGCGGAAGATCGGCAGCTGGCGTTCCTCGGCGACCGCCATCATCGGATGAGTCGGTTGGAAATTGCGCGTCAGCACCAGGCACGGGATGCTGTAGGGCGAGCGGACCATGGTATCAAAAATTTCGATCTGCTGCCGCTGGCCCAGGGTCTTCAGGTAGGTCATCTCGGCGGCGCCGATCACCTGGACGCGTTTGTTGGCAAAATATTTGAAGAAACCCGTGAGGGCGAGCGCCGGACGGTTGATCGAACCTTCGCGGATGAACCGGAGCATGCCGGCCTCTCCGGTCACGATTTCCATCTGCAACTTCTCGCGGTAAGTTTCGTAGAAGTGGGCGACGGTGATGCCATGGATCGCTTTTTTCTTCATGGAGGGAGGAGTTTGTCGGGCTTTGAATCAAAGCTCGGAAAGAGCTCGAAATATCGTCGCGAGGCATTCCGCCCCGACCGATAAACTCCTTAATCCGCCGCGAGGCGGCGGAAAAGCAAAGGAGAATTCTGGTTTTCGCAGCGCGGAGCGCTGCTTAAGGAGCCTGTCGAGACGGATTCCCGTCATCCAAATGAAATTTCCCGAAGAAGATATGGTATTCATTGGCAAGCCCGACAGGCTCCTAGGCTGTATGCGATGGGGGCGGGAACGGAAGCCTAAAGCCGGGCGTTCTGTGCCGACCGGCCCGCGGATTCAGAGATCGAAATTCTCGCCCAGATAGAACTCCCGCGCCTGGGCGTCGTTGATCAGGTATTCGCCCGTGCCCTCCGTGAGCACCTTGCCCTGGTGGATCAGGTAGGCGCGGTCGACGATGCGCAACGTCTCGCGCACATTATGGTCGGTCACGATCACCCCGATGCCGCGTTGTTTGAGCTGCAGGATCAGCTTTTGCACTTCCGCGACCGAAATGGGATCGATGGCCGCGAACGGTTCATCCATCAGCAGAAACTTCGGTTCGGTGACGAGCGCCCGCGCAATCTCCAGCCGCCGGCGCTCGCCGCCGGACAGGGTGAAGGCCTTTTGTTTGGCCAGCGGACTGAGGGCGAGCTCGTCGAGGTGACGGCGCACGCACGCGGCCCGCTCGCCCCGCGGCACGCCGGTGGCTTCGACGATGGCGAGGATGTTTTCCTCGACGGTGAGTTTGCGAAAGACCGAGGCCTCCTGCGGCAGATAGCCGATGCCGCGCCGGGCGCGGGTATGCATGCGCCGGTGCGTGAGGTCCTGGCCGTCGAGCAGCACGCGCCCGGCCGTCGCGGGCAGGAGGCCCACGACCATGTAGAACACGGTGGTCTTGCCCGCGCCGTTCGGGCCGAGCAGGCCCACGACCTCGCCCGCGCCGATGCGCAGGTTGACGCCGTCGACCACCGTGCGCGAGCCGAAGGTCTTGACGAGGCCCTCGGTCCGGATTTCGGAAGCCGGCGGCCGGGTGGGTGCGGCGGTTTCCGGCAGGCTCATTTCGCCTCCCGGGGCTGGACCGGTGTGGGTGGTTGCGGTGCGGCGGCGGGCAACTCGACTTTTTTGTCCTTGTCGAAGCCGAGGTCCTTGATCGGCGGCAGGGTCATGTGCACGTTGTCGCCATAGACCCGGCGTTCGCCGCGCAACAGCCAGAGCTTTTCGCCGTTCCACGTGACACTGGCGCTATGGTCGACGACCACCGGATTTTCAGTGAGGGTGATCTTGTCGTCGTCCGGCAGCACCACGGCGAGCCCGCAGCTGGCTTCGCGGTCACCCTGTACGATTTTCACGTGACCGGTGGCAACGAGAGATTTGAAACGGTTTTGCCGCGCGACCACCTGGGCTTGATCGCCCGTGCGGACCGACACGGCATCGAGCCGGTCGCAGGTGAGGTGAATGTTGTTGCCCGTCACCACCACTTCGCCGGTGAAGACCGTGGTCATCTCCGTGTCGGTGCTGTGCGACTCCATGTGTCGGGCCGTAATCTCCGTGGGCGGGACGGGCGCCTCTTCGGCGGCGGTCGCCCGGAGGGGCGCGCCGGCGAGGACGGCGAGGCAAAGCAGGACGGCAGGGGAGGATTTCATTTCAGGATGTCCTTCAGTTGGGCGTGAAAGATGACGTGCACGTTACCATCGAGCACGACTTTTCTCTCGCCATGATCGTACGTCCAGCGCGTGCCGGACATTTCCACGTCGTCGCGCAGCACCCGCACGCTGTGTTCGCCCCCGGCGACGTTGCGTTCCGGGAAGAACCGGGCGTTGGGGCTGATGATCACCGTCTCCACACGGTTGGTGGCATCGCCCGTGAACAGGGTAAGCTGCATACCGGTGACATCGATCTGTTGCGCGCTGACAAAGAGCGCCTCGTTGCCGCGGAGCAGGACCGAGCGGTAGCCCTCCTTGGTGAACGTGGGCAGCGAGAAATTCTTCACCGGCGCGTTGGTTTCGACCGGGGCGGCGAAGGCGCCGGCGACCAGGGACAGTGGGATGAGCCAGCGCCAGATCATGCGGGGGTGGTCTGGACCTGCGCCGCGAGGATTTGTTCGCATACCTCGCGAACGGCGCCACGCCCTGCCGGGCGGCCGGCCACGAAACCGGCGGCAGCCCGGGCGGCCGGCATCGCTTCGGGCGGGGCCGCGCCGATGCCCGCCCAGGCGATGGCCGGGGCGTCGATGTCGTCATCGCCCATGTAGGCGCATTGGGCCGCGGTCAGCCGGAGCCTGGCCGCGAGATCCTGCAGCGCCGCGAACTTGTCGGTGCGGCCCTGGATGAGATGCGGGATTTTCAGCTCCTGCGCGCGCCGCGCCGTGGCGCCGGAGGCCCGGCCGCTGATCCAGGCCACGGCGATGCCGGCCCGGTTGAGCCGGACGAGGCCCATGCCATCGAGGATGGAAAAGACCTTCGCTTCCGTGCCGTCGGAGGAGATCAGGACGGTGCCATCGGTCAGCACGCCGTCGACATCCATGGCGAAAAGGCGGATGCGGGCCCAGTCGGCGCGGGAGATTTTCGATTTTCGATTTTTGCTCTTCGAGTGGGCGGGCATGGGGCAAGGGAACCAGTTCAAATCTGAAATCCAAAATCTAAAATCAAAAATCTCCTCAGCCCATCCAGGCGGCGATCTGTTCGATCGCTTTTTCCCGGTTGGGCCGGTAGGCTTGTTCCAGCTCGGGCGCGAACGGCACCGGCAGGTCGAGTGCCGCGAGGCGCAGCGGCGGCGCTTCCAGCGCGAAGAAATGTTTTTCCGTCAGCCGCGCCACCAGCTCCGCGCCGAATCCGTGGGTGCGGCGGCCCTCGTGCAGCACGATCAGCCGGTGGGTGCGCTGGAGCGAGGCTTCGATGGCCGCGAGGTTGAGCGGCGAGAGGCAGCGCAGGTCCCAGAGGTCGAAGGTGCGTTCGTACTCGCTGGCGAAATAATCGCAGACCCCGGTCGCCACGTGCACCATCTCGCCATAGGTCACGAAGGTGGCGAAATCGCCGGGACGCACCTGCCGCGGTTGCCACACCTCGCGGTAGGCCGGATCCCAGGCGACCGGTTCCTTGCCGCGACGGTAGAGTCCCTTGTGCTCGAAGAGCAGCACAGGGTTGTCGTCCTCGTAGGCGGCGAGCAGGGCGTTGAACGCATCCTGCGGCGTGCTGGGATAGAGCGCCTTGAGACCGGGCATCGAGAGATAGAAAGATTCGAGTTCCTGCGAATGGAACAGGCCGAACGTGAGGCCGCCGCCGCAGGGCAGCCGCAGCACCAACGGCACCTTGCCGCCGGAGCGGAAGTGAAACGTCGCCGCGTTCAGGGTGATCTGGGTCGTGGCATCGGTGGAGAAGTCGGCAAACTGGTACTCGACGATGGGCCGGTGCCCGTTGGCCGCGAGGCCGATGGCGTAGCCGGTGCAGGCGCTTTCGGCCAAGGGCGTGTTCATCACGCGGGACCGGCCGAAATCCTTGAACAAACCTTCCGTCACCTTGAACGCGCCGCCGTAGGTGGCGATATCCTGGCCGAGCACGAGCGACTCCGGGCGTTCGGTGAGAATCTTGCGCAAGGCGCGATTCAAGGCCTGCGCCATGGTCAGAATTTCGGGGTTTGGGGTTTTGAGTTTTGGGTTTTGAGTTCCGGTTTCGGAGTCGGAGCCGAGCGCGGGCGTCCAGGACAGGGCCGGCGTCGCCGGCGCATACAGGTCGTCGGCCATGCCGGCCGGATTTGGGCGCGGCGTGGGCAACGAGACCCGGATGCAGGCCTCGACAAATTCATTCAAATCCCGGTCGATTGCGTCGAGGCGCGCGACGCCGAGCTCGCCCGCCAGCCGGGCGCGCAGCTTGGGCAGCGGCTCGGCGGCGAAGAATCCCTCGCTTTCCCCCGGCTTGAGATAGTCGCATGTGTCGTAGGCGGCATGGCCGCGGAGGCGCCAGGTATGCGCTTCAATGAGGATGGGCCGCGAAGTCGCGCGCACCTTGGCGATCGCGCCAGCCAGCGTGCGGGTGACGTGCTCGGTGTCGCCGCAATCCAGCCGCAAACCCTCGAGGCCGTACCCGGCGGCGCGCTGCCACAGCTCGGCATTGCCCGGATACTGCTCGGACACCGGGGTGGAGTAGGCGTATTGGTTGTTCTCGATGATGAACACGACCGGCAGCGAGAGCAACGCGGCGAGGTTGAGCGACTCATGTGCGTCGCCCGTGCTCGACGCACCGTCGCCGACGAACGCGAAGCCCACCGCCGGCCGGCCCAGGCGGCGTTGCGAATCCGTGGAACCGAGGACGGTGGAATACATCGCGCCGAGGTGGCTGATCATCGGCAACGAACGGTGCGTGGGATCGCCGTGGTGAATGTTGCCCTCCCGGGCCTGGGTGGGGCTCGCCGCGTTGGCGAAATACTGGTTGAGGTGATCGCAGAGATGATGGCTCCAGATCAGGTGGCCCCCCAGGCCGCGATGGGAAAACGAGATCACGTCCACGGCCTTGTCGGCGAGGAGGGCGAGCGGCACGACGAGGCCCTCGTTGCCCTGGCCGCCGGTCACGGTGCCTTTGATGAGACCCTGGCGGAAGAGGTCGAGAATGCGGTTGTCGGCGGTGCGCGCCACCTGCATCCAGGCGTAGATGCCCAGCAAGGCGCTCGCGGGATTTTTCTCGAAATCCGCCGCGCGCAAATCGCGCGAAGCGAGAATCTCGGGCGGGATGGGAAACGACATCACCGGCGAGGTTGAAAACGGCAGCGCGGGGCTACGAGGAAAAAGTCGACCTCAGAATTCAAGGGATTCGCCCGGGGCGAGGGCCCGCACCTCGTGGCCGCGGTCGGCGGCGGTATGGGCAAACGCTCCGGCGTCCTGCATGATCGACGGCCAGGTGTTGTAATGCATGGGCACGGTGAGTCCGGGCTTGAGCAGGTCCAGCGCCTCGAGGGCGTCCTCCGGTCCCATGGTGAAATTATCGCCGATGGGCACCAGGGCCACGTCGAGCCCCAGCCGGCCGACGAGATGCAGATCGGAAAACAGCGCGGTGTCACCGGCATGGTAGACGCGTTTACCGTCGGCTTCGACGAGCACGCCGCAGGCCTCGCCGAGATAGACGGGGGTCAGCGGATCGCCGAGACTGGAGCTGTGGCGGGCGAGGGTAAGTTTCACGCGGCCGAAGGGGAAACGCCACGCGCCGCCGGGATTGAGCCCGTGGGATTTTGCGCCCTGGGCCCGGAAGTATTCGGAGATCTCGTAGTTGCCGACGATCGTGGCGCCATGGGCCTGGGCGAGGGCGAGCGCGTCGCAGCAATGATCCTCATGCCCGTGGGATAGCAGCACGTAATCGCAGCGCAGAGAAGCCGGTGTGATGCCGGCCGGACAATTGGGATTGGCCGTGAGGTTGGGATCGAACACGAGCCGCGCGGTTGCGGTCTCGAGGAGAAAACACGAATGACCGAAATAGGTGAGGCGCATGGGGGGAAATTATTGTCCGGCAGTATAACTCCGGCAGCCGCTTTTGCCAGCATCCCGGCGTGATCCACCATTGTAACCTGATGGGTTCCAAATTCACGGGCCGGCGGACGCGATGGGGGAGGACGGCCAGAGTGGTTCGGAGCGGGCGACGGCGCTGGCCCGGGCCGGGTGGCCGCGCCAGCTGGGATCGGGCGGCTAGGCCAGCTTGGGCAGGGCGGCTTCGATTTCGGCGCGATGCGGTTCGTAGAGCGCGGGCAACTTGAGCGTCGTACCGAGCGCCGCAACGGGCTCATCCACGGCGAAGCCGGGTTGATCGGTGGCGATTTCCAACAGGATCCGGTTGGGCTCGCGATAATAGATCGACTGAAAATAATTCCGGTCCAACAGCGGGCTGACGTCATAGCCGAGAACAAGCAGCTCAAGGCGGGCGACGCGTTGGGTATCGCCGTCGGGTGTGCGAAACGCCACGTGGTGCACCGTGCCCGTGCCCTGCCGGGCGCTTGGCAGCGAAGGATCGTCGAGCAGATCGACCAGCGTGCCGGGACCGCCGTTCGCGACCGTGTAGCGCACGCGGTGACCTTCTACGTGGAGTTCCTTGTGCCCCATCGTGGCGGTCAGGAGGTGCGCGGTCGGGGTGGCGTCGCGCACGGCGAGCGTGACGGAGTGAAAACCCCGGATGGCGTGTTCCAGGGGAATATCTGGATGCGGCCACGGTGGCCGTTCATCGCGCCCGCGGGTTGCCACCAGTTCGAGCACAAGGCCGTCGGGGTCGGCCAAAGTAAGCACCGCTTCACCGAAGCGCGTAGTCCGTGCGTTCGTGGCGACACCGTGGGCATGGAGGCGCTCCTCCCAGAACGAGAGGGCGTCGGGTCCGACGCTGAACGCGATCGCGCTCGCCTGTCCCGTGCCGGTCCGGCCGCGCTGCAGGCCCGTCCAGGGGAAAAAGGTCAGGATCGAGCCCGGCGTGCCCACCTGGTCGCCGTAGTAAAAATGGTAGGTGCGGGGATCGTCGAAATTGACCGTCCGCTTCACGAGGCGCAACCCGAGCACGCCGGTATAAAACGCGAGATTGCGCCGCGGGTCGCTGGCGATGGCGGTGATATGGTGGAGGCCGAGGATTTGCATGGGAGCACGCGTGGTGGCGGTACGAGGCGCGGGGTGGGCGGAAAGGCGGGTACGGCCGGGGAGAATGCTCCTGTCGGAGGTACGGCTGGGCGGAGCTAGCTGACAGCGGCGAACGGCACGGGCGTGTCCCGGTGGTCGGGCTTGATGATGAACGCCGCCGGCGCGCGCCCCAGGCCGAGCTTTTTGCAGAGCCGGGCAAGCGTGCGCTGTTCGTCCGGGGTAAGGAGCGAAAACTCGCGGGTGATATTGGCCACCACCTTGGGAAACAACTCCTGGATGAGCTGGCGCCCCTTGGCCGTGAGGTGCACGGTGACATAGCGCCGGTCGCCGGGATCGCGCTCGCGTTGGACGAGCGAGCGGCGCTCGAGATTGTCGACGACCATGGTGATGTTGCCGGCGCTCTTCAGCAGCTTGCCCGCGAGCTCCCGCTGGCAGAGCGAACCGCAGTGCAGCAAGACTTCCAACGCGCCGAATTGCGACACGGTGAGGCCCCCGGAAATTTCGAAATGCACCCGGGTGGTGACCGACTCCGCCGCCCGCATCAGCTTGATGTAGGCGTTGAGCGCGGCGACCTCGACGGCGGGGCCTTGATGACGCGTTCCCATGGTAGGGCAAGGAGTGCAAGAGTCGTTTAATGTCAAAGGGCGGACGGGATTTTCCCTCCGACATTCCCCTTGCGGCGGCGGGCGGAGGAAGACGTTATTACGGGCATCATGATTATCGATCCCCGCTTCACCCAACTGGCCGATGGCCTGTGCGGTTTTTCGACGGCCTTAAAACGCGGCGAACGCGTCCTCATCGATGCGTTCGACGTGCCCGACGCGATGGTCATCGCCCTGGTGCAGGCGGCCCGCCGGCGCGGGGCGCTGCCCTATGTGCAGCTCCATCGGGCGCGCATCACCCGGGAGCTGATGCTCGGGGCCGAGGCGGCGCAATATGCGCCGGCGGCCGAGCTCGAACTCGCCCGGATGAGAAAAATGGATGCTTACATCGCCCTGCGCGGTTCGGACAACATCTTCGAAGCCTCCGATGTGCCGGCCGGGCGCGTGCAACTGGTCAGCCGGCTGATGAAGCCGGTGCTCGACCAGCGCGTGGACAAGACCAAGTGGGTGGTGCTGCGCTGGCCCACGTCCGCCATGGCGCAGCAGGCGGCCATGAGCACCGAGAAGTTCGAGGATTTCTATTTTCGGGTGTGCACGCTCGACTACGCCCGGATGCAGCCCGGCATGAAAGCGCTGGGCGACCTGATGCGCCGCACCGACCGGGTGCGCCTCAAGGGTCCGGGCACCGACCTGCGTTTCTCCATCAAAGGCATTGGCGCGGTGGAATGCGGCGGCCGGCGCAACATCCCCGACGGCGAGGTCTTCTCCTGCCCGGTGAAGGAGAGCGTCGAGGGTGTCGTCCAGTACAACGCCCCCACGGTTTATCTCGGCCAGGCGTTCGACAATATCCGCCTGGTTTTCCGTCAGGGCCGCATCGTCGAAGCCACGGCCAACCATACCAAGCGGATGAACGAGATTCTCGATAGCGATGAAGGCGCCCGTTACATCGGGGAGTTCGCGCTCGGCTTCAACCCGCACATCCGCGAACCGATGCGGGACATTCTCTTCGACGAGAAGATCGCCGGTTCCTTCCATTTCACGCCGGGGCAGTCGTACGACGAATGCGGCAACGGCAACAAATCGCAGGTGCATTGGGACCTGGTCTGCATCCAGCGGCCGGAGTATGGCGGCGGCGAAATCTGGTTCGACGACCAGCTCATCCGCCGCGACGGCCTCTTCGTGCCGAAGGCGCTGCACAAGCTGAATCCCGACTACCTGCTGGGAAAGTAGGGTCGGGCCGGCCCGCGATTTTGCGCGCTGCAGCGATGACCCTGGACCACGGATCTTTCTGTGTCCTTGCCGCTTCGCGGGAGCAGCCCTAGACCGCAGTTGCCACGATGCCCGCCTACAACGTTCCACCCGAAATCCGCCGCACCCGCGCGGACAAAGCGCTGGCGCAGGCCTTTCCCGAGCACAGCCGGGTGGCGCTGCAGCGGGCGTTCGACGCCGGGCTCGTGCTCCGCGACGGCCGGCCGCTCGCCAAGAGCGACGAGGTCCACGGCGGCGAGGTGATCGAGTTTACCCTGCCCGAGACCAAACCCTCCGGGCTGAAGCCGGTCGATCTGCCGCTTACCGTCATCTACGAAGACGAGCATCTCATCGCGCTCAACAAGGCCGCGGGCATGATCGTGCATCCCGGCGTGGGCACCGGAGCGGATACCGTGGTGCATGCGTTGCTCGCCCACTGCGCAGGCGAACTGAGCGGGGTCGGCGGCGTGGAACGGCCGGGCATCGTGCACCGGCTCGACAAGGACACCTCCGGCGTGCTGCTGGTCGCCAAGACCGACGCCGCCCACCGCAGCCTGGCCGAACAATTTGCCGGCCGGCATCTGCGCAAGGAATACCTCGCGCTCGTCTCCGGCGTGCCGACGTTGCTGGCTGGAGTGATCGACCGCGCCATCGCGCGTCATCCGGTGCACCGCCATCGGATGACGGTGGGCGAGGGCGGCCGGCCGTCGCGCACCGATTGGGAACGGATCGAGGCTTTCGGAAAGCTCGCGGCGTTGTTGCGCTGCCACATCCACACCGGCCGCACGCACCAGATTCGCGTTCATCTGAAATCCATCGGACACATCCTGCTCGGCGACACGGTCTACGGCTGGAAACCCGACGCGCGCCTGCCGCGGCAACCGGCGCGGGTCATGCTGCACGCGGAACGGATCGCGTTCCTGCATCCCGTGACCGGCCAGGCGATGGACCTGCATGCGCCGTTGCCGGATGATTTTCAGGCGATGCTCCAGGCCTTGCGTGGGTAGGGCATACGCCGGGTGTTTATACCAAGCGCCCTTCGCCTTTGGACTGTAGGGCCGGCCCTCGTGGCCGGGCCGCGGCCCGCCGACAAGCGGCGGCCCTACAATATCTAAATATGGAGTGACATTGGTTTTGCCCCAGTCTGAATGCCGCAAAAAATGGGTCAGGAGCGGTGCCATCTCCTTTGGCAGCGTTTCTGCTGCGGTACCGAGGTCAGTTGCCGTGAGGTATTTCCGCTTAGCGTAAGCGCAATTTTGCCGATAGTATAGAAACATTGCTGCCCACGATCCAGCCGCGCAGACTCACCCGCGTAGATTCCGTCCTTTCCACCATGTCCAAAGCCGTTCGTGCCCTGTTGACTCCGCCGGTCTTTGCGGACGCGGAGGCCACGCGCGTCGGACGGATCGTCCACATTCTTTGCCTGGGGCTGGCCGTCGGCATGCTTTTGCCCATCGCGCACAATGCCGTGATGGGCAACTATGTGTCGGTCGCCGTGCTGGTTTGTCAGGGCGTTTGTTTTCTGGCCTGCTGGCGGATCAACCGGCGTGGGGCGACGAAGTGGGCGGCGCACTTGTTCGTGCTCACGCTGCTGGTGGTCTCGACCGTATTGTTGTGCGCCGCCAATGAGGGGATTCACGACATGGCCATCATGGTGTATCCGGCCGCCTTGTTGGCCGGTGGTCTGCTGCTGAGCCAGCGCGCGTTTGTCGGCACGGCCATCCTCGCGGTGTTGTGTCTCGCGGGCGTGGTGTGGGCCGAATTGCATGGCATCCTCGTCACTCCGCTCAGCGCGTATACCTCCTGGAGCAATTTGATCGATGGCGCGGTCATCCTGGGACTCACGACCCTGGCGGTGGGTCTGCTGGTGGGCGATCTGCGCGCCAGCCTGAGCCGGGAACGCGAACACACGGAGGCGTGGCGGCAAAGCGAGGCGCGGTACCGGCATTTGTTCGAGTATACCCCGGTTTCCGTGTGGGTCGAGGACACCACCGCCGTGCGCCGCGAGTTGGAGCGCCTCCGCGCTTCCGGTGTGTCCGACCTGGACGCTTATCTGCGCGCCCATCCTCCGGTGGTGGATGAGCTGTATGCTTTGATCGCGGTGGTGGAGGTCAACACGACCGCGCTCCAGATCTTTCAGGCCGGGAGCAAGCAGGAGCTGCTGGCCAACCTGTCCAAGACCCTCACCGAGCAGAGCCGCGCGGCATTCCGCGCGGCGTTGGTGGCGATGTGGGAACAGCGCAACGATTTCAGCTCGGAATTCACCGCCGCGACGCTGCGCGGTCAGCGCATCGAGTGCGCTTTGCGCTGGGTCACCCCGGTGGTTGAGGGGCGTCCCGATTGGGCGCGCGTGATCATCACGATCACCGACATCACCGAGCGCAAGCGGGCGGAGATGGCGGTGCGACAGGCGGAAGAAAAATACCGCGGCATTTTCGAGGGGGCGATGGAAGGCATCTTTCAGAGCACCCCCCAGGGCCGTTTTCTCACCGTGAACCCGGCGTTGACGCGGATGCTGGGATACGCGTCGGCGGCGGAGTTGATCGCGGCCATCCCGGACATTTCGCGGCAACTGTTCGTCGACCCGGTGCGACAGGCGGAGTATGCGGGCCAGCTGGGCGAGCGCGGCGTCGTGCGGGACTTCGAATGCGAGTGGTATTGCAAGGATGCCCGCCGCATCTGGGTGTCGATCGGCGCGCGTGTGGCGCTCGATCCCAACGGGGAGGCCGTTTACTACGATGGCACCGTGGCCGATATCACGGAGCACAAACGCCTGACGGAGCAGTACCGCCAGGCGCAGAAGATGGAAGCCTTTGGCCAGCTGGCCGGAGGTATGGCGCACGATTTCAACAATATCATGACGGTCGTGCAATCGCACGCTTCCCTGCTGCAATTGAAGGGGGTCTCCCCGGCGGAGCAGGAGGAATCCGTGAAAGAGATCTCACATGCCTCGGAGCGGGCGGCCAACCTGACCCGGCAATTGCTCACCTTTAGCCGGCAGCAGGTCTCCCAGCCCACCTATCTCGATTTGAACGAGGTCGTGGGCAGCACGGCCAAGTTGTTGCAGCGGCTCATCGGCGCGAACATCGCGTTGGACGCGCAGTTCGCGCCCGGAGGCGCCCCGGTGGTGGCCGACCTGGGGATGATGGAACAGGTGTTGATGAACCTCGCCGTAAATGCGCGCGATGCGATGCCCAAAGGCGGCCGGCTCAGCCTCGCCACGGCGATCGTCACGTTCGACGCGATGCCGGCCTCGGCCTCGCCGAAAGCGCGCCCGGGGCGTTTTGTCCGTTTGAGCATCAGCGACACGGGGTGCGGTATTGCGCCGGAGCACCTCCCGCGCATTTTCGAACCTTTCTTCACGACCAAGGAAGTGGGCAAGGGCACGGGTCTGGGTCTGGCCACCGTGTTGGGAATCGTGGAACAACACCAGGGATGGATCGACGTCGAGAGCCAGTCCGGCCGGGGCACCACCTTCCGGATCTATCTGCCCTTTCAGAATGACGAGTTTGCGTTCTCGCCGGTGAAACCCGTGATGACCGAGGTCCGTGGCGGCACGGAAACCATCCTGCTGGTGGAGGACGAGGCCGTCGTGCGGGCGCTGGCCAAAAAAGTTCTGGGCCGCAAAGGCTACACGGTGCTGGAGGCCGACCGCAGCCAGACCGCTTTGGAATTATGGCGTCTGCATCAGGCCAAGATCGATCTGCTGCTGACGGACATCATCATGCCCGGAACCCTTTCCGGGCGGGATCTGGCCGAGCGTCTTTTGCGCGAGAAACCGGGGTTGAAGGTAGTCTATTGCAGCGGCTACAGCGACGACGTGCTCGGCCATGATTTCATCGCGACCGGGCGTTTCAATTTCCTGCAAAAGCCCTACGATCCGTTGAAACTGGCCCGGATCGTCCGCGATCATCTGGACGGATGACTGCCGGCGGGCTTGGTGGCATGGCGCGAGTCTGGCGCGACTGACGGAGGCGAGCGGTGCGCGATGGCGTCGCGCGGGTACGTCAACGCAGCGGCGAGATGCCCTGCGATTGGGCCGGAGGCGCGATGCCGAGTAGATCGGTCACCAGCGGGGCGATGTCGATCGAGCGTCGCCGGGGCCACGTCGCGGCCTGCGGAAGCTTCGGTCCGCGGCCGATCAGATTGGACAACATATCGGGACGCAAGGGATAGAATCCATGCACGCCCCTCGGGACCTCCATTTTTTCCACCGGCCGGCCGGTCAGCTCAGCCGACGCGGCAAAACCAGGCAAAAAGTCGAAATAGAGATCCCCACAAGTCTCGCCCCGAATCCCGAGCTGTTCCCCGACCTTTTCCGGATGGAAGAACTGCGTGACTACCGGCCGGCCGGTGGCGGGATCGGTCACGGCGCCGAGCGCGGACTCGACGCGTTGTAGCACCGCTGCCTTTTCTTCGCGCGGCACCTGGCCGTCCTTCCAATCGTCGGTGTGCACCAGAATGCTGTTGTAGAAATAACTCGCCTGGCTGCGCGCGGCATCGATCCGCCCTGCCTTCGTCAGCGTGAGCAGGCCCGCCTCCTGCAGGATTCGATTCACGAGGACGTGATGGGTCACCGGAGCCATGCCGTGATCGCTCACGAAAAGCACATGGTCGGCCGGTCCGGCCAGCGCGGCCAGTTCGTGCACATAACGGTTGATCGCCGCATAAATCCAGGTGCGGCAGGCCCGGGCCGTCGGCTCGCCCTGCGCGGCGCGGCCCAGCCATTCGTGATCCGCCTCGTCAGGAAACGGGAGGTAGCTGATGAACAGTTGTGGATCGTAATGCCGCGCCAGCCACTGCGCCTGACGATACGACTGGCGGATCAGCAGCTCGGCTGCTTCGAGATAACGGCGTTCGCTCGTGCCGTCGCCGCCGTGGGCGCCGGTTGGGCCGAAAGCGCCGGAGACCATCAGACTGACCGGGCCATTGCCCAGAAAACCTCCGGCCTCGCGCAGCAGCTGCGCTCGCACCTGCCCCGCCTGGGCGGATCCGTCGTACAACGCCAATTCCTGGACGGCCGTTTGATAGAGCAGGAAATCCGCGCCGTCCGGCGCCACCTCGAAGAGCCGGAAGTAAACCCTGCCGGCCATCGCTCCGTTTTCCTCCAGGGGCAGACCATCGCTGAAATTTCGCGCCAGCGCGCGTTGCCGTGGTGGCGTATCCTCCAGCGGGGTTGCGACGGCACTCACCCGGGGACCGGCCCGGGGATCGAGCGCCAGATAGATCCGGTTGTAGGCGGTTGCGTTGTCGGCCGCCAACGCCGCATGCAGGGTGAAACCGCTCTCGGTCCAGCTGAAATAGCGGACGGGTTTGGCGGACGCGGGCAACACCGGCCTCCAGACCGCCTCGGATTCAGCGGTGACGTCGGCGGCTTTCACGACCCGGTGTTTGGAAATCGTCCGGGTTTGATAACCGTTGACGACGACGGGCGCCAGCGGCATCGGGCCACCCGTGTTTTGGGGCAGGAACGGATAACCTTGGGTGACCTGATTGGCGACGACCCGCACGCCCTGTCGCGCCGCAGTTACCCAAATCGGTTCGGCGTTCAGACCGTCGGAGAGGTACCCCTTCCGCCGCTCAAGCACGGAGTGCTCGGCCCGCGGGGCGATCGGTGCATCGTTTGCGGTCAGACCGTTGCGATCGCCATAGCAGCCGGTCCAGATGGCGGCGTGCGAATTGGCGGTACTGCTGGGGAATGCCGGCTGGACCCCGGCGGCGACCACGCCCGAATCCGCGATTTCGCGGAGCGCCGTGAGTTCAGCAGAGACCGGATCCTGCGACCAGATCTGATATCCCAGGGCGTCGAGGCTGACCAGCACGACCCGGCTTGGTGGCGGACTGGCAGCAGCTATCGTCGAGGCTGCGAGCAGAAGAACGGCGGCAATTACCGGTCGGGCGAATGACCGCGGGCCGGAACAATGGCAGTTTCCGGAACCGCCGATTGGGCGTGTTCGATGTCGGATCGGCCGCGGCGCAGTCGGAGAAACCATGGTTGACGGTACCACGCTGCGACCTGGGCGCGAGTCAATCCCCACTCAGCAGCTCGGCCGCGAGGCCGTAGCGGAGGTTATGGAAGGAATGGTGAAACGCACGGACGCCGGCGACTTCGGCCACGGCGATCATCGTCGTCAGCGCGGCGGGAAACACATCGGCCCGGGCCGCGGGCAGTCCGGCGATCTGCGTGCGACGTTCGGCGAGCGGTAGTACCGCCACGCGATCGAGGATGTGCTTCAGGGTGGCGACGGTAACGAAGGGGGCGGTCTCTGACAGCGGTTTGCCCTCCGCCAGGCCGTCGATCGCCCGGGCGGTCGTCATGCTGCCGCCGGCGAACACCGCGTCTTGGCTGGCGAGGTCGAAGCGAAAGCCGCTTTCGCGCAAGGCGCGGCGGGTATGATCAGCAAGTGCGCCCCGCGCTTTCGGCGAAAACGGCGACGCGACGTCGGCCACGAAGCGTTCGGTGAGGCGCACGCAGCCGAGCGGCAGGCTGAGCGCCTGCGTGACGTGGCGCTCGCGGAAGGCGAGGCATTCGAGGCTGCCGCCGCCGAGATCAAAGACGTAGAAATCGCGCAGGTGAGCGAGCGCCGGATCGCTCGTGAGGCCCTGGCCGATGAAATTGGCCTCCTCATCGCCGGAAAGAATGCGAAGCGGATGTCCGGTGGCGGTGCGAACGCGCTCGCGAAACCCGGCGCCGTTGGCGGCGTCGCGCACGGCGCTCGTGGCGACGATGACGGTTTGGGCCGGCGCCAACGGGGCGGCGGCGGCCAGTAATTCCCGGACCGCGGCAAGGCCGCGCGTCATGCCCTCTTCGCTCAGGCAGGGCTCGGCCCGGCCGAGACCGGCGCTGATGCGGGCGTCGATCGTCTCGGAGGTCAGCGTTTGCAGCCCGCCGTCCCGGCCGCGTGTGGCGACCAGGAGCTTGATCGTATTGCTGCCGATATCGATGACGGCGACGGACGAAGAAGGCATGTTGCCACCACGGAACACACGGAACCCACAGAAGAAAAGACCGCTTTTCCGTGCCGGGAGGTTAACTGCGAATGGCGCGAAGAGGTGCGAATTTGGAGTTGGCGCTCGAATTACTGCAACCGAGGTCCTGGCGCGGCAGCCGCAACCGAAGGAAATCGGACGAGTTTTAACCACTAATGAACGCTAATGGGCACTAATTTTCGTACCGGAAATTCCCTGAGATTCGAACCGACCAAGTCTTGTCGAATTAGCGAAGATTAGTGGCAATTAGCGGTTTCCAAACGATCGTGCGAGCATGCGCGCAGGAAAACGTCATCTTCAGATATGGCAGTGTAGATGGGCATCGATGGAACGATCGAGATTTTGGAACTCGGAACTCGAAACCCGGAACCCGAACTTTGATTTTTTGAGACTACAACTCGAATTCTGCCGGGGCGATGAGCACGACGAACTCGCCCTTCAGGCTGGTTTTTGCGAGCCGCGCCTGGACGTCAGTGGCGGGGCCGACGAGAAAAGCTTCGTGGAGCTTGGTCACTTCCTTCGCGAGGCAGACTACGCGCGTCGGGCCTAGTTTTTCCACGATCTCGGCCATGAATTTGTCGATGCGATGGCAGCTTTCGTAAAGGGCGAGAGTATAGGCGAAATCGCGGTATTTCTCCAGAAAGGCGAGCCGCGCGGCGCTTTTCGGCGGCAGGAAGCCGGCATAGAAAAACCCGTTTGTGGGCAGTCCGCTGGCACTCAGCACGGCGGTGAGCGCGCTCGGGCCGGGCACGGGCACGACTGGCAGGCCGCGGCGGCGGCAGGCGCGGACCAGCCGGAAACCGGGATCGCTGATGGCCGGCGTGCCGGCGTCGCTCACGAGGGCGATGGATTTGCCGGCGGCAACCTGTTCCACGAGGCGCCCGGCGGCTTCCGTTTCGTTGTGCTCGTGATAGGCGACGAGTTCCCGGTGCAGTCCGAGCCGTGTGAGCAATCCTCCCGTGGTCCGGGTGTCCTCGCAGGCCACGAGATCGACGGAGCCTAAAATGGCCCGCGCCCGATCGGTCAGGTCGGCGAGGTTGCCGATGGGCGTGGCGACCACGTACAGGTAACCGGGCTGGGGTGTGAGGGAGGCGTTGTCCATCGCGAGGAGTTCAGAAAGTCATGAACGCCGATGGGTAGCCACCCAAAATCCGACGATGCTTTCCGCCGGATTCTGGCGACAAAATGCGAACGGGGTTTAGCGGATGCCGCTGCCTTGCGTTTGCCCCATGCCCGGAATCTGGCCTTCCCAATTGGCGGGACGGCTCCACGGAATCGAAGAATCCTGGGGCGTCTGATTGGTGCAGCCGGAGAAAAGGAGGCCGAAAAGACCAAGGAGCAAAACGAGGACGAGTCTGCGGAGGGTGTTCATCGAGTCAGTGGAGTAAGAGGATGGAATGGCCTTTGCGCAAGGCTTCACACAACGCCGCGGGCGCAACGTGGGCGACGGGTAGGTTCTCGCGCATATTGTCGTTGAGAACCGGACCGGGTGTTTCGGTTCCGTGGCCGAAGACCGGCGGTGATCAAAAAGGAAGGGTGGAGCGGGCCGGGATGCTTGATTCTGGTTTCCCATTACTCCTATGCTGCAGGTATGAAACGGGAAACGATTCCGATCGAGGACCTCAATGTGCGCATCCACGATCTGTGGGACCGCCAATGGTTTCTGCTCACCGCGGGCGATTTCGCCACCGGTGCTTTCAACACCATGACGGTGAGTTGGGGCAGCCTCGGCGTGATGTGGGGCCGGCCGTTCGCACAGGTCGTCGTCCGGCCCGTCCGCCATACGTTCCAGTTTATCGAGAAGTACGACTCGTTCACCCTGAGCGCGTTTCCCGAAGACTGCCACGACGCGCTCCTGCTCCTGGGCAGCAAGTCCGGGCGCGAGGGCGACAAGATCGCGGAGTCCGGGTTGAAGCCGCAGGCCTCGACACAGGTTGGCGCCCCTTGCTTTGCCGAGGCCGAACTCGTGATCGAGTGCCGGAAGATCTACTCCGATAACTTCAATCCCGCACGCTTTCTCGATCCAACCATCGACCGCAACTACCCGGAGAAGGATTATCACCGGATGTATTTCGGCGAGATCGTCGCCGTCGCCGGCACCGCAAAGTACCGTTGTCCGTAGCGGTTCGGGCTCTCCGCCCGATTTCTTGGATCTGCCGCTGAAATCAGCGCGGAATCGCGTACGTCGATTGCCACCACGGCGTTTGCGCCGTTTTGGTGACGCCGGAGTCAGGGTTGGCGGCAAGATGTTCGAGCAGCTTGAAGACATGCTCGGCCTTCTCGGGTACGCCGAGTTTTGCCGCCAGCGCCTCGGCGGTAAACGCGGTACCGGGTGCGGCGCGCAGGGTTTCGACGATCTTGAGGCGCAGTGCAATCACCCCGGTCGCGGCCTTTTTGCCGGCTTCGACGCCGGGCTGGTGGTAGGCGTTGATGCCGACGAGCGAGGCATAGAGGCCGACCGTGCGTTCGTAGAGCGCGATCAACATGCCCAGCGTGCGCGGCGAGACGTCGGGCACGGTGACCGTGATCGAGGGGCGGTTCTTCTCGGAGAGCGCATCGCGTGTGCCGAGAAAGAAGCCTTGCAGGTAATCGCCACTGGTGATGCCGCCGGCATCGACCTCCCGGCTGGCACCGGCGCGATCGCGCAGCACCTCGATGAAGGTGACGAAGAAGTTGTTCACGCCCTCGCGCAGCTGCTGCACATAGGCGTGCTGGTCGGTGGAACCCTTGTTGCCGTAAACGGCAATGCCCTGGTTGACCACGCGGCCCTGGAGATCGAGCTCCTTGCCGAGTGACTCCATGATGAGCTGCTGGAGATAGCGCGAGAAGAGGAGCAGGCGATCCTTGTAGGGCAACACGACCATGTCGCGGCTGCCGCGGCCGTCGGTACCCCAATACCACATCGCGGCGAGCAAAGCGGCGGGGTTGTCCTTGAGCGAGGGGATGCGCGTCACCTCGTCCATCGCGGTGGCGCCGGCAAGCAGCGCGTCGATGTCGAGGCCCTGGAGCGCGGCGGGCAACAGACCCACGGCGCAGAGCTCGGACGTGCGGCCGCCGACCCAGTCCCACATCGGGAAACGCGCGAGCCAGCCTTCCTTGAGGGCGGTCTGGTCGAGCTTGGAACCGACGCCGGTGACCGCGACGAAATGCTTGGGATAGGCGAGACCGGCGGCTTGGAATGCGGCGGCGGCTTCGAGCATGCCGTTGCGCGTCTCGACGGTGCCGCCGGACTTGGAAATCACGACCACCAGGGTGTCGGCCAGCCGGCCGGCGAGGCCGGCGAGCACGTAATCGATGCCGTCGGGATCGGTGTTGTCGAAAAAGGCGACGGTCATGTGGTCCCGGCCGGGCTGACCGAGTGCATGGCTGACGAGCTGTGGGCCGAGGGCCGAACCGCCGATGCCGATCACGAGGAGGTGCTTGAATTTGCCGCGCGGGCCGGCGATCGCGCCACTGTGGATTTTGGCGGTGAAGTCGTCGATCGCGGCGAGCGTGCTGGTGATCTCGGTTGAGATTTCCCGGGAGGGGGCCAGATGCGGTGCGCGCAGCCAGTAGTGGCCGACCATGCGGTGCTCGTCGGGATTGGCGATGGCGCCCTTTTCGAGCGCGGCCATGTCGGCGAACGCCTTTTTCATCGGCGTTTCGATTTCCGCGAGAAAGCCGTCGGGAAACGGCATGCGGCTGACATCGAGCGATACGCCGAGCGCGGCGTGGTGATAATTGAGTTGTTGGAAACGTGACCAAGCCATGATGAAAAGGAAGCTGGAAGTGGGGAAGCGGGGGGTTCAACAATTTTCAGCCTTCCGCCCGGCGCCGGCACATGCAGTATCGCCGCCTTGCACGCATGAACGCCCCGAGTCAGCCGGCGAATACTCTCAACCCGGGCGACCAGCCGGTGCCGGTGCCATCGCGCCGGGCGGTCGCGTTGGCCGCCGGTTTGCTGGCCCTCGCGGCGCTGGCGGCCTATTGGAACGCGTTTTCCGCGCCGTTCGTTTTCGATGACACGCCGGGCATCGTCGACAACGCCTCGATCCATCACCTGTGGCCGCTGTCGGCCGTGCTGCAGCCGCCCCCCGACTCTGGCACCCCCGCCGGCCGGCCGCTGGTCAATCTTTCGCTCGCGATCAATTATGCGATCGGTGGCACGGATGTCCGCGGTTATCACGCGCTGAATCTTGTCTTCCACGTCCTGACGGCCTTGACGCTGTTTGGCGTCGTACGGCGGACATTGTCAGGTCTCGTAGGGGCGCAGGCTTGCTGCGCCATCGGTATTGGGCGCAGCAAGCCTGCGCCCCTACAAGCGAATGCACTCGCCTTGGCCATTGCGGTCATCTGGACGGTCCATCCGTTGCAGACAGAATCGGTGACGTACGTCATACAACGCACGGAACTGCTCGGCGGGCTGTTTTATCTGCTGACGTTGTATTGTTTTATCCGCGCGACCGACGCCGGGGCGTCGCGTTGGTGGCTGGCCGGTTGTGTCGGGTCATGTCTGCTCGGCATGGCCAGCAAGGAGATCGTGGCGTCCGCGCCGTTGCTGGTCTGGTTGTATGACCGGACGTTCCTCGCCGGTTCGTTTCGCGCCTCCTGGCGGCAGCGTCCGCGGTTTTACCTGGCCCTGGGTTCCACCTGGCTCCTGCTCGCCTTTTTGATGTGGGGCAGCGCGGCGCGGAACGGCACGGCGGGCCTGGGACTCGGCGTCTCGTCGTGGGATTACGCACTGACCCAATGCCGCGCCATCGCGATCTATCTACGTCTCGTGTTCTGGCCGCACCCGCTGGTGCTCGACTATGGCACGGCGGTGGTGAACTCACTCGGAGAAGTATGCTGGCAGGCTGCGGTCGTGCTCACCCTTCTCGGACTCACCCTCTGGGCCATGATCAGGAAACCGCGGAGCGGTTTCCTCGGTTGCTGGTTTTTTGCGATCCTCGCGCCGACCTCCAGCGTGGTGCCGGTAGTGTCGCAAACGATGGCGGAACATCGCATGTATCTGCCGCTCGCGGCCGTGATCGTGCCCGTGGTGCTCGTCCTGCATGCGCTGGCGGGACGGCGCAGCCTCGCGGTGTTTGTGTTGCTCGCGATCGCGCTTGGCCTCGTCACCGTCCGGCGCAACCAGGTATATCACAGTGTGGAGTCAATCTGGTCCGACAATCTGGCCGGGTGGCCCTCCAACGAGCGTGCGCACCTGGCCCTCGGCCGGGCTTGGGCGGACGCCAACCGATTGCCCGAGGCGGTCTCCGAGTACGAGGCAGCCTTCAAGATGCGACCCGATTATGTCGCGCATATCGACATGGGTTATATCCTGTCCAAGGCCGGCCGGCCGGAGGAGGCCATCCAGCACCTGACGACTGCACTGCGCATCAAGCCGGACAGCGCCGAGGCCCACCTGAACCTTGGCACCGCCCTCGATCGCATCGGGCGGACGGCGGAGGCCATCTCCCACTACGAACAGGCGCTGCGCCTCAAGCCCCGGTTGGCCGATGCGCACAACAACCTGGGCAACGCCCTGCTGCGCTCGGGCCGGACGGCCGAAGCGATCCAGCAAATCGAAGCAGCGCTGAGCCTGAAACTGGAATTTGCCGACGCGCATTACAACCTGGCGAACGCCCTGGCCCAGGCGGGCCGCCTGCCGGAGGCCATGGCGGAGTTTGAAACCGGGCGTCGGCTGAAGCCTGGCGATGTCGACGCACGCCATACCTGGGCCAACACGCTGGCCGGCGCCGGCCACCTGCCTGAAGCCCTTGCGCAGTACGAGATCGCGCTCCAGCAGGCGCCCGCCGATCCGAAATTGCTTTACGATTACGGCTGCGAGTTGGGCGCGGCCGGCCGTTTTCCGGAGGCGGTCCGCTCCTTCGCCGAGGCATTGCGGTTGAAACCCGATTATTCGGAGGCGCACAACAATCTGGGCAATGCCCTCGTCATGCTGGACCGTGTGCCGGAAGCCATCGCCCAGTACGAGGCCTCCCTCCGGTTTAAGCCCGAAAATCCCCGCGCCCACAATAATCTGGGGCTGGCGCTCGCCCGGCTGGGCCGGATGCAGGAGGCGGTGGTGCAGTTTGCGGCCGCCGTGCAATTGGCCCCGGATTATCAGGAGGCCCGCGAGAACCTGGCTCACGCCCAGGCGGAGCGGCCATATGCGCCGCCTCAGCCTGGGCGATGAGTAAAACCGCTCCGGGCTGCGGGGCGGTTCAAGGTGATCGGCGCGGGAGTTCGCGGCTGGCGGGGCCGGTGTCGTTGGCGGTTTCGCTCAACGCCAGGCTCAGGTACATGAACGCGCCGACGGATTTCTGGTCGTTGGTGCGCACCGGCACTGCGACGTAGTAATCGTAGAAGCCGCCGTTGCCGCCGAGGCTGCCCACCTCGACCGTGCCCTTGATGTCCATGCGGTCACCGGGTAGGAGGGCGATCTCGTGGTTGAGGATGCCGCGGGTGGCGCGCCGGGCGTGCTCCAGATATTCCGGTGGCAGCCAGCCGCGTTGCGCACCGCGCGCCATGGCGTAGGCGAACATCAGCGAACACGAGGTCTCGACATAGTTCTTCGGCGCGGCGGGTTTGTCGACGATCTGCCACCACATGGCGGTGTCGTGGTCCTGGAATTTGAGCACGGCGGCACAATACGCCTGGAAGATCGGCAACACTTCCTGGCGGCCGGGGTGATCCGCCGGCAGCCAGTCGAGCACGTCGGCCATGGCCATGCCGTACCAGCCGATGGCGCGACCCCAGAACTCGGGCGATGTGCCGGTCTTGGGATTCGCCCATGGCCGGGTCCTGGTCTCGTCCCACCCGTGATAATAGAGGCCCGTTTTAGGATCGTGCGTGTGCCGGTGGATCAGCGCGATTTGGCGCACCGCGTCGTCGAAATACTTCGATTGGTTGGTCCGCGCGGCGAATTCCGCGGAAAACACGTCTGCCATGTAGATTCCGTCGAGCCACATCTGGTTGGGATAAGTAGAGCGGTGCCAGTAACCGCCGTCGCTCGTCCTGGGCTGCCGGTCGAGTTGGGAGGCGACGTAATACGCCGCCTTCAGATATTTTTCCTCCCTGGTGCGGTCGTACATCCACAGGAGCGCCGAGCCGGGCCGCACGCGGTCGAGACTGAAAAGTTCGAACGGATAGGCTTCGCGATCGATCGTTCCATCGGCGGCGACAAAGCGATCCAGCCAGGCGCGGATGAAATCGAAATCGCCGGTGCGTCCGGTCCGGACGGCGATGGCATAGAGCGCATCGATGATCATGCCCTCGGTATAGTTCCAATTGCGCAGGCTGGCGGGTTCCGGGTATTGTGTGCGCACCGAGTTGGCGATGCGGATCGGCCAGGCGAACATCGCCTCGCGGCCAGCGTGCGCAGCGGTGGTGAAACTCCGCAACGCGCCGCTCGTCGCTCCGCCGTCCATGATGGCGGCTACGCGCCACCGATAGGTCGTGCCGGTGGTCAGGGTCTCCAGCAGAAATGTCGGCGTGGCGACACGGCACTGGAAGGAAGGCGTGTCGCCCGCGCCGAAATAGACGTCGTAGCCGGTTGCGCCGGCGACCGGCGCCCACGCGAGCGTGACGTTGATCGGCACATTGGTGGCACCATCGGCCGGCGCCGTGATGGCCGGCCCTGGTTCCGCGGCCGGGTGCGAGCCGATCGCGCCTGGCGCCAACAACACCAAGAATGCGGCGAGGCCGGTGAGACCACGCATGGAGAGGAAAAGTGACCTGGCCCGGTTATGGCCGGATGCACGCCGATGACGGAAGATGCAAGCGGAGGCATTCATGGTGCGAGATTCCGGAGAGGGAATTGGTCGGCTCCATTGAGATTCGGCGCGCCCGGCGGGCGCAATGCGTTTCTCCAGCCGCCGCCGGAATGATGTCGCCGTTTGCGGAGGGGCCGTCATAGACCGGCATTACCGAGGATGAACTATCGCCACCGTTTTCATGCCGGCAACTTTGCCGACGTCGTCAAACACGCGCTGCTGTTGCAGCTTGTGCGCGGGATGCAACGCAAGGAGAAAGGCTTCCTCTATCTCGATACGCACGCGGGTCGCGGATGCTACGATCTCGCGGCGGCGGCCTATGGCGATACGCTCGCGCGCCGGCCGGAGTGGCCCGACGGCATCGGCCGCCTCTGGGGGCAGTCCGGGTTGGCGCCGGCGGTGGCCGGGTACGTGGCGGCCGTGCGGGCTTGCGATGACCACCACGCCGAGCCCGCGGAGGCGGACGTGGTGAAGATCGCGCCGCAATTTTACCCCGGCTCACCGTGGCTCGTGCAGCAGCAGGCCCGTGCGCAGGACCGGCTGGTTTTTTGTGAGAAACATCCCGAGGAATGCACGGCGTTGCGCGAGGATCTGGCCCACGCACCGCGGACCAGCGTGCAGGCCATGGATGGCTATGTCGCGCTGCGCGCCATGCTACCGCCTCCGGAAAAACGAGCGTTGGTGCTGATCGACCCCTCATACGAGGCGCAGGATGAATTTGCGCAGGTTGCCGCCGGCTTGAGCGATGCGCTGGCGCGTTTTCCAAGTGGCGTTTATGCCGTCTGGTATCCGTTGACCGAACGGGCGCGGGTGGAGGCGTTTTTCGAGGAATTGGGCGCGCTGCCACTGCCGCCGACCTGGGTGGCGGAGCTTACGGTCGCAGGCGAGAACTCAACCTTGAGAATGAAAGGCTGCGGGCTGGTGGTGCTCAATCCGCCGTGGCAGCTCGACCGCGAGGTAAGCGCCTGGCTGCCGGGGCTCGCGACGTGTCTTGCCCAGGAACCGGGCGGCGGCGCGACCTTGCGCTGGCTCGTGCCGGAGTGAGGCGGGCATCTGCGATGAGCCTCGCCAGCGGCGGGCGCACCTATTGCTGCATGGGCAACGTGACCGCTGCTGACGCGGACTCCGGCGAATGGTCCCGTTCTTTCCTCGCAGCAATGAATCTGCGAGTGTCGCGACCCAACAGCAGCTCCCAGGCAAACCAGGCGGCCATCCCCAGACTAAAAGGGCGTCGGATCAAATCCATCGTCGAACCTTGGAAGGTCAGCAGGGCGGGACCTTCCCTGAAGATCGCATAGACAAAGAAGGCACCGACCAACCATCGCGCCCATTTGGGCTGGACGTAGAGCCAGACGGCACCGCTCAAAAATAACAGCGGCTGTAATAACATCCTCGGGCGATAGACGGTTTCGCTGCCGAACAGCAGGTAGAAAAGCGTCGCGCTTTTGGCGAGCAGCATGACGGGTATGGCGAAGAGCACCAGTGGTCGTTTCATCTTGCCAGGCCCAACACGTTACCACTCCAGCCACCGGCGGCGAGTTCGATGCATCCGGGAGAGAGGATCCGAAGTCCGGACTAGCGACGGGCGCAGTCCCGCGTGCGGAAATTTACCGAGAACGGCAGCTCGTTGTACAACTGCTGCGGCGTCGGCAGGGTCGGAGCACGAAAGACGGGGCGGTCCCATTGCATATCCAAGTGACTGACCAGATGGCCGGCCTCGCGATCTCGTGGCGCAGGGTCCGACTCCGGGCGGATAAAATGGAAGGGAAGACGCATGTTGGATTACGGGAAGCTTATGTTTGGTATGGGTGTTATCGACACGATTGATGCGAAAAATGAGTAAGTAATTACCCGCCCTGGACGCGCCGGCGCAGGAGCCTGTTGCCGTCAACAAACTCCGGCGCCGCGCGTCGTGGGCCGCATTTCAAGCCGCGTGTGGCAGTCTCGATAACGTATTGGCCGCTGGCCGCTTGGGCAGCGTGACTTTAAGGATGCCGTCGGCGATGCTGGCTTCGAGATTGCCATAATCGAAGCCGTGGCCGAGCCGCAGCCGCAATTGGTAGTCGCGTTGCGCTCGCTCAAGGTGGAGGGCTTGCCAGTTGACGCGGACGAAATGCGATTTGCGCGCCGTCACCGTAAGGTCGGGACCGCGGGTGGTGATTTCCACTCCGGCGGCGGTGACGCCTGGCACATAAACGACGAGCTGCAGCGCATCGGCGTGCTCCCGGCAGTCGAAATTCGGCTGACGGAAGTCGGCGGGCACGGGCCCGCTGGCGCGGTGGCGTCTCGTAGTCGGGAGTGGGAGGTTGATCGTGTGCATGGGAGGAAAAAGGCAGGAGCTTCCTGGAGGCTGATGGCCGCCGGGCTCTCTTTTTTGTTGGCTTTTAACTTGACCGCTAGGCGGAGGTTTTGGCCAGAGAGCCCGTGTCGGTATGCTGGTTCCAGCGCGAGACGACCGGACGCATCTCAATGCGACAATAAGCCGCCGTGGCCTTCGTAAACGAAGTGCCGGCGATGTCGCGAAGAGATTTGGTGGACCGGATCATGGTTGGAACGGTGACGGAACATGCACACTGCAGGCGGCGTGCCAAGTGCGATTTCGATTTTTCAGGTTACTTTTGGGTGACGCTAGGAATTTGTCGGGCTTGGGATAAAAGTTCGGAAAGAGCTCAGATTCCGTCGCGATACAATCCGCTCCGACGGCAAATTCCTTATACCGCCGCGAGGCGGCGGAAAACCGAAAGAGAGATCAGGTTTTGGCAGCGCGGAGCGCTGCTTAAGGAGCCTGTCGAGGCAGATTCCTGTCATCGCAATAAAATTCCAACTGAAGGTGAGATGTTCATTAGTAAACCCGACAGGCTCCTATTCCGGCGTCGCCAACCCGGCCGGGGTCCGTCATCAAGCTCGGCGTAACAACTTCTTTTCCGCCATGCCTGCCACCGATGCCACCACCACGCTAGCCGATCTGAAAAGCCGTATCGCCGCCTTTGCCCGCGAACGGGACTGGGAGCAGTTCCACGCCCCGAAGAACCTCAGCATGGCGCTGGCGGCCGAGGCGGCGGAATTGATGGAGCATTTTCTCTGGTCCACGCCCGAGCAGTCGCAGGCCTTCGTGCGCGATCCGGCCAAGCGCGGAAAAATCGAGGAAGAAATCGCGGACGTGGTGATCTACGCGTTGGAATTTGCCAACGTGACCGGCATCGATCTGGCCGCCGCCATCGAAGCGAAGATGGTGGCCAACGCGCGGAAGTACCCGGTCGAAAAAGCCCGCGGCCGAGCGGAGAAATACGACGAGCTGTAGCGACCCGGTTTGCCGCTGCGCGGCAAACCGTACTGAAGTGGAGGGAGCGGATGTTCGCTCATAGCAGCCGAGGTGACGAGGTTGTTGGAATTTCCTTCGCTGCGTCCAGCCTCCTGGCGCCGGCGGCTGCTTTCGATCGGATCGCTCCGCCTTCAATGATGGCCGCCACACGCGCAACCGCCGCCGCAGCCGCAGCCGCCGGCGGACCGGCGCGGGGCGGTGGCGCGCTGCGTAATCACGCCGATGCCTCCCGCGATCACCCGCCGCACGGGCGCACCGGTGTCGGGGTGCCGCGTGAGCGCCGCATCCCTCATCGACTGCTTGATCTCGAAGCGGTGCGGTTTTTGCCGGGGTTTTTGCGGGATGGTCTCGTAAACGTAGGTGGGCATGAAAAGTGAGAGTGAAAGGGAAAGTGAAAGTGAAAGTGGGGGCGGCAGGGAAGAAAGCAAGACGGTCGTCGCAAGCCATCGCTCGGTTTCTCCGTCCCCCTTCACTCTCACCTTCACTTCTGCCTCAGAACGTATCGCCCTTCCAGCCCCACATGCCGCGGGCGACGTCGATGAATTTCACGTACACGCGCTCCTTGCGGATGCCGAGGTGTTCCTCGATCAAGGCGCAGAGCGACTGGCTCAGCTCCTTCGTGCGGCGGGCGGGCAGGCCGATGCTTTTCAGCTCGAGAAATGCCACCGGATCGTCGCCACCGCCGAACAGCATCGGCGTGTTGGGCTGGAGCGCGATCATCACGAACTCCTCGGGCTTGTCCAGTTCCTTGGCCACGAGTGCGGAGGCATCCTGGAGGATGGTGCGCTCGGCTTTTTTTGTCAGGGGGAGATTGGTCTGGATTTTGAGATAGGGCATGGGTCGGCGGGGTTGAGGATTATCGGTAAGAGCGAAGTTGCGCGCTCCGTTGGAAGCTGCCGCAATTCTGGCGCGAAACCAGCCCACCGCAATAGCGATTATGAAGACCGCCCAAGTCGTACGCACCTACTACGTGCTGCCTTGCTGCCTGCTCCTGCTCAACCTGTGCATCGGAGTCGTCGGCTACAAGGCGCGCCTCATTGCCGATCCGTTGGAACGCACCGCCGCCATCATGGGCATGGTGCTGTTTGGCGGCTCGCTGGTGGCCTTCATCGTTGCGCCCGCCATCGAGGCGATGGTGCGGGCGTTGCACGCGGGCAGCCGGCGCGGTGCGGGCACGCTCGGGGAGATTCTCTTTCTCGCCCTGCTGGGCGTGGGGGTGTTCTGGCTCTACTACCAGTTCTACATCGTCGGCCCCGAGGCGATCCTGCCCGCGGCATGGCACAATTAACGTTTCGTCCGCCGCTGATCCCTGCGCCAGTTCCAGGGAGAATTTTCGGATTAGTGGCGAATCGCCTGCAATTCGCGGATACGCTCAGCCGTGGAAGGATGGGTGGACAAGTAGCTGTAATCTCTTCCGGATGCGGGGCGCGCCTTTTCCAACTTTTCGAGGATGGAGACGAGGTTTTGAGGATCGATGCGGGCCGCTATGAGCAATGCTTTCGCGTCGGCATCAGCTTCACGTTCGAATTCGCGGTCATAACCGTTGTTGAGCAGCGTGACCGGCAGGGTTCCGGCCAGTGAAGTCAGCGTCGAAAGATCACCAGTGATGACACCCACGGTCAGAAAGGCATACGAATTTCGCAGTAGGCTTTGAATGCCATGACGGCGTTCCAAGTGAGATAATTCGTGGGCCAGCACGGCCGCGATCTCATCATTGGTGAGATTGAGCCGTACCAGCTCATCTGAAATGATGATGATGCCTCCGGGGAGCGCGAAGGCATTGGCATACAAGCCCCCCATCGAGCGGAACTCGACGCGAGGTTTCGTGCGCAACGGGCGGACTGCAGACAACCGGGTGAGCTGGTATTGTACGCGACCGCGCTCGTAATGGCTCAGGTTCGATGCGCCCAGCATGCGATTGAACGTAACCAGCGCCACACGTCCGGCCTGTTCTTCCACGGCGGCGGGAACGGCCGCTGCGGTATGCCGCGCCAGGGCCGGGAGCCCGTATTTCACCCCTCCCGCCACCAACACCACCAACCACAACGTGGCCAGCGTGGCGACGCGATTGTGGGTTTCCAGCCAGTGAATCAACGCGCCGATGCGCCCGCGCCGTTGGGTCGACCAATAGGCGTCGAAGGTGTCGTTGTCGGTCACTTCCAGGGTTTCCCGCGGCGTAAGATAGACGAAGCGGGGTATGTCGCCCAGGCGATCACTCACCCGCACTTGATCGAGAGGGAAGGTCTTCTCCCCGTCGGCGATGCGCACCTTCATTTCGCCCGTGACCCCCAGTTCCAGGGTGGCCGGCCGCCCCTGCAGGGTTTCGCCATCGAAGTAAGTGGTGGCGATCGTGCTCATAAACCGAAATCGAGGCCGATAAATTCCGCGGTGGCATCGCCCACCGCGCTACCTTGCTGCCCATCGAGCCGGGAGATTTTATCGATGGAGCCGGCGGGAGAAAAGTGGAGGCACGATAGGGCGTAACGCATCGAACGGATGACGGCCCAGGGATAGAGCAGCCCGCAAGAGACAATGATCGCTCCGAGATTGACGAGCTGGAGCCCCAGCCAGCGATTGATGCTCATGCTGGCGAGAAAACGATGGTCTTTGATCCCGGTGTGATTCCAGACATGATTGAAGAGGCTGGCGTACAGGTAATGACGCGCGACGAAGATCGCCCCGCCATACAGCACGAAAAAGGGAATCAACAACGTGGTGGTGGGCGTGGCGTCTCGGGCCTGCACCAGCAAGCCCACGACCATGCTGCCCAGTATGCACATGGCTAATACGAACAGTCCGGCCAGCAGATAAGCTTTGTAAAATGGTCCGTTGCGCCCCTCGAAATGAAAAAAGGCGTCGCCGAGCCGGTGGTTGGAAATCGCGTACTGCCGGCGGCTGCGCTGCCAGGCCGGGTAATATATGCCCAGGGTGAAAATAATCGCGATTGGCTCCAACAGATAGACCATCACGGCGCCACTCAGGGGCCGGCGGAAATGGAAGCGCATGCCGCGGTAAACGGTATTGTGCGCGTTGAACGCCAGCGACCGCACGACGATCCAGGGCAGGAAGACGATTCCCACGACCAGCGCGCCGAGCCGGACCCACGGATAAACGGCCCCGAACAAACCATAGGCGAGAAACATCGTGGCGACGATCAGGTTGCCGACAAGAATACGGCGGGGATCGGCGCGATAATCGAAACGGTGGCCGAGCAGCTCGGTGTTGCCGCGAAGATAGCGACGTTTGCGAACTTTGGCCCACGCGGCGAACACGCCACAGGTCAGCAGCGTGAGTAGTAGGTTTACGATCCAGATGC
>DATJPQ010000263.1:0-5459 GCA_035506315.1 Opitutaceae bacterium
CGAATAATTGGCTTTCTTCGCCGGATCGATCGTCGAGACGAGATTGCCCGATTTCAGGTTGATCGTCGCGTTGCCCGTGCCGATTTCCAGGGTCGTGTTGGCCTTCATCGTGGCCACGGCGCCGTCGATCGGCTGGAGGTAAGCCTCGGCGCCTGGGCCGGTCTTGACGGTCGCGCCGTCGGGTATCTTGTCGTTCACATTGAGCTCCGTGGCCTGACCGCCCTTGGGCGTCACAGTCACCGAGCCGGTTTTTCGCAACAGTGTCGCATCGGCAGCGCACAGGGCTGGAAGCGATACGAGGAATACACAGACCACACCGAATTTGCAGAGGCATCTCGGGCTCATGGGGAAGACGAGTTGATGATTGGCTGGCTAGACCGCCGTGAGTTTAATCACACAAATATCGGAGGTCAAATCGGCCAACACGTTAAATCGGCCTGGAGCACGGTGCTTCCTCATAGGAGGGCCGGACCTTGTGTCCGGGCCGCTTCCCGATTCAAGGCCTGGACGCGAGGTCCAGCCCTCCAATAGGACGAGGCGCCGACACCCGCGTTCCCCCGGACAAAATTGCACCGGAGGAATCCGGACGACATGCCCGCCCGATCGTGCTACCTTGTCCTTGTGCAAGCCTCCTCCACCCGCCCGGTCACACGGTCGCCCGTCGACACGCAAGGAACTGACACCGCCGTTCCGGCCGGAACCAGGCGCCGGGCGCTGACTCACGCACAAATGTATGAGCGCCTGCTGGCGAACGACGCGTCCTATAACGGTCGTTTTTTTACCGGCGTGCTGACGACCGGCATCTATTGTCTGCCGTCGTGTCGCGCCCGGAAGCCGAAGAGCGCCAACGTCCGGTTTTTCCCCTCGGTCGAAATGGCTCGCGCCGCCGGGCTGCGGCCGTGCCGCAAGTGCCACCCCGACGATTTTGCGCGCGGCGCCGATCCCGTTCTGGAGCAAATCGAGACGCTCGCCGCCGAAATCCGCGCCAACCCGAGCCGGTTCGCCGGTGTGGCCGCCGTTGTGCACCGGGCCGGCTTCGGCGCGACCCGGTTGTTTGAGTTGTTCCGTCAGCATTACCACACGACTCCGGCCGACTTTCTGCTGCGCGCCCGGCTCGCCATCGCCCGGACGCGCCTCGCCACCACGGACGAATCCGTCGCCGCCATCGCCTACGCGGCCGGTTTCGAGACGCTCTCGGTGTTTCATGAAAATTTCCGCCGGTTCAACGGACTCACGCCCGCCGCCTATCGGCAGCTGCGCACGACGCGCACGTTTTCCGTGGCCCTGACGGACGATTATCCGCGGGGCTACCTCCAACGCGCGCTGAGCCGCGATCCACACAGCGTGACCGAGCGCTTCGCCGACGACACCTATCGCGCCGGCGTCTGGCTCGACGCCACTCCGGCGGTGCTCACGCTCCAATTTGCGCCCAAGGCACTGCACGTGGCGATTTCCGCGGGTTCGGCGTTTGCCGCCCATGCGCTCGTGGTGGGTCTGGCCGGACTGGAACAGGATTCCGCCGCCTTCGTGCGGGCCGTGCGCCAGCTCGGCCTCGCCCGCCTTGTCGCGGGCCGGGCCGGCCTGCGCATCAGTCAGACTCCGTCCGTGTTCGACGGCCTGCTCTGGGCCATCATCGGCCAACAAATCAATTTCCCCTTCGCGTGCCTGCTGAAACGCCGGTTGATCGAACGCACGAGCCATCCGCTTGAGGACGGACTTTACGTTCCGCCGACGCCGGAAGCCATCGCGCGGATCGAGCCCGCTGACCTGCTGCCGCTCCAGTTTTCACGCCAGAAAGCGAATTACGTCGTAATGACCGCCCGGCTCGTCGCCAGCGGCCAGCTGGATCTCGCCAAGCTGCTCACAATGTCCGCCACGCGCGCCGGGCGCACGTTGCTCGCCGTACACGGTCTGGGTCCGTGGTCGGTCAACTATCTGATGATGCGTTCGCTCGGTTTTCTCGACTGCGTACCGCTCGGCGACACCGGGGTGACGAGCGGGCTGCAGTCGCTCTTCTCCCTCGACCACCGGCCCGACCGCGATGAAACGCTGCGCCTCATGCGCGATTTTTCGCCGTACCGCAGCCTCGCCACCACCCACCTCTGGCAACTCGACCGCCCGCTCCCATGAAAACTCCGGATCATTTCTTCACCACCTTCCCTACTCCGCTCGGCGATTTCTCCGTCGCCGTCGATGCCCATGGCGCGGTGGTCGCCACCGCCTTCGGCGGGCGCGCCGCGCTCCAGCGCCGATGCCGGCCATGTCACCTACTGACTGACAAAACCCGGACCGCCGCGGCACGCGCCCAACTGCAGACCTATTTTACCGGCCGACGGCGCACCTTCGACCTGCGACTGGCGCCAGAAGGCACCGCCTTTCAACAGAACGTCTGGGCGGCGTTGCGAAAGATCCCCCCGGGCGAGACCCGCAGCTACGGCGAACTCGCCCGGCAGCTCGGCAGCTCACCGCGCGCCGTGGGCCGGGCCAACGCGACCAATCCGATCTGCCTGATCGTGCCCTGCCACCGGGTGATCGGCGCCGACGGTACGATGACGGGTTATGCCTTCGGCGAAAAAATCAAACGCCGGTTGCTCGCCCTCGAAGGCGCCCCGATTCTCCGAGTGTAGAGGGCCGGACCTCGCCGTTTCGACAAGCTCAAGGCCCCGAACCTGTCGAGGGGTGTCCGGGCCGCAAATCGAGGAGCGGCCTGGGCGCGAGGTCCAGCCCTACGGCAATTCGTAGATTTCAACCAAGGCCTGGCCCGTGAGGCCGCCCACGCCGGAAACCACCGCGGAGTAAAGCCCGGGCGCCAGGTAAATCACCATCGCGGCATCCTTGCTGGAGTCCGGCAGGTCAAAGTCGGAAGCCGCCGTGAAGGCGGACCGCAACGCCGCGACTCCGCCGCTAGTCCAATCGTCGTTGCCGGCCAGCAACTGGTTCGTGCTGTTGTAGACGTCCAACCGCGGATCGGCCAGTGCGCCGGTGACGCTGAAGGACGCCAGGGTGGGCCCAACACCGCGGATGAGCAGCTTCTTTGGCGCGTTGCCACTGATCACAAACCCGGCGATCAAAACGTTCTCGCCGGTGCCGACAAAATTGCGCGCGGAAACGCCCACGAGCCGCGATGCACCATCGCTCCCGGCGTCATACAGCTCGACCAACACCACGCCGTTGCGGCCGGCCGTGTCATAGGCGAAGGCCGAATTGACGCCGGTGATCGTGGTCAACAAAGCCGCGTCCTTGCTGGTGCGGTCGAGCCCGAACGTGCCGGCCGCAGTGAACGCCGACTGCATTGTCGTCACATCGCCACTGCCCCAATCGTCGTTGGAGGCAATCATGGTGTCGGTACTGCCAACACGGTGATAAAGCTCCAGCATGGGATCGGGCAGAAAATTGGCGACGGCGAACCCCGCCAGGCCCGGACCCACACCACGGAGCAATACGCGCTGGGTTCCGCTTACCGAGAAGCCGACGATCAGCGGGTTCGACCGGCTCTGCGACACGGACCGCACCGAGAGAGCGGTCAGGGTCGAGCTGCCCCCGGCCGCGGATGAAATCACGTGGATGCCGATCTCGCGGGTCAATGAGTCCCCCTCGCCGTCGGTGACCGTAAACAGAAACTTGCCCAGGCGGGAGGCGCTGTCCGTCGAGGTGAAGCGGGCGGTCGTGCCGTCGGCAAGCAGATACACGGCGCCCCCCACGGCGCCCGAAACGGCGAACTGCGGGCTGGCGGTAAAACCGGTGGCGAGCCCGCGCAGGTCGATATCGACGGAACCGCCGGCACTGCAGTCGTAGTGCGGCGCGGCCATCCAATTGAGGTAGTCCTCAAGATAGGTGTAGCCGTCGCCGTCGGGGTCGGCGTTGGCGTCGGAGAAATCTCCGGCGGGGGAATTGGGATTCGTGCCGATGAGGCGTTCCCACCAGTCGGGCAGGCCGTCGTGGTCGCTGTCCCAGTCGGCGGCGCGGGAGAGCCCGGGGTAGGTTTCCCAGCCACCGACGTCGGCCTGGGTGTCGGGCATCCCGGCGAGGCCGGAGACGCTGCCGCGATAGGTGAAGGTGCCGTCGCGGGTCTCGCGGATGACCCGCACATCGTGGTCGTCGAGTGCGGGCTGGTTGCAGCCGACGTCGGAGAGCACGTACTTGTAGGCGAGGCGGGCGGGCTGCGTGGTGACGAACGAGGCGAAGAACGGCGCGTCGACGAAATTCTGGTAGGTGGGCAGGCTGCTGCCGGTGGAAGCGGTGGCGGTGCGGCCGGCGGCCTCGTTGGTTTCATCGAAGTGGCCCGGCATGACATTTCCGGCGAAATAATAACGCTGCGTGCCGGGGAAGTTGTCGTACTGGGCGTTCAGCGCGTAGAAAAAATCGGTGGCGGCACCGGGCTTGTAGTAGTTGTTGACGAAATTGACCTCCATGGCGCCGCCGTCGGTGGCCCGGTGGCCCCAGTTGTAGACGACGTTGTCGGTGAGATCGAGCCGGCCGGAAAAATAGCCGTTGCTGTCGAGGCCGCCGGCGAGGCTCCAATTGCGGCCGTAGCAATGTGCGAGCAGGTTGTGGTGGAAACTGCCGATGTCGCCGCCGATGCTGGCGGCATAACCGTGCATCGTGCCGGGGGGGTAGTTCTGGTGGCCGGCGATGTTGAGCGCCTCGGAGATGAGCGTGCGCTGGAGCGTGATGTTTTGCGCGGTACGCGAGCTGAAGGCCTCGTCGATCGACCAGCTGACCGAGCAGTGGTCCAGGATGCAGTGATTGCTGCCCGACATGCCCATGCCGTCGATCGTGGTGCCGCTGATGTTGCCGGGACGGGAACGCACGTCGCGGATGATCACATCCTGGGCGCCGCTCAAACCCATGGTCCATTCGCGCAAACAGATGCCCTTGCCGGGCGCGGTCTGGCCGGCGATCGTGAGGTAGGGCGAGTTGATCGTCAGGCGCGATTCCAGCGTGATCAGCCCGGAGACGGCGAAGACAATGGTGCGCGGGCCCGTCTCCTGCTCGATGGCATAACGGAGCGTGCCGGGGACGGGAGTGTCGCCGGGCGCGTAGTCGGCGAGCGACGTGATCTCGACGACCCTGCCGCCGCGTCCGCCGCGGGCGAAGCGACCGTAACCCTCCGCGCCGGGGAAGGCCAGGTGGCGGGGACGGAAGTACCAGACGGTACCGCGCGTGACATTGCCCAGGAGGTCGACTTCGTCGACGCGCCAATAGTAGGTGAGCGCGCTGTTGAGGCTGGAGACGGCGAAGGTCGTGGCGGTCTGATTGCCCTTGAATTCGGGCGCAGCGGGAGTGGCCGCCGTGACGGCGGACAGGCTGGTACCGAAGTAGAGATTGTGGGAAATCGCCGTCACCGCGGCGGTCCAACTCAATGTTTGCCGGCCATTGTCGGCGTCGACGTGTTCGTCGCTGTCGAGGGGGCTGGGCGAGTGCGCCTGCCGGGTGGAGTTGGGCGTATCGATTTCAAA
>DATJPQ010000264.1:0-16433 GCA_035506315.1 Opitutaceae bacterium
GCCGAGTCCCGGCTTACCGAAGAATGCCCCGTCGTGCCGCTGTATTTCAATGCGCAGAATTTTCTCCTGAACCCGGCCGTCCGCGGCTGGCAGGAGGACGCGCTGTGGACACGGTTCTACAAGGACGTGTCGCGGCAGGAGAATGATTGAGCCTCGTGTATGGGTTGACCATGGTGGCGCGCGTTGTCCCCGCCACGGCGGGCAAGCTCAATGCGCGTCGAGCGTCTTGAGGACAAGCCGCTCCACCTGTCCCTCCCCGGCTCTGGCATGAAAAGCCATGGCTTTGGTGTCATGCTGGCCCTCGTTGTCCCCTGGAAATGTTTCCTCGTCTCCCCTTCCTTTCGCTTACACTTTCGCGCTTACTTCTTCCCGATGCTTCGCTTCATCGCCCGCCGCCTGCTAGAGACGATACCCGTCCTGTTCGTAATCGTCACGGCCACGTTCTTCATGATCCGTTTCGTGCCGGGCGGTCCGTTCACGGCGGAAAAGGCCGTGCCGCCGGAGATCCTCCGCAACCTCGAGGCGCACTACGGCCTGGATCGGCCGCTCTACCGCCAGTACCTCGACTATCTCGGCAGCCTGGCGCACGGCGACCTCGGCCCGTCGTTCAAATACTCCAACCGCACCGTCAACGAGATCATCGCGGACAAGCTGCCCGTTTCGCTCGAACTCGGCCTGCTCGCCCTCGTCATCGCTCTCGCGCTCGGGCTTACCGCCGGCATCGTCGCCGCCGTGCGTAAGAACACCTGGGTCGACTACCTGAGCTCGTCATTCGCCATGGTCGGCATCTGCGTGCCGACGTTCGTCATGGGACCGCTGGTGGTGCTCGTCTTCGCCATTTATCTGCACTGGTTCAACGCCTCCGGTTGGTACACCGCCCGGGACTGCGTGCTGCCGGCGCTCGTGCTCGGTCTGGTTTATGCCGCGTATATCGCACGCCTCGCCCGTGGCGGCATGCTCGAAGTGCTCAACCAGGATTTCATCCGCACTGCCCGGGCCAAGGGCGCCTCGGAAGCACGCGTGATTTTCAAGCACGCCCTGCGCGGCGGTCTCCTGCCGGTCGTCTCCTTTCTCGGCCCGGCCGTCGCCGGCATCCTCACCGGTTCGTTCGTGATCGAAACTATCTTCCAGCTTCCCGGCCTCGGCCGCGAGTTCGTCACGAGCGCCTTCGACCGCGACTACACCCTCGTGCTTGGTACGGTGCTCCTCTACGCAGGATTCATCGTCGTCCTCAACCTCGCCGTCGACGTCGTCCAGGTGTGGCTGAACCCCAAGCTGAAATTCGAATGAGCCATCACGAATCTGGCGCATGAACCCGCACGAACAGCAATCCGGCCTCTTGCCGATTTCGACACCCGTCGAAATCGAGCGGGGGCATTCGCTTTGGCAGGACGCCTGGCATCGCCTGCGAAAAAATCGGCTGGCGGTCTTCGGTGGGGCCGTGCTCATCGTGCTCGCACTGCTCTGCGCCTTCGGTCCGCTTTTCGCCCAGTCCTACCGGGAGCAGACGCTCGCGCTCGGTGCCACGCCGCCCAGCGCCGCGCACTGGCTCGGCACCGACACCCTCGGGCGCGACCTGCTGGCGCGCATCCTCTATGGCGGCCGCATCTCGCTCATGGTCGGGCTTGTCGCGTCGCTGGTCGCATTGACGATCGGCGTGAGCTACGGCGCCGTGGCCGGTTATGTGGGCGGCAAGCTCGACTCGGCGATGATGCGCCTCGTGGACATCATCTATGCCCTGCCCTTCACGATCTTCGTGATCCTGGCGATGGTATTCCTGAAGGAACCGATGCAACGGCTCGACGCGTGGTTCGGTCAGTACCGGTGGCTCGCCGGGTTGCAGGGCTTCAGCAAGATTCTGCTCCTGTTCGTCGCCATCGGCGCGGTCGAGTGGCTGACCATGGCGCGCATCGTCCGCGGCCAGATTTTATCGATCAAAAAAATGGAATACATCGAGGCGGCCCGCGCGCTCGGCCTGAGCCGGCGACGGATTATCTTCCGCCATATGATCCCCAACGCGCTGGGACCGGTGGTCGTGTACACCACGCTCACGATCCCGGCGGTGATGCTGCTCGAAGCGTTCCTCAGTTTTCTCGGCCTCGGCGTCGATGCGCCGATGAGTTCGTGGGGCACGCTGATCAAGGACGGCGCCGAAAAGATGGAAGAGTTCTGGTGGCTGCTGGTCTTCCCCGGCGGCATTTTCTCGCTCACGCTTTTCTCGCTGAATTTTCTCGGCGACGGCCTGCGTGACGCCCTCGACGTGCGGGCGGCGAAAGATTGATGGTGGAACACATTGACCCCAAAGCCCACAATAGCCATTCACCGCCTTTGATGCGCCGCTTCCGCCCTTACTTCCGCTATCTTCGCCCGCACCGTGGACTGCTGGTGCTGGGCATTCTCTGCGGCGTGCTGTCCGGCGTCGCCACCGGCGCCGGTCTGCCGTTGATGACCAACACGGTTTTCCCGGTCATCTTCTCGCTGCAGCCGGCGCCGCTCTCATACTGGCAGCTGCTGCTCATTGGCCTGTGGCTGCCGGCCGTCTTCCTGGTTCGCGGCATCGCCGGATACCTCAACACCTATATCATCCAGCTCGTCGGCACCCGTGTGCTCGAGGGGCTCCGGCTCGATTTCTTCCGCAAATTGCAAATCCTGCCGTTGTCGTTTTTCCAAAAAAATTCCACCGGCGACCTGCTGTCCCGCGGGCTGGCCGACGCCAACCAGCTCCAGGTTACGCTCACCACCGCGGCGAATGAGATCGTCAAAAGCCCCGCCACCCTGATCGGCGCCATCGTATTCGTCGCGATCAAGGCTTACCACGTGCAGGGCGTGATGCTGGTGCTGGTAGCGCTCGCCGTGGTTCCGGCCTGCGTGCTGCCGATCCGGTATGTGGGGAAAAAACTCATCCGCCGCGCCGGGCAGATCCAGGCCGAGCTGGGCGCGGTGACCGACCGGATGAGCGAA
The DNA here is from genome assembly GCA_035506315.1 of Opitutaceae bacterium. Classification (GTDB taxonomy): domain Bacteria; phylum Verrucomicrobiota; class Verrucomicrobiia; order Opitutales; family Opitutaceae; genus MWDT01. The sequence continues at coordinate 2,962 of DATJPQ010000264.1, forward strand.
AACCTTTCCGCCACGAAGGAAGTCCGCGCCTTTGGCCTCGAGGAACGCGAAATCGGACGCTTCACGCTCGTCTCGCGGGCGTTGATCCGGGCGCAGATGAAATTCGTGAAATACGAAAAAGCGCTCGCGCCGCTCATCGAAATCATCTCCGCGGTGGGCATCTCGATCACTCTCCTTTACGCGTACCGGGTCCACCTCGATCAAACGACCTTCGTCACACTGCTCACCGCGATCTATGCGTGTTACGACCCGATCAAAAAACTGGGCAGCTTGAACAACGAGTGGAAGCGCGGTCTCGGCGCGCTCGACCGCCTGGAGGAGGTCCTCAACGCCCCGCTCGTCATTACCGACGCACCCGACGCCCGCCCGTTGCCCCGCGCCGTGGGCAACCTCGCCTTCGAAAATGTCAGCTTCGCCTACCTGGCCAACGAGCCGGTATTGAAAAATGTCTCCGCGACCATTCCCGTCGGCACCGTCTGCGCGCTCGTCGGTCCGTCGGGCGCCGGCAAATCCACCTTCGCCAACCTCGTACCACGCTTCTTCGATCCGGTCAGTGGTCGGGTGACGCTCGATGGCCATGACTTGCGATCGCTGCGCCTGGCCGACCTGCGCCAAAACATCGCCATCGTTTCCCAGGATCCGGTGCTCTTCAACGACACCGTTTATAACAACCTTCTGCTCGCCCGCCCCGGCGCCACGCGCGAAATGGTCCACGCCGCCGCTCGCGACGCCTTTGCGCACGATTTCATCCAGGCGTTTCCCAACGGCTACGACACCCTCGTGGGTGAACGCGGCGCCCGCCTCTCCGGCGGACAAAAGCAGCGCATCGCCCTGGCCCGCGCTTTTCTGCGCAACGCCCCGATCCTTGTCCTCGACGAGGCCACCTCGGCGCTCGACTCCGAAAGCGAGGCGGCGATCCAGGCCGCGCTCAAGAAACTCGTCGTGGGCAAGACCGTGCTGATCATCGCCCATCGTTTCAGCACGATCCGCGATGCGTCGAAAATCCTCGTCTTCGAGCAGGGCGAGATCGTTGCGACGGGGAACCATGCCTCGCTCTACGCGGGCAATCCGCTCTATCGCTCGCTCTACGACCGGCAGCATAGTGACCATCCTGGCGACTAGCGTGGAACTCAGGCCATTTTGCGCGGACATATCGGGCCGATGTGTCCGTGGCCTAAAATCAGCGTTCTGATTCCGACCTTCAATTACGCGCGTTTTCTGCCGGAGGCGATTGAGTCGGTTCTGGGGCAGGATTATCGCGATTTTGAAGTGCTTGTCAGTGACGATGCTTCCACCGACGGCTCGGCCGACCTCCTGCGTTACTACGCTGTCCGCGACCCGCGCATCCGTGTCATGATGCAGCCCAAAAATCTCGGCATGGTGGCCAATTGGAATTGGTGCCTGACCCAGGCCCGCGGCGAGTACGTGAAGTTCCTTTTTGGCGACGATCGCCTGGCTTGTGCCAGTGCACTGAGGAGGCTGGCTCAAATGCTGGACGACCATCGTGATGCCGTGCTGGCCGCCTCCGCCCGACAACTGATCGATGAACACTCCCATCCACTGGGCCAGCGCGATGACATCGCCCTTGAAGGAGTGGTCTCCGGCCAGGACGTCGCCCGCTGTTGTCTACTGCAATTCAAGAACTGCATCGGCGAACCCTCCACTGTGATGTTTCGCCGCGCCGTCGTGGTGAAGCGGTTGTTCTCGCCGCACTACCGGCAGGCCGTCGATCTCGAAATGTGGCTGTATCTGCTTCGCGACGGTCATCTTGTCCATACCCGCGAAGCACTCAGCCTGTTTCGTTGCCATGCGGCGCAACAGACTGCGGTCAATCAGCGGCAGCAACTGGGTTTGGCAGAGCACATCCGCCTGGCGCATGACTACTGGGATGATTATATCGGCAACTGCGCCGCGTTGCGCTTGCGCGAGCGTCGCGAGCTTTTTCGATTGCTCCACTGGGTGCAACGCAACCAGGAGTACGCCACCAGTTTGGCCTCGCAGATGCCCATGTTGCTGCAATTGGTGGGGCCGGCGTGGTACCGGTTTTTTTGGGTGGAACGCAAGCTGACCCGTCCCTTTGCCAACGTCCGCCGGGCTTGGTACGTCCATTGGCGGAGGCAAAATCCTGCACTTGCAGCCATGTCCCCACCCATGTCCGTGCGGTATCCCGGAGTATCCGCGATTCAGCGTCCTTATCCCCACCTCCAACTACGCCTCGCGTCACCCGTCCGCGATTGAATCGGTGTTGGGCCAAAATTTGACCGACTACTGATTGATCGCTCGCGAAGACACTCTGTCAGGGGTGGCGCAACGCAAACTCACGGCTGGATCCAGTTCTCAGGTATTTCTCGATTCATCCGACGATTGCGGTGCTTGGCGGTTTTGTTTTGTCCCGATTCCACCGACGACCGTAGCCTTGCGTCCATGGAGGAATCCCCACTCACGTCAACTTGCCCCGCTTGCGAGGAACGGGGCGCGTTTCGGACCTTTATGGCCCGGGAAATGATGTTCGGTTGGCGCGACCGCTTCACCTATTGCGAGTGTCCGCGCTGCGGCTCGGTGCACATCGCGCAAGTGCCGGCCGATCTGGCGCGTTTTTATCCATCCAATTATTACTCGCTCGTCCCTTCGGCCGGACGGCAGGTGTGGATGCGGTGGTTGCAGCGGGCGTGGGCGGCCTGGCTCATCAAGTCCCGCGGCCGGTTGGCGGGCGAGATCGCATGGCGCGTGGCGCGAAAGCATCCGGTTTTCCATTGGGCCCGGCTGGGGCGCGCCCGCTTTGACTCGGAGATTCTGGACGTCGGTTGCGGCAGCGGTGGATTGCTGCGACGCCTGCAGCATTTGGGATTCACCCGGCTGGCGGGTGTCGATCCTTATCTCGCCGCGGAAATCGACGAGCCGGGCCTGCGAGTTTTCCGGGCGGAACTGGCGGCCGTGCAGGGGAATTTCGACCTGATCATGATGCATCACGTGCTGGAGCATCTGGCGGAACCGGTCACGGCGTTGACACAGGCGCGCGAACGGCTGCGAGCCGGCGGACGCATCTTGGTGCGCATCCCCGTCGCCGGCAGCTTTGCCTACCGTGAATACGGCGCCGACTGGTACAACCTCGATGCTCCGCGTCATCTCTGCATCCCGAGCGTTCGCGGGCTGAACTACCTGGCCCAGCGCGCCGGCCTGCGTGTATTGCATCACGAGTTCGACGGCACCCACCTGGTCTTTCGCATGAGTGACGGCTATCGGCGCGACATTTCCTCGCTCCAGGTGCCCCTTTGGAATCGTGCGACCCGGGCGCACTATCGCCGGCGCGCGGCCCGGCTCAACCGGGAGGGGGAAGGCGATACGGGGGTCTTTGTGCTGGGGACCGACTAGCCCGCGTATTTCGCGGCTCCTGCCATTGCAGAGTTCGTCCGTGGTCGGTCGATTGCAGTGTCGTCGGCAGTCTGCTGGATATGCGGGCTATGAGCGCTGTCGCGCTTCCGAAATTCGTGGAGAGAACGGACGAAGAAAATCAGGGCGTCCTCTGAGTCCGCCATGGGCGGGGGCATCGCCCCCGCCCCGCCAAAGGCATTGCATGTCGGCGATAACCGCCCACGGTGGGGGGCGAACGCCATGGCCGCCAAAGCCAGCATCTTAATCCCCACCTATAATTACGCGCAATATCTGCCCGAGGCGATTGAGTCGGTGTTGGCACAGGATTTCACCGATTACGAATTGATCGTCAGCGACGATGCCTCGACCGACAACTCCGCCGAGATCATCCGCCGCTATGCGATCCGCGATTCGCGCATCCGGGCCACGTTTCACCCGGTCAATCTCGGCATGGTGGCCAACTGGAACTGGTGCCTGGGACAGGCGCGCGGGGCCTACATCAAATTCCTTTTCGGCGACGACCGTCTCGCCACACCGCACGCATTGCGCCGTTTCACGGCGATGCTCGATGCCCACCCGCAAGCCGCGCTCGCCGTCTGCGCGCGGCGGGTCGTCGACGCGCATTCGCAACCCCTCGAGGTCTGGGACCAATTCGCCGAGGAGGGTCTCTATGCCGGCCGGCACGTGGGTCGCCAGTGTTTGCTCGCCACGCATAATTTTGTCGGCGAGCCCACCGCCGTGATGTTTCGCGCCGCCCTGGCTCCCTCCGGTTTCGACCTGCGCTACCGCCAGATTGTCGATCTCGAGTTGTGGTGTCGCCTGCTCCTCGCCGGCGATCTGGTTTACACCCGGGAGACGCTTTGCGATTTCCGCTGGCATCCGTCCCAACAGACCCGACTCAACCAACAACAGAATCTGGGCAATTCCGAATACACGCGGCTGCTGCACGATTATTTCTCCTGGTTCGTGCCCGCGGATTATCGCCCGCCTTCCTCACTGCATCCGTTGCTGTTTCGCTCGCTCTACGATTTCCAGCGCACTGCATCCTCCTCGGTCGAGGCGCGGGAGATCGCCCGGACGCTGATGACCTTGCTCGGGCGAGGACCCTACGTCCGTGAATGGTTGCGCCACCGGTTGGTGCGCCCGCTCGCCAATCTGCGTCGCGTCTGGTGCAAACATGTCCTGCGCCGCGAGGTCACCAGCCGCCGCCCTTCCTCCGATTGGAGGCTCAAGAGATCGTAATCTTCCGTGCCGGCTCGGCTCTTGCCGTCTGCCGCCAGTTCGCCTCTCGTGGAATCATCGCCGATGTCCGCCTCCACCCACAATGTTCTGGTCATCCGCCGCCGCTATCTCGGCGACATCGTGCTGCTCGGTCCGATTTTTCGCAACCTGCGGCTCCACTGGCCGCAGGCCCGGTTGACGGCGCTCGTCGAGCCGGCCTATGCCGACGTGCTGGCGCTCAATCCGGATGTCGATGCGGTGGTGCCTTTGCCCCGGTCCGGGGCCAGCCCGGGCTTCTGGTGGCGGACGTTGCGCGCGCTGCGCCGCGGTCGCTTTACTCATGTTTTCAACCTGGATAACGTCCCCAAGACCGCGTTGCTCACCCGCTGGACGGATGCGCCGTTTCGCGCGGGATTGTTCTACGAGCTGCCGCACCGGCTGACCGGCCTTTATACGCACCGTGTCATCGATCCGCCGGCGGAGCACGAACAACGATCCATCGCCGAATATTACCTGCGCGTACTGGCGGCCGCCGAGGTGCCCGTCGTCTCCCACGAAATCCGCCTCATTCCCCGGGAGGCCGACCTGGCCTTCGCTCGCGAACTGCTGGGCCGGCTGTTTCGCCCGGTAATTCCCGCGCCGACCCGCTTTTTGCTGGTGCATCCGGGGTCGCGAAGCCCCTTTCGTCTCTGGCCGACCGAGCGTTTCGGTGAAGTCTGTCGCCGCGTCCGGGCCGAGTTGAATGCCCGGGTCGTACTCATCGCGGGCCCCGGTGAGGAACGCATGCTTCAGGCTATTCTTGCCCATGCCGGCAGTGACCAGCTGGTGATCGACCGGTCCTTGTCCGTCCCGCAATTTGCCGCGCTGGCCACCCTGGCCGATGCGTTGCTCTGCCACGACAGCGGTCCCATGCATGTCGCTACTGCAGTCGGCACGCCGGTCGTAGCGCTGTTCGGTTCGCAAAACGTCGCCTTGTGGCGTCCAGTCGGCGACCGCCACGTTCTCCTGCAGGCGCCGACGCCTTGTGGCGACGCCTGCGTGGCTCCCGGCCAATGCGTGCCCAGCGATTCCTACCGCAGTTACTGTGTCCGTCGCATCCCAGTCGACGAGGTCTGTGCGGCCGTTCGCACGCTGTTCGCCAGCCTGCCGGCCCGTTCCCTTTGAAATTGCACCCGAGATCGACAACGACTGTAGGAGCCTGCAACGCCCGCCGTCCATGACTCCGTTCATCACCTTCGGCATCCCGGCGTACAACCGCCCGCACCTGCTGGCTGAGGCGCTCGCCAGCATCGCCGCCCAAACGGCGGCGGTGGATTATGAGGTGGTGGTTTGCGACGACGGGCAAACCGAGGACAACCGTCGCGTCGTCGAACAATTTCCCGCCGCGCGTTTCTCCTACCACCCGAACCGGCCGGCACTCGGCCCGGTTGCCAACTGGAACGAATGCCTGCGCCATGCGCGCGGCCAGTGGGTCATGGTACTGCACGAGGACGATACCCTCTACCCGTGGTATCTCGCCACGGTCCTGCCGCGGTTGCGCGCCGACCTGGCCGCCGTTTGCACGCAGACCGTGCAAGGCGCCGTCGCTCCGGTCTTGTCCGCGCCAACGGGCACGCCAGCGGTGTGGCCGTACCCACCCCGCTATTTCCTGAAAAGTTCGATGACACCGTTTCCCGGCGTGCTCGTGCGCCGCGAACTCGCGCTGCATCTCGGCGGTTTCGACGAGCGCGCCGGCCCGCTGGCCGACTATGAATTCTGGTACCGGCTCGCTTGCGCCGGACGCGTGGAAGTGGTGCGTACCGTCGGCGCGTTCTACCGCGTAGGCGCCGGCCAGTGGACCGAACGCGCCTGGGCACCGATGATTCGGGAAACCCATCTGTTGCGGCTGCGCATCGCCCGCGAACAATTTCCCGCTTCGCCCCGTCTCGGCCGCTGGCTCGCACGATTCTTCACCTACCGCAACGCCCTCTCTTACAGACGCCGCTTCGCCGAACGGCCGGCGCCGCTGATTCGCGCCCTCCAGCTCGGCCGCATCCCGTTTGCCCGCTTGCCGAGCGGCTGGGTTTGGGCCGCGTTGCGGATATTCGCCTGATTCGCCGCCGATTCCGCCCGCCCGCTTCCGTCCACATGTTTCCGTCCACATGCTTCCGCCGGAGCGATTACGACCATCCTGCAGTGAACCCTTTCCAGAAAAACGTTTGTCATCTATTAGATGACAAACCTAGGTGCTATCAGCAGCCATTTTTACTATATAAGTTATTAATATATAAATTTTAATGAATTGGCATCCACTATCAATTTTCACTCACGCGTTTGTCATCTAATAGATGACAAACGCGGGCGTTCGGCACGACCGGCGCCATATAGTGGATTAGTGGACGGCACTGGCAGAAGTGTGGGGAACGGGGCGACGGAGCGCTGGATGAAGTCTCGATGAGCAGTGATGCAAGTGCCGCCGCGACTGGTTTTGATTTGTCATCTGCGTCAAAGCCTCGAATCCCATCTGGCGACGCCATGCGCCTCACTGTCGCCATCTGTACCTACAATCGCGCCGAGCTGCTGCGGCAAACGCTGGCTGGTATCGTCCGGCAAACCTTCCCGGCCGATCAGTTAGAAGTGCTCGTGATCGACAACAACTCGACCGATCACACGGCGCAAATCGTCACCGAGTTTTCGGGCGCGCGACCTGCGCCCCGCCATATTGTCGAGGCGCAGCAGGGCCTCGACCATGCCCGTAACCGCGCCATCACCGAGGCGCGCGGAGAGATCGTGGTCTTTGCCGACGACGACATCCTGATGGAGCCTGACTGGCTGGCCCAGTTGGAGGCGCCGTTTGCCACTGACTCCGCCGGGCGGATCGGTGCGGTGGGCGGCGAAGTCATCCCGGTCTTTCCCGACGGGCTGCCGGCCTGGGTCGCCGAGTGGCACTCGCCGCTAAATTTTCGCCCGGACGCGGGCCCGCTGCCCGCGCACCAGTCCCCCATGGGCGCCAACATGGCTTTCCCCGCCTGGGTCTTCAACAAGCTCGGGCCCTTTCACACCGCGCTCGACCGCAGCGGCAAGAATCTGTTTGGCGGCGGCGATACCGACATGATCCGTCGCGTGCGCACCGCCGGTTTCGAGGTATGGTTCGCACCCGCCGCGGCAGTTCGCCACCAGCTCCCCGCCAGCCGCACGACTTTTCGCTATGCCACGCGCCATGCGTTCGATTCGGCCCGGTCCCGCGTGGTCGAGCGCGCCAGCCAGGGCACTGCCGCCGGCTACCTGCTCGCGCGCTTCGCCGGCAATCTCATCAAAGCGTTCGTTTTCGCGGTGCTCGCGCTGCTTTACGCGCTCGGCTTGCAGACGGGCGAAGCCAAGAAGGCCCTCGTCCGCGCCTGGCGCTCGTGCGGCTATCTCTACCAAATCCCGCGCTCGCTCGTCGGGAAAATTTGATTTTTGATCGTGCGTCATGGCTGATCCGCTTCCCCTCTCCGTCGTCATCGTGGCCAAAAACGAGGCGCAAAACCTTCCGCGCTGCCTCGCCAGCGTGCAGGACTGGGTTGCGGAGATCGTCGTCGCGCTGAACGACACCACCGACGACAGCGCCGCCGTCGCCGCCCGCTTGGGCGCCAGGGTGCAAACGCTGCCGTGGCAGGGTTACCGCGACACCAAGAACGCCGCGCTCGCCCTCGCCGCCCACGACTGGGTGCTGTCGCTTGACGCCGACGAGCTGGTCTCACCCGAACTGCGCCGCGAAGTGGAGGCATTTTTCTCCCGAGGCGATGACGCCCATTTCGCCGGCGCGCAGTTTCCGCGCAAGGTCTGGTTCATCAACCGCTGGATCTGTCACGGCGACTGGTATCCCGACCTGAGCCTGCGGCTGCTACATCGCGGCCAGGCACGCTGGGGCGGCGACGCTTTTGTCCACGAGAAGGTAGAGTGCAACGGCCCGGTCGCCACATTGCGCGGGGATCTGCTTCATCATCCTTATCCGACCATCGGTGCGCACCACGTGAAGGTTTTGGAATACGCCCGGTTGTTCGCCGAAAAACAAACGGAACAGAACCGGCCCTGGTCACTCGGCGCCACGCTCTTCCGTCCGGTCTGGCGTTTCCTCCGCGCCTACTTCCTGCGCCGGGGCTTCCTCGATGGGTTCCCCGGTTTCGTGGCGGCGGTGGCAACGTCCTACTACACGTTCCTTCGGTACGCCTGCCATTATGAACGCATCCACCGCGCCGGCTCCTGACGTTTCCCGCTGGCGCCTGCGGCTCCGGCTGCTCTATCGCGCCTACCGCTACCGGTGGAAAAACGATCCTGCGGAGATCGCTTTTGTGCGCCGTCAGGTCCGGCCGGGCATGACTGCGATCGACGTCGGTGCCCACAAGGGCGGCTATACCTACTGGCTTGCGCGCGGTGTGGGCCCGACGGGGCGCGTGTATGCGTTCGAGCCCCAGCCACAGCTCGCCCGCAACTTGCAACGCAGTTTCGATCCCGCGCGGGTCACGGTGGAAAACGCCGGTGTGTCCGACCACGAGGGCGCCATGCAGTTGCACATTCCGACCGATGGCCGCCCCTCGCCCGGCGCCTCCCTCGAAGCCACCAGCACCGCCACCGCCACGGGCCATGCCATCGAGGTCCGCGTGATCACGCTCGACCGTTTCCTGCGCGATCTTCCGGGCCGTGGACAGGCGGTGGGCTTCCTGAAATGCGATGTCGAGGGCCACGAGCTGCACGTTTTCCGCGGTGCCGAGCAGATGCTGTGCCGCGACCGGCCTGTGCTGCTCTTCGAATGCGAACAGCGGCACCACGGCGCCCATTCGATCACCGAGGTCTTCGCCTATCTGGAAAGCCTCGGCTATACCGGCCGCTTTTTTCACGAGGGACGCCTCGCCCCGCTGGCGGAGTTCGATGTCGCCAAACACCAGCGCGCGGCCAAGCAACCCGGATACTGCAATAACTTCGTGTTCTCCGCCCACCGGACTTAGATTGGCCCGCAAGTCCGCCATTTTTCCCTCATGCCGCGAGAGCCCTACCAGTTCAGCAAAGCCGCCGAAGAATTGATCGGCGACTTGCGCGGTGTGCCGTTTACCGAGCCACGGAAAATGAAGCGCCGGGCGACCCGCGAACTCGCCCCGCTCGTCCAGGAATTGCTGGCCAGACATCACATCGGCCAGCACTCGCCCGAAGACAGCATCCGCGAGCACTGGACGGACATCGTCGGCCCGGCCAACGCCTCCTACGCCCATGCCGCGCAGATCGACGCACGCTGCCGCCTCATAATCCTTGCCTCGCACTCCGTCGTCCGCAACGAGCTCTTCCTTTACCGCAAAACCATCCTGGAGAAGATCCAACAGCTCCCCGGTTGCGGCCATATCCGCTCGTTGCTCATCCGCGCCGGATAGCAAACCCTTTGCGGGTTTGTGGTTCCGGGTTCTGAATTCTGGGTCTTTGGTTTTGAGCTAATCCCCTGCGTCGCAATCAACTCAAAACCCGAAACCCAGAACTCAGCACTGAAAAGTTGCTCCGCAACTTTTCGCTTGCGCGTACCCGGCCTCCTCCAGATTGTCTCGCTCTTGCGTCAGTGGATATCCGCCGGTTGCGGACTTCCACCATGTCTGGTCCCGGCTCCGGCCGGGATGAGAACGGTGACGCCGGCTGGCGCCGCGGATACCCCGCGGCGAGAGCGGGCGGCACGGGGCCGCGAGGCCTCCTGCAGACGTGCTAACTCATCCAACCATCATGGCCCTACCTGTTAAAAACGAAATCATCACCCAGTTCAAAACGCACGACAAGGACACCGGCTCGAGCGAGGTCCAGATCGCGCTGCTCACCGCCCGGATCAATCACTTGACCGAGCATTTGCGCACGCATCGCAAAGACTTCCACTCCCGCCGTGGCCTTCTGCAGATGGCCTCCCGCCGTCGCAAGCTGCTTGATTACCTCAAGCGCGAAGATCTCCCCAAGTACAACGAGATCTTGCAGAAGCTCAACCTTCGCAAGTGACCCTTTGCTCACGGGCGGTTTGCCGATCAAACCGCCCGTGTTCGTTCTCCGACGAAATCGCTGCCAGACACGGGACATTTCTGACTGACTCTTTCCGAGGTAGGGCGCGTTATCCCTAACGCGCCGCGGCGGATTAAGGATAATCCGCCCTACCCTCAACCAGGGCGTCAGTCAGAAATCTCTCGGGTCTGACCCCGCAGAGCGAAGCTCAGCCCACCCGACCTGCGCGTCCGGGGGCGGTCACCCTTCCCAACCCGCAGGCCTTCCGCCTGCCCTCCTCACATACGCCAAAGCAGGCCTTCCACCTGCGCTCCTTCCGCGGCCCTGTACCGCCCTCCCTTTCCTACAGAAAAAGCAAAAGACGAAACCCGCTAGAATAAGATGAATCAGAAACATTCCGTTACCGTCCCCGGTTTGGGGATCAAGTTCGACACCGGCACCCTCGCCAAATTCGCCAACGGCGCCGTCACCGTCTCCGTCGGTGAGACCACCGTGTTCGTGTCCGCCACCGCTGCGACCACCATGAAGCCCGGCCAGGACTTCTTCCCCCTCACGGTCGATTACCGCGAAAAGTATGCCGCGGCCGGCCGTTTCCCCGGCGGTTACTTCAAGCGCGAAGGCCGCCCCACCGAGAAGGAAATCCTCACCTCGCGCCTCTGCGACCGCCCTTGCCGCCCGCTCTTCCCCGAGGGCTTCCTCAATGAGGTCCAGATCATCGGCCTGCTCCTCACCGCCGACCTGAAGAACGAGTCCGACATGTGCATGGTCAACGGCGCCAGCGCCGCGCTCGCCATCTCCGACATTCCGTGGAACGGCCCGATCGGCGCCGTCCGCGTCGCCCAGATCGACGGCCAGTTCGTCGCCAATCCCACCATCGAGCAGATGTTCCAGTCCACGCTCGACCTGATCTACGTCGGCAACGCGAAGGACATGCTCATGATCGAGGGCAGCGCCGACCAGTTGACCGAGGAGCGCTTCGTCGAAGCGCTCGAGTTCGCCCACCAGGCGATCCAGCCGATCATCGCCGCTATCAACCAGCTTGTCGCCCTCGCCGGCAAACCGAAGGCCAAGTTCGACCTGGTCGGCGCCACCCCCGAGGCCCGCGCCATCATCGAGCGCGTCGTGCCCGCCGAGCGCATTTCCGCCGCCATCTTCGGCTTCGAGAAGACGGTGCGCTCCAACAACGTCAAAGCCCTCAAGGAAGAGGCCAAGGCCGCCCTGCTCGCCGAGCTCGGCGAAGGCAAATTCACCGATGTCGACCTCAACGTCGTCTTCGAGGACCTCCAATACAAGGCCTACCGCAAGACCGTCCTCGAGCGCGGTGTCCGCGCCGACGGCCGCGACGCCAAAACGCTCCGTCCGATTTCCTGCGAGGTCGGCGTGCTCCCCCGCGTCCACGGCAGCGCGCTCTTCCAGCGCGGCGACACCCAGGGCCTCGTCATCACGACCCTCGGCCCCACCAAGGAGGCCCAGGAAATGGACGGCCTCACCGGCGGCGCCACTTCGAAGAGCTTCATTCTCCAGTATAACATGCCGCCCTTCACCGTCGGCGAGACGGGCCGTTTCGGTTCGCCCGGCCGCCGCGAAGTCGGCCACGGCGCCCTCGCCGAGCGCTCGCTCGTCCCCGTGCTCCCGCCCGAGGACAACTTCCCCTACTCCATCCGCGTCGTCTCCGAGATCATGGCCTCCAACGGCTCGACCTCGATGGCCTCGATCTGCGGCGGCTGCCTTTCGCTCATGGACGCCGGCGTGCCCATCATCGCTCCCGTCGCCGGCATTTCCTGCGGCCTGATGACGGAAAATGCCACCGACGGCTCCATCTCGAAATGGGTCACGATCACCGACATTCTCGGTGAGGAAGATCACTTCGGCGACATGGACTTCAAGCTCGCCGGCACCACCAAGGGCATCACCGGCTTCCAGCTCGACCTCAAGATCAACGGTCTGCCGGTCGAGATCGCCAAGGCCGCCATCTTCCAGGCCCGCGACGCCCGCATCGAAATCCTCAAGAAGATGCTCGCCGCCATCCCGGCTCCGCGCAAGGACCTCAGCACCTATGCGCCACGCATCCAGACGATCCAGATCAACCCGGAAAAGATCGGCCTGCTCATCGGCCCCGGCGGCAAGACCATCCGCCGCATCGTCGAGGTCACCGGCGCGCAGATCGACATCGCCGAGGACGACTCCGGCAAGGTCTTCATCTATTCCAACAACGCCGACGCCATGAACCGCGCCGTGCAGGAGATCGACGCTCTCTGTGGCGGTGGCGCCCAGATCGAGGTCGGCAAGACCTACAATGGCCGCGTGACCTCCACCAAGGAATTCGGCGCCTTCGTCGAGTGCCTGCCCGGCAAGGAAGGCCTCGTGCACATCAGCGAACTCGCCGACTTCCGCGTTCGTCGCACGGAGGACGTCGTCAAGGAGGGCGACTCCATCTGGGTGAAGTGCGTGGGCATCGACGAGCGCACCGGCAAGGTCCGCCTCTCGCGCAAAGCGGCGATGAAGGAACGTGAGCAGGCCGCCCAACAGACCGCTGCCGCCGCTCCTGCCGCTCCCGCGGCTGAAACACCCGCCGCGCCCGCCCAGCAATAATCACCGGTAGGGCGCGTTATCCCCGCCACGGCGGGCAAGCATAACGCGCCGCTCCCTTTTCAAAGCCGGAGGCTCCCCGCCTCCGGCTTTTTCATGGCGCAGGTCTGTTGCGAGACGAACCGCCCGGGTTTCGCTGACTGGAGGCCCGACCGTTGGCCGGGCAAAACCGGCTCCGACGTCCTCGGACCGTATTCGTTTTCTGCCTTCATGCGCCCAGAAAAATCCTTGCTCCCGTTCTGACGGCGGCTTACGCGTTGGCCCGTCATGAATGCCCCCTTGCTCTGGACTGCTCCGGGCAACGC
>DATJPQ010000265.1:0-2135 GCA_035506315.1 Opitutaceae bacterium
AATCGGGATAGGTCGCAACCGAAAACGCCCGCCGCGCGCCGGTGGCCCGTATGCCTGCGACGCGGACGTTGCGCAGGTGGGGCAGCCCCTGTTCAGGCGGCACGGGTTGGGTGAGAACGCGCCAATGAGCAGGCGGGTCGGCGACGTCGCCGGGCATCTTCGCGTAGCTGTAGCTCGGGTTCCAGTTGAACGTCACGCTGAAGACCGTGTTGACGCCGCGCAAGGTCACGTCGCGGATGTCGATGTTCTCGATGGTGCCGCCGCGCGTGCCGGCGGACTTGAAAAGAATACCGCTGGGCACGCCGGACAGGACCTCGAGGCGGTCCACCGCGACATCGCGGATGCCGCCCGAAGTCTCGCTCCCGAAGGTCACACCGGCAGCGCCGGCGCGCACGACGTTGTCACGGATCGTCACGTTGCGCGAAGGGCGGTTCACGCGCAAACCGTCGGCATCGCGTCCGGCCTTGAGACAGATGGCGTCGTCGTTGCACTCGATGTCGCATCGTTGCACGGCGACGTCCGAAGACGAGTCGATGTCGATCCCGTCGGTGCTGGGGCCGCGGCCGTCGGCGGGATCGTTGTTGCGAATCACCAGCCCGGCGACCAAGACGCGCCGCGAGTAACAGATGTGAACCGTCCAGAAGCCGGAACGCCTGAACGTGAGACCCGAGAGGTCCACGTCGCTGGAGTCGTAGATCTGGACCAGGCGCGGCCGCCGGCAGTCGTAGTCAACCGCCCAGCGCAGGCCCCTGGGCTCGTAGTCCTCGCGCCGCATCTTCCAATACTTGTCCCACCATACCTTGCCGTCGCCGTCCACGACTCCGAAGCCCGAGATCCTGACGTGCGACTGCCGGTACACGTTGAGGAGCGCGGCGGGCCACGGCATCTCGATTCCGGCGATCCTGGTGTCCATGACGGGATAGGCGGCGAGATCGCGGACGCCGCGCAGTTCCACGCCCCGGTCGATGCGCAGGTGGGTTCCGCTCTTGAGGAATAGAGAGCCGGTCAGATAGACGCCGGGGGTGAAAACCACGGTCCCGCCGGTCCTGGCCGCGGCGTCGATGGTCTTCTGTATCGCGGCGGTGTCCACCGTTTTGCCGTCGCCCTTCGCGCCATAAACGGAGACGCGGAACTCGCCGGCACAACACGCCGCGTGGACGAGTCCGGCGAAAGCCGCCAGTCTGAGAAGCATCACGCCCATGGTAGCGCCCGAAACCCGCGGCAACCCGGGCGACGGAGGCAGGTTGCGCAGCCTCCTCGAGCATCGGCCGACCCGCTGCAACGCAATCCATTTCGGACTAGAATGCCTATAACCCTGTGGTATTCTAAGTTTTCTTTTGGGAAAAATGCCGCAGACCAGGTCGCTCCCGCGCATTTGCATTGCGTTGGGCCTGCCAGACGTGCCAACTTTGCTCGACCACGCCCGTCGTGAGATCGAGGCCGGGGAGGCGTTCCTGGAATTTCGCCTGGATTTTCTCGATCAGCCGCTGAAAGGCGCGGAGGCTATCCGGCTGTTTCTGGACCAGCACCCGGAGTGCACGATCCTGGCGACATGCCGGCGGCACCAGAATCACGGAAAGTTCAACGGCAGCATCGAGGAGCAACTGGCGGTGCTGGACAGCGCCATCGCCAACGGCGCTCACGCGATCGACGTGGAGATCGAGACAGCCGAGGTGGCGATGGACCGGCTGGGTCACTTCCGCGGACGGGCGCTGGTGATCGTCTCGTATCACAATTTCGAAGCGACGCCGCCGATGGACACGGTGGTGAACCGCGTGCTCCGCGTCTCCGCCGATGCCTACAAGGTAGTCACGACCGCACGGAAACCTTCGGACAACGTACGCGTGCTGGCGGCGCCCAAGGTGCTGTCGAAAGTCAAAATGATCGTGCTGGCGATGGGCGAGCTGGGATTTCCGACGCGGGTGCTTTCGCCGGTTTTCGGCGCCATATTCACGTACGCGGCGCCGATGTTTGCGGAAGGCACGGCGGCCGGGCAGGTGAGCGCCCGGTACCTGCGGCACCTCTACCGGGTGGAAAAGCTGAACAAATCCGCCAAGATTTACGGTGTAATCGCCGACCCGATCCGCCATTCCATTTCTCCGGCGGTGCACAATCGCGCGTTTCAGGCGCGCCGG
>DATJPQ010000266.1:0-7834 GCA_035506315.1 Opitutaceae bacterium
GAAACGTTCCTGTTGGTGCAGGCGATCGCCTTGGCCGGGTTTTCCTACCTGTTCCTGGGGACGATCACCGTCATGACCCTGCTGGGGGCGGCTTTGGTCTTCCTGCCCGTGGTCGTCAGCCTGCTGATGAAAGAGCAACTCATGCTCAAGAACAAGTCGCCAAGAACGGCGGAAAGCGGCGCTCTCGCGTGAACCCCTCCCGCTGGCAGGTATGGATCTCGGCGGCGCGGCCGCGTACGTTGTCGGCAGCGGTGGCGCCGGTGGTCGTCGGATCGGCGCTGGCCGGGCGCGCGGGAAAATTCGACGGATGGGCGGCGTCGATTTGCCTGGTCTTCGCCCTGCTCATCCAGATCGGCACCAATTTTGCCAACGATTACTTCGATTTCCGCCACGGGGCCGACACGGCGGATCGCATCGGCCCCCGGCGCGCAGTCGCGGCCGGGTGGGTGACACCCGCGGCGATGCAGCGGGCGATGCGAGGTGTGTTCAGCGCGGCGTTTCTCGTCGGTCTGACACTGCTCGCGTGGGGCGGGTGGTGGTTGCTCGTCATCGGCATGGCGTGCATTGGCTGCGGGATCGCCTACACGGGCGGCCCCTATCCGCTCGGCTACCACGGGCTCGGCGATATTTTCGTTTTCCTGTTTTTCGGCCTCGTGGCCGTGGGCACGACGTTTTACGTGCAGGCGGGAACCGTAACGATGACCGCGATGATCGCGGCCGTGGCGATCGGCGCCCTGACGACGAATATTCTCGTCGTAAACAACTATCGCGACGTCGAAACCGACCGCCTGGCCGGCAAACGCACGCTCGTCGTCCGTTACGGGCGGCATTTTGCGCGGGCCCAGTTCGCGCTGGCCCATGCGATCGCGCTCACAGCGCCGATCTTCCTGGCGGCGCATGGGGTGGCATCGCTGACGACACTGGCCGTACCCATCGCGATCCTGGCGATTGGCGCCACCCACCAGTACGTGATGCTCAAGCGCGCCGAGACGCCGCAGGACTTTCTCCGCCTGCTCAGCCAGTCCGGTCTCTATCTCGCCGCCTATGCGGTGGTGCTCTCTGGCTGGATCGTCTTCGGATAATGAAGCGGTTGGGGCACGGAATACGAATGATATAGTGAGGCGGGTTGAGCCGCGCCAGCACGGCGTATTAACCTGAAGGTCTTGGCCCGCAGGGCCGAGATCGTGCACGGCAGCGCACGCCGCGCTTATATATAGGCGGGAGGCGCGGCGCCGAATGGCTATACGGTGCGGTATCGCGGAGGGTATGGCGTAAACAAGCCGATGCCCGGTCGGACAAAAGCGTAAATTCTTAATAGGTGTTTATACCTATCCACCTGTTGATGTGCAGGCCGATGGAAACGGCATGCATCGTAGTCGAGAACAAGACGAAACAAGAGGCCATAGGGTCAACGGGCGTCATTGCGACGGTCGCAGCACCGAAAACCGGTGCCAATGGTCGGGCCATCGTATTCGGCTCCGGCGTCGGTGCGGCATCGCTTATGTAATTGCCCGGCGTCTGGTTGCCGACGGGTCCGAGGTTGATCATATCCGGCATACAACGGAGGGCGAAAGGACTATAGAGAGCAATACTTATAGGGCCTATTCAATATATTACTCGCCCCATGTTAATAGCGGGATGACCGCATCATCCCCGGAAAGTCGGATTTTGCCGCGGGAGATTCGGCCCTTTGACCCGGTTCGTGCCCCCAACCGGACCATTATAACCGATTTTTGACAGATGAAGAGCTACCCCATACTCTACGCTCTTCTAAGCGTCCTATTAGCAAGCGGAAGCACTGCAATAGCGCGTGATAATTCTGTCACGACAATCAATTTGGACAAGCGGACTGCCATCGCCACCGCCATTGCCTGGACGGGCCAGTCTCCCGATCATGGTTGGACCTATCCGCAGGCCACCGGCAGCATGCGTCCGACGCTCGATGAATGTTCGATCCTGCTGCTGGAGCGTGCCTCTGCCCGCGACTTGAAGGAGGGGGATATTGTTTGCTACACCCGCGCACCTGACGGCAGCGGGAAAGAAACTATCGTTCATCGCGCGGTGGCCATTGCTTCGAACGGCTATATATATATGGCGGGCGATAACAACCGCTATGCCGACGGCTGGATCGCCCCCGTGCGCATATGCTGGCGCGTCACGCAGATCATCCAGACTCCATCCCGGTTATAGCAAATCGGATTTGCGGGCCCGGTCGTTGACCGGGCGACCCGGCCGGTAGCAGCCGAGGTCACGAGGCTGGGCTTGTCGCCTGCAATTTCCGCCTCCTCACGTCGGCGGCCACGGGGCGAACACCCATCCGGCTGCGGGCGATCGAATACGCGCTAGAATTGCGCCTGAAGTTTATCCTTCAGCGCGGCCTTGGGCAGCATGCCCACGATTTGTTCGGCCAGCTTGCCGTTCTTGAAGAGCAGCATCGTGGGGATGGCGCGGATGCCATGCTCGGTCGCAATCTCCGCGTTGTCGTCGATGTTGACCTTGGCGATCCGCAGTTTCCCGGCGAATTCCTCCGCGAGCTCCTCCAGGATCGGTGCAATGGCCTTGCACGGGCCGCACCACGGCGCCCAGAAGTCGACCAACACGGGCGTCGTGGCACCCGCAATGGTGGTTTTGAAAGTGTCGGTGGTCAGATTGACGATTTTGTCGGACATGGGAAAAGATAGTGCGTATTGGCCGTGAACGCAAACGGGCGGCAATTACTTGGGGGAGGACTTTTTCAGAATGTCCGCCAGCTCCTTGGGTTCCACCTCTTCGAGCTGCCGGTCGCGGCGCTTGAGCTCTTCGAATGTTTTCACGACCGTCTCCGTCATGCGCTCGTGGGTCTCCTCCGAGCCGCCCACGAGGAGGAACTGTTCGCCGGAGGTGATGCGTTTATGACCGTCCTCGTTGTCGAGGCCGACGCCGAGCAGACCGGCGCGTGGTTTGCGTTTCTTTTTGGTCACGCGGTTACCGTGTTGGGCACAGGCGCGGTTTCAAGTGCGTTTTCCTCGACCACGGTGATGCCGATATCCGCGAATGCTTCATCCTGCTTGAGGCGCAGCTTTTTGAGGCGGGCCAGCTCGAGTACCGCGAGAAAAGTGGCGACCAGCGTGCGCAGGGTGACTTTCCCGGGGAAGAGTTGCGTGAACACGAAATGCTTTTCCGTCCGCGCGCGGAGCAACAGCCATTCCATCTGATCGGCCACGGTCACCTGCTCGTCCTGGATCTCGCCCACCACCAGTTTTTCGGCGAGGCGGCGCAGGACCAGGTTGAACGTGTTCCAGAGCTCGATGCGGTCGACGCTCTTGAGCGGGCGTTCGTCGTGCCGGATCGACACGGCTTCCACATAGCGGTCCATGCGGTCCTGGCGCAGGCGGGCGAGCTCGTCGAGCTGGGCGGCGGCTTCCTTGAACTTCTTGTACTGGATGAGCTGGTGCACGAGTTCCCAGCGCGGATCGACCTCCTCGTCGTCGGCGTTGGGGTCGATCGCGGCTTCGCCCTTGGGCAGCAGCATCCGGCTTTTGATTTCCATGAGCGAGGCGGCCATCACGAAAAATTCGCCGGCGAGCTCGAGGTCGAGCTGCTGCATCGCATGGAGCGCATCGATGTATTGCCGCGTGACCGAGACGATGGGGATGTCGTAGATGTCGATCTCGTTCTTGCGGATCAAAAAGAGCAGCAGGTCGAGCGGCCCTTCGAAGACCTGGAGCTTGATGCGATATTCGTTGTCGGGAAGCACGCTGGCGCGATGGTTGGAAGTGCGCCCCGGGTCGCAACGAAAAACTCTGCATCTGCGCCAAACGCTTCCGCCCGAGCGTTCGCACCAGGAGAAATGCTATGCCTGGCGGCGCAGCGAGGCGACGAAGAATCCATCCGTGTCGTGAGTCGCCGGCCAGATCGTCAAACCGCCGCCGGCATTGGGCGTGAAACCAAAGGTGCGGGCAAAGGGAGCGGGCGCGAAATCCGGGCGGGCGGCCAGGAAGGCGGACAGTACCTCGGCGTTTTCGCGGCGACAGAGCGAACACGTCGCGTAGACGAGCCGCCCGCCGGGGCGGACGTGCGCGGCGAATTGTGTGAGCAGGTTGTGCTGAACCACTGCCGCCCGGGCGATGCTTCCGGATGTGGTCACCCACTTGAGGTGGGGCGCGCGCCGCCAGGTGCCGGCGCCGCTGCAGGGCGCATCGACCAGCACGCCATCGTAAAGACCGGCAACCTCCGGCGTGACGCGGATATTGCCCAGACCGGCGCGTTGGGCGCGCTGAACCAGCTCCTCCAACGCGGCCGGGCGAATATCATGGGCGTCGATCTGTCCGTCCGGCCCCAGCAGGCAGGCGAGCTGCAGTGTCTTGCCGCCGGCGCCGGCGCAGGCGTCGAGCCACCGGCCGCCGGACTCGAGGCCCACGGATTCGAGCAGCAACTGCGAGCCGAGGTCCTGCACTTCGACCCGACCCTGTGCGAAGGCATCTGTCTGTGTGATGTCGGCCTCGGCCAGCACCTTGATGGCCGCCGGCAGCAGGTCGCTTGGCTGGCAGGCCCAGCCACGGTCGGCAAACTCGGCGAGGACGTGGGCAGGCTCCGCGGTTTGCAGTCGCAGCCACAACGGAGCACGGGTGAGGAGAACATCGAGTTGCGGCGGGGCAAACGCCTCCGGACACTCATCGCGGAACCACGCCGGCAGGAGCGCCTCGCGAGGCAGACCTGCCACCAGCCGCGCATCGGCCAGGGCCGTGCGAAATGCCCGGGTGGCCGGGGTGTCCGCGGCGAGCGCGGCCGCCATGGCCACCAATTCTTCGTCCGGACGGCCCCCGATCCACGGCAGATATCGCACGGTCGTGTACAGCAGCTCGCGATAAAGCCGCCGGTCGCGCGCGCCGATGCCGCGATGGCGGCGCAGCAGCGTGTGAATGCGCTCGGGCAGGTTGGGATCGCGTCGCCAGTGGGGACGCAATTGGGCGAGCAGCTGCAAAAACGTGTGCCGCTGGCTGCCGACGACGTTCATGGCGGAGGGTGGTTTAGAACCCGTGAAACCGCACTTCGACGTGGAAGCCGAAACTGCTTTCCCGGCGCGTGCCTTTATAGAATGTCATCGCATAGCGGATGAACCAGGTGTTGTTGAGGTTCTGCCGCACGCCGATGGTTCGTTCATTGAAACGGTGAAGCCGGTCGTCGTATTGCAGGCGCAGGAACGTCTCGTAAACTTCGTTCAATCGCAGACGGTAGTCTGTCACATACTGGGCGATATCGGCGGAGAGGTAATTGGTGGCGAGGCTCCACGACCAGGCGTCGCCGTCGTGCAGGGTGAGGCCGGTGTTGAGTTCGCGCGTTTTGAGGTCTTGCGGCGCGATGCTTTGATAGAGGTCGAAGCGCAGCCAGTTGGCCGGCATCAAGCCCAGTTGGAAATGGGTTTCCGAAGTGGTGCGTTCGCCCGGCTGGCGCTTGAAGCGGAAATCGTTGGCAACATTGAAAACGAGGAGATCGCGCGAGCCGTAGACTGGATCGCGCGTCTGCAGGGTGTTGTCGAAGCCGACGCGCAGCGTGTTGGTGGCGGTCAAGTCGTCGACGTCGCGGCCGTCGCCCAGGCCGAGCGGCGGCAGGTAGGTCGTGAAGGTGCGGACGTCGATGGGCGGGATGTACTGCGGTCCGCGGCTGCCTTCCGGAATGTAGCGATAGGAGATGCGCGGAGTGAACAGATGGCGCAGTCCGTCGATCTTCCAGCGCGCGTTGTGGTAGTCGAACGTGCCGCTCATGCGCAGCTGCGCGTCAAAGCCCAACTCGCCAAGCTCGCGCGTGTAGTCGCTGCGGTCGGAGCCCGGCAGCGTGCGGGCGTAGTGCGTCACCCGGGCGCCGACCACCGGCGCGAAGACCAGCCATTCGCTCGGCGAAATCGGCCGCGTGAGCGAGTAATACGCGTCGTAGCGGTCGCTGTTCAGCGTGGGCAGTCCGGCGCCGGGCGGATCGTCGCGCAACACCGCGAAGCTGGCATTGAAACGCTCGTAGAAGCCGCCGGGCAGCGCGAGCGGCAGCAGGTCGAAACGCAGTTCGGGCAGGCGTTGCTGCACGTCGAAGTACCGGTCGGGCTGGAAACGGGCGAACAGCGAAAGGTGATAGTTGTCGCCCGTGTAGACCGCCTCGGCGAAGTTGTCCGGCGTTTGCACCGGAAAGAAATCGTCGGGCCGGTAATCGCGCAGGACTTCCGAGTCGCGCCAGTAGTTGAAGGTGCCGTCGACGATCAGCCGTTCGCCGAACTGTTCGCGATGCTGCCATTCGAGATAACTGCGGTCTGACGGCACGGGCCGGCCGAGCACATCGGTTTTTTTGTCGCCGTGGTCATTGATGTAGCCGGAGCGGAAGTGCCCGGAGCCGGCCAGATCGGTGCCGGCGCCGAACGCATAGTCGCCCGCCGGTCCGAACATGACGCCGCGGGCCGAGTACAATCCGAGATCACCGCCCAGCTTGAGGCCATCAGTCACCGGCAGGCGCAGCCCAATATCTGCATAAATCCCCAGCGATCCGTCGTAGCCGGCGTCGAGCGAGTAATCGGAGCGGGTCGGGTCGTGCAGCCGATAGTCGAAATGGGGCAGGGTGATCGGCTGCACGCCGCCAATGCCGATATGGGCCCGTTGGGCCTGCAGGTGTTCACCAAACTCATAAGTCATCGTGTCGGCAGCGAGGGTGGGGGCCCACGGGCCGGGCTCGCGAAGCGATGCCGTGCCCTGATGCACGATGAGCTGGGTTTTCGTCCCCTCGGCCGTCCGGCCGGCGAGGTAGATCGGGGCTTCCCCGAGCCGGACGTTTTCCGCAGTGTACGTTTCATCGGTCAGCCGGTAGGTGATTTTGTCGGCCAGCAACCGCCGGTCGCCCGCGGTAAGGACCGCATGGCCGAGCGCGGTGACCGTCTGGGCCGGCACGTGGTAGCGAATCTGGTCGGCGGTCAGCTCATACGTCCCGTAGATCGCGCGGGCGTGGCCGGTCAGGACCGATTCCTGGGTGCGATCGTCGTAGGTCTGCGCATCGCCCGAAAGCTCGGGTTGCAGCGGGCGGGGCGCGGCCGGCAGGCTGCCGCCGAGACTGGCGGCGATGAACAAAATGACGGGGAGACGACGCATCACGCGGCGCAGCAAAGGGCGCGGCCGGCAGGCAAGCAAGCCCCTAGGAGCCTGTCGGACTTACTAATGAATATCGTATCTTCAGCAGAAATTTTATGGCAATAGCGGGAAACTGCCTCGACAGGCTCCTTAAGCAGCGCTCCGCGCTGCAAAAACCTGATTTCTCCTTCGATCTTCCGCCGCAACGCGGCGGATTAAGGAGTTTGTCGGTCGGGGCGGATGGCCTCGCGACGGAATCTCGAGCTCTTTCCGAACTTTTATTTTAAGCCCGACAAACTCCTAGCCAAAAAGCTAGACGCTCCGATACGGTTAAGACAGCGTGCTGATCGCCGTCGCCGCCCACCATGATCCCTCGCACTGAACTGAAAAGATTTCTGCACGCGACTCAGAGCCAGCCGCACGATTGGCTGGGCATGCATCCCGCGACGCACGGACGAACCACCGGAGTGGTGACGCGGGCCTTCCTGCGCGATGCGGTGACCTGCGCCGTCGTCGACCCCGCCACCGGCGAAGAGTGGCCGATGAAGTCGCTCGCGCCCGAGGGTTTCTTCGAGGGCTTCACCGGCAAGCGGAAGGCGGTCTTTCGCTACATGCTGCGCACCGTGCGCGGCAACGGCGAGATCCGGCAATTCTTCGACCCCTACACGTATCTGCCCACGCTGGGCGCGCAGGATCTCTACCTCTTCAACGAGGGCAACGAACACCGCATCTACACCAAGCTCGGGGCGCAC
>DATJPQ010000267.1:0-2753 GCA_035506315.1 Opitutaceae bacterium
GACGTGCACGGCAGGCGAGTTACGTGAGCTTTTCGGGCCCATCGACGTGTTCTGGGTGGAAGACGAGCGTCCCGACACCGTCCTTGAGTTCGGCTGCGATCAGACTGGACTCATCGGGAGGAGGATCGACCTGGCGAACGACGCAAGCCTCTGACCTGGCGACAGGATTTCTGACTTCGAGGAAAATGTTCGCCGGCAGGTCGCGGCGGGACAGCACCATGGCATGCATGCATAACTCGCCGATTCCGTTCCGGCCGCTGAATGTCGCCACCTGGACGGTGAGCGCCGACCGGGCGCCAGACGGCAGTTGGTACGTGCGGCCGCGCCTGAAGCTCGGCAGCTACCCGGCCACGTTGACCGAGCGTCTGGACTACTGGGCCGGACACGAGCCGGACCGGACGTTCCTGGCGGAGCGGAATGGACAGGGAAGCTGGCGACGCATCAGCTACACCCAGTTTCGCGATGCTGCCCGCAACGCCGCGCAGTGGCTGATCGAGAGGAAGATCGCGCGGGATAGGCAGATCGTGATTCTCTCCGGCAACGATATCGAGCACGCGATTCTGGCGTTCGCGGCGATGTATTGCGGGATTCCTTACGCGCCGATTTCACCGGCATACTCCACGGTTTCGCCGGATTTCAACTGCCTCCGGCAAATCATGGGGCGGCTCTCGCCGGCGGTGGTGTTCGCCGCCGATGGCGCGGAGTTCGAGCGAGCGATTGGTGCCGTGGCTCCGGCGGACGCACTGCTGGTGGTTCGCGAGCGCGCGCCTGGGTCGCGGCCGGCCGTTTTGTTCGGCGAACTGCAGCAGGCGCCGGCGACGTCGCGGGTGGACGAAATTCAGGCGGGCACAGGACCCGATACGATCGCGAAGGTTCTTTTCACTTCGGGCTCCACCGGCGCGCCGAAGGGCGTGATCACCACGCAGCGCATGTTGTGCAGCAACCAGGAGATGCTGCGCACGGTGTTCCCGTTTCTGGGCGAAGAGCCGCCGGTGATCTGCGACTGGATGCCCTGGCACCACACCTTCGGCGGCAGCCACAACATCGGCCTCGTGCTGCATAACGGCGGCACGATGTATATCGACCACGGCAAGCCGATGCCCGGATCATTCGACCAGAGCCTGCGCAATCTTCGCGAGGTGCCGCAGACGGTGTTCTTCAACGTGCCGAAGGGCTTCGAAGTGGCGGTGAGCGCGCTGGAGGCCGACGCCGGATTTCGGGAACACTTCTTCGCGCGTCTGCGGATGGCCTTTTTCGCGGCGGCCGGGCTGCCGCAGCACATCTGGGACGGCTTCGACCGGCTGGCACTGCAAACCACCGGCATGCGCATTCCGATCCTGACGGGGTTGGGATCCACGGAAACGGCCCCTTTTGCGATGAGCATCACCGACCCGGCGGCGGCGCGGTCCGGCATGGTGGGACTGCCGGTGCCGGGCGTGGATCTGAAACTGGCGCCGGTGAACGGCAAACTCGAAGCGCGTGTACGCGGGCCGAACGTGACACCCGGCTTCTGGTCCGAGCCCGGCCTGACCCGGGCCGCCATGGACGAAGAGGGCTACTACCGGATGGGCGACGCGCTTTCGTTCGTCGAGGAGGCGAATCCGGCGGCGGGGTTCCTGTTCGACGGGCGCCTCGCGGAGGATTTCAAACTCTCCACGGGAACCTGGGTGAGCGTCGGCCCGCTGCGGGCGCGCTTTATTCTGCACGGCGCGCCGTGGGTGAAGGACCTGGCAATCGCGGGGCACGACCGGGACGAAGTCACCGCACTGATTTTTCCAGATGCCGACCATTACGGGCGTCTGGAACGTAACGGCGGCGCTCGCGACACCTTTGAACGCCT
Source organism: Opitutaceae bacterium (assembly GCA_035506315.1). GTDB lineage: Bacteria > Verrucomicrobiota > Verrucomicrobiia > Opitutales > Opitutaceae > MWDT01. The sequence goes on from DATJPQ010000267.1 coordinate 1,841, forward strand.
GCTGCGCGAGTTCGCGGCGACGAGCACCGGCAGTTCGAACCGGATTGCCCGCGCGATTATGGTGCGCGGCGGACCTTCGATGGAGGCGGGTGAGGTGACGGACAAGGGCTCTCTCAACCAGGCGGCGGTGCTGAAGCATCGCGCGAAGCTGGTGGAGCAGTTGTACGCGCACCCGGTTCCGGAAGCGGTGATCGTGGCGGAATGAAGGAGGAGAGGGTGGCGCATCGTCCGGCGAGCCGCGTTCCAACCCTGGACGCAATCCGCTAAGCTCGATGGACGATGCAGGGGCTTGCTTTCGAGTGGAATCCCAAGAAGGAACAGGCGAACCGGCGCTAGCACCACGTAGGGTTCGCGGACGCGAGCACCGTCTTCGGCGACCCGCTATCGATCACAATTCCAGACCCCGATCATCCCGGAAATGAAGAACGATGTGTCACCACCGGGATGTCGCGCGGGCGCCGACTGCTGGTCGTGGTTCATACTGTAAGAGAGGAGCGGATCCGCATCATCAGCGCCCGAGCGGCAACAAAACATGAGAGACGGGAGTACGAAGAAACCTCGGCCTAAGCCCTCTGAGAAAATGAGGGCGGAGTACGACTTCTCCGGGGGTGTGCGGGGAAAGTATGCAGAACGCTACCGCCGCGGCGTGAATGTAATTCTACTGGACCCGGAGTTGGCTGACGCCTTCCCGGACTCGAAATCGGTCAATGATGCACTTCGGGCTTTGCTCGCCATCGCAACGCGATCCGAGCGCCGGAAGCGAGCCTGACTCACCGCCTCACTGCGCCGCGCACACGAAATTCGCCGCCTCGTCCGTGCTGCCGGCGCCTTTGTACTTCGCGACCAGCGGGAACTGGCACAGCGGGCGAGTGCGTACCACGACGCCCTGCTCGCGGCGGACGGCGTTCAGCGT
>DATJPQ010000268.1:0-11913 GCA_035506315.1 Opitutaceae bacterium
CGGCGCCCGGTCCGGGAGCTTCTGCTTGCGTGTGGCCTTGTCATGCAACGCGCAGCCCCCGCCCCAGGTGAAGACTTGCCGCTTCGCCGCCACCACCGTGCGGAGCCGGTCGATCCGGCAGAGATTACCCTGGCCGCCACAGCCGGTCGTGGCCTTGCAGTGGAAGGTGTCCTTGGCTTCCACGCGGGCTTCCAGGAAACGCGTGACCTGCAGCCCCACCGAGTTGGTCATGGCCAGTTGTTGGTCGGTGAGCAACGCGATTCCCAGGGCGCCCACCGTGCCAGGGTTGGGCGGGATAATGACTTCGCTGCCGGTCTGCCGCGCGACCGCGGCGGCGAGGGCATCCGAGCAAAAGGGCATGCCTTGGCAGAAGATCACCCGGCCCACCGAGCGGTTGCCTTTGACCCGGTGCAGATAGTTCTGAATGATGGAATCGTAGAGCCCGGCGATGATACTGCGTTGATCGATGCCGCCGGCCACCGCTTCATCGATGATCTCCGCCATGAACACCGAGCAATGCTGGCCCAGCGACACGCCCTCGTGCGCTGCCAGCGCCTCCTCGCCCAGGTGAACAACATCGCGGATGCCGGCAAACTTGCCGCCCTGCTCCGCGATGAACGACCCCGTGCCCGCGCTGCACGCTTCGTTCATCGCGCAATCCACCACCCGCCCGCCGGCCAGCCGGATGTATTTCGCGTCCTGCCCGCCGATCTCGAAAATCGTGTCGACCCTTTCGTCGAAAAACCGTGCGCCTTCGGCGTGTGCGGCGATTTCATTCAATATGAAGACTGCCTCCTTGCCATAGCAGGCGCTCAACAGCGAACCCGCGATCTCGCGGCCGCTGCCCGTCACGCCGAAGCCGCGCACCGGACAGCGCCCCGCCCCGCCGCCGGTGAATTCGCGCAGCAATGCCTGCGCCGCCCCCACTGGATCGCCGCTGGTCGGGCGGTAACCCTCCCAGACCGTTTCCCGGGACTGCATCGTCAGCGCCACGGCTTTCGAGCCGGTCGAGCCGATGTCGAGGCCCAGGATGATTTCCGGTGCGGTGCCATTGACGACCGCGAGCGGCCGGGGCGGCAGTCGCCGGACTCGGTTCAGCCAGCCGGCCAGCGCCGGCACGCGCTCCAGGTGCGACTCCTGCCGCGGGGCGATCAACTCCGCCAGGGGCAGCACGCCTTCCGCTTTTTCCGCGGCCACGACCGCGCTGCCCAGCGCTTCGAGGAAAAATCCCGCGTTGTCGTCCGGTAGCACGAGCGTCAACCCCAACTCCTCGAGCCGGCGACGGAAGGTGGTCTGCACACGCAGCGACCGCGCCACGCCACCGATCAACACCACCCGCTGCGGACACAGCTCCGGTTTGACGAGCACCAGCACGTTTTCGCACACCGCGTCGAACAGCCCGGCGAGAATGCGCGCGCGGTCCTCACCCTTGTTCGCGAGGTGCGTCATGTCTGTCTTCAAGATCACCGGGCAGCGGCCCGACAGCACCGCCGGTTTCTCGACCGGTGCGGCGAGTCGGCTCGCCGCCTCGACCGTCAACGAAAACCGCTCGACGAGCTGGCGCAGGAAATTGCCCGTCCCCTGCGAGCACCGGCTGTTTTCCCGGAAGATTTCGAGCCCGTTGGCGCGCAACTCCAGGACGGAAAAACCGTGACTGCCGATCGACACCACCATGGCCGGCTGGCGGCCAAAGAGGTAACGGTAGCCGCGGATCTGCGCCTGCTTGGTCGGCACTTGGGGCAGCCGGACTTGCCGCCCCAGCCGCCCACTCACCGCCGCACCGTCCAGTTCGTCCCAATCCCAATCCGCCAACAATTTCTGCAGCCGTGGTCCAGGTTCCTTGTGGTGCTCCACGGTTTGCCGGCGCGTCCAGCGCCAGCCACCGTGCTCGCGCACGATTTCCACCGCTTTGATCGTCTCGGTGCCGACGTCGATGCCGACAAAACGTTGGGAACGCGAACAACCGGCCGATCTTGCCCCGGCCAGGACGGTGGCGATGCCCTCGATGGCCGGGCGATGATTGAAGACGGTGCGTTGCATGTTGGGTAAATTCATTTCGTTTCTGTTCCGCTTCCGTATCCGGGGCAGAATCCACCGGGGTCCTTCGGCCGATCGCTAGAAGGGCCGGAGGCCGGCCAAATCCCACACCCAGGCCGTCGGAGACGGCAGCGGCAATTGGGCGGCGACATATTGTTCCGGGAGATACTTCGCCGATGCCCTGCCGCCATCAGAGCCACGACGGAGGTCAGATTGTTTCGGGTTGAGAGAGGCCCTCACGGCGGCCTGCTCGCGCGTCACCGTCGGGGTTTGGCTGATAGCGGCTGGGCCGGATGCGGCGCCGACGACAAGAGTGAGCAACAAGGCAACTGAGGTAAGATGTCTCTTCATGGTGGTTTTCATGGTGCCGAAAGTTTAGCCGATCCCGCGGCCGGGGCGTTAATCGATAAACTTGATAACGAGCATCGCGTGGAGAGATGGGGACCGCTGCCTCATGGCTTCCGGGCGACGCAGGCCACATACTCGTGGCGCACGGCAAATCCCGTCGCGCCAGGCTCGCGCCGCTCGGCGAGCATGTGCAGGAAGCGATGGGTTAATGCCGGACGGCGGACGGGATCGATCGTATCGTAAAAGGCGGTGCCGGCGCCGGATTTCAGGAGATGTTCCAAAACCTGCTCCGCGCTGTCGTAGGTGAACAGGATGCTGTCCTGTTGGAGACTCTCGACCTCCAGACCGGCGGCGGTGATGAGCTCACGGACATGGGCCGCATCACGGGGAAAATCGAACGCCACGCGCTTCAGCAGTACGCCCGGATCCTCGGCCACCAGCCCGGTAAAAATCTCCATCGGCTCCCGCGGCGAGTTCTCCCGGTGCACGATGAAGCCCAACCGCCCGCCGTTCGCCAGCGCCCGGCTGGCCGCGGCAAAAAAAGGCCGCAGCGGAATGTAGCCCAACACCCAACTCGAGAAGATATCGTCGAACGACCCACCCGCCTGCAGCCGGGCCAGCGCATCACCGGCGAAGAATTCCACATTGCCGAGGTTCCGCCGGCCAACCCGCACCCGTGCCTCGGCGAGCATGCCTTCGGAAAGATCGGCCGCCTGCACCTGGGCGGCGCGCCCGGCCAGCAAGGCCGTCGCATAACCGGTGCCGCAGCCTGCCTCGAAGACGCGTTCGCGGCCGGTCCACGGGATCTGCGCGACCAGGTTGTCGACTGGCCGGGCCGCCTCGGAAAGCCAAAACGTGTCGTAGTCGCCGTGGACGCGGTTGTAGGCCTCCTGCAATTCCGGTGCGCCGACTTCCGCACTCTGTGCCTCGTTCCGGATACGGAAGAACGCCGGCACGGCATGTTCGCGCGGCAGGTGCTGTGCGCAAATCGCCTGGGACTGTTCCGGCGCCGCCGGCAGGCCGGCCGTCGGAAAATGCCGCGCCAGTTGCCGCCCCACGCAACCCGTGCGCGGCTGGCAAAAGTGGCAGCCCATCCGGTTTAATATCTGGCCGAACGGCTCGCGCATGAGGTTGCCGAACGACAACGGTACGAGGTTGCAAGGGCAGACTTCACCGCCGCCATCGATGTAGATATGCGTCAGGCCGGCGCCGCAGCCGAACGCCTCGGGTGACTCCAGATAGCTGAAGGAGGAGAGAATGGGCAGACTCTCGTCGTGCGCGACCTCCTCCTGGTAGGCGAGGAGCTGCCGTCGCTCCGTGGCCGTGAGCAGCACGTCGGTTTGTCCCGTCAACTTGCCCGAGGCGCTGGGCTCGAGCACATGCACTTCGAGCGCGCCGGCATCGCCGGCAAACCGTAGCAACGGCAGGAAGCGCTCCCGCGGCAGCAGGTCGCGGGTGACGACCGTGACCACATATGGATAAAGCCCGTTGTCGCGTGCGACCTGCACCGCCTGCAGCGCGGTCCGGAAGGCGCCCTTGCGCCCGCGACGCCGGTCGTGCTCCGCCTCTTCGGTCGCGTCGAGGCTGATGCCGACGGCGAACACGCCGCTGTCGCGCAATTGCTGTGCCCGGTCTGGTGTCAAACCGTCACCAGTCGTGCCCACTACCACGCACGTTCTCTCGTCGAAGGCGCGGGCGATGTCGGCCAGGTCGTCGCGCAGGAGCGGCTCGCCGCCGGTCAACGTCACCACCACGGCACCCAGGTCCTGCAACTCGCCCGCGAGATTTTTCCAAACCGCGAGCGGCACATCGGTCTGGCTGCGCCCGGCGTTGTAGCAATGCCAGCAATTGAACGGACACCGGTTGGTGACCGCCATCGTCACCGAAAAGAGCCGGCGCGCCGCAGCCGGGGCGGCGGGGGTGAACTGCCCGACCATCCGGTCGAAGGCCGCGCTGGGATACGGCGGAAAATTCGTGTTCACCACAAAACGATCGCCGAAGGGAATGACCTTCTCCTTCGCGAAGTAGTCCTGCAGGAAGGCGGCCACCCGCGGATGCAGTTTCGTGAACAGCGGCTGTTTCGAGGTCCGGAGAAAGAATTCGTCGCCACGCATGGTTGGAGGAAGTTGATTGGTACGCGCCAAGCATAGCCGATCCCGCCGCCGGACCGTTAATCGATAAACCAGATGCCAGCCATTGCTCCCGCCAATGGGCTCCCGCCGGCTACGATGTGCCGCAACCGCGTATCAGGCGCGTAGCCATTTCCGTGACCCTGCGACTTTTCCCGCAAATATATGCCAATGCCTGGTGTCACGTATTACGTGACACTCCATCTTTGAAATGGGAGTGTACGAAAATCCGAGTGTCACTTAATACGTGACACTACCACTGAGGAACAGCCGGCATCCGGTGGTGGAATACACAATGGGACGCCAGCCCGACAGCGGCGTCCGCCACGCGCCAACCCAAACCAAATCCGATCCGCGGGAGGCGGGGCGGTTGCTCAGCGCGGAGATCGCAGATTCTACGAGCGGCGCACTGATAGCTGCGCGTGGTAGCGGGGCACGATTTCGAGGCGGGACAGCGCCACGACACTTTCGGCGGTGCCGAAATCCGGACGCGCCTGGGCCGGCAGATAGATGGGCGCGTCTTTCCGCAAGGGCAGGACCGCGAGGTGCAACTCGCCCCCGAGGATTTCTGGAGCATGGCGCCGCAGTCCGATGTCCCAGCAGTCACCATTGTAGAAATCGTCGTCGAGCAGCCGGCCGTTCAAGCTTACGCGCGCCACATCGCCCACGTAATGCACGCGCAACAGCGGATCGGCCGAGAGATCGAGGTCGTGCGGCAACCGGATGCGCCACACCGCCGCGGCGGCGAAGTCGGCATCGTCGGGAGCGGCGGCGACCGGTTGCGCGGTCCGGGCCAGCGGGACCGCCCGGGCGGGACCCGCCGGGCGGATGAGTTCGAAGGCAACTGTCGTCGCTGTCCCGGCGGCATGCGCCGCGGAAAGTTCGTACCGCCGGAACAGTCCCGCCGGTGCTCCCGCCTCCGCCAATGATGGCGGTGCCGGATATATGCCAATCGTGAGATCGCCGCGCGCGGTGGACGTCAGGCGCAGGTCGTCGCCGTCGACCACCAGCCCGGCCCGCGTCAGGAACACCCGTTCGCGTCCTTGCCACGTGTCTTTGTAGAGGTCCAGCGAGCTGGTTTCGTCGAGCAGCACAATCTGCACGAGGCCGCCGTCAGTCCCACGCACGGTAAGGGCTGGAGCCAAGCCAGGCGTGATCCGACGCGGCTCCCCCTGGCCGGCGATCGCGAATTCCGCCGGGATTCCTGCGATTTCGGCGAAGAAGACGGTGCGCACCTTCTCAACCTCGATGGCGCCCAAGGGCTGGGCGGTGGCATGGAGGAGCCGTACCCCATGCCCGAGATCAAAGTTGAAGGGCCAGAAAAACCGGCTGTGTTCCGGCACCACGACCGGGCGCGAGGGAAACGTGAGCTCCGCCGAAGGAAACTGGAGCGTGAACTGCACCGCTTCCTTGGCCGGAAGCTGCCGCAGTCTCTCATGGTTGTTGACGAAAACCAGACCGGTGGTGCCGGCAAAGCGCACTGCCCAACGCAGGGTCGTGATATCATCCCGGCCCTCCGGTCGCTCGTCTGGCAAGGCCGCCTCCATGGCGCCGACGACCGCCCCGAAATCGCGTAGAAAAAGATGGAGCCGGCGCAGCCGGTGGTAGTGGGGGCGGATCTGCCCGCAGGCGCCGAGCGGCGCCTGAAAATCGTAGTTGAGCACCGGCAGATCGTTCCAGTTGGTCAACGGGGTGGCCTGCGTCTCCATCAACGTGGTGAGCCGGCCCGCCGGATTCGTGCCCCCATGGTACATGTAATAACCGGGGGAATTGCCGCCCGAGCCCAGCTTCACGAGCGTCGTGGCCTCCACATCGGCGGGATCGATGCGGATGCGCCGGTGGTAGCTGCTCATCATGCCGCCACCGATCTCGCAGGTGAGATAAGGATAGCGGGTCACGTCCGGGGCATCCGGCATGTCGCGGCGCCCCAGCACTTCGTTGGCAATGTTGGCATCGGTGCGCCGCGGCGAGAAATGAAATCCCGCCCAATAGAGTCCGGGCATGGGCGTGATTTCGCGGTCCCAGAAGCCTTCGGCATAGACGCCATAGAGCGGCAGAATCTCGCCGAACGGCATCGGCGTCTGCAGTTCGGGCCAGCCCGTGCGGGTATACAGCGGCACATCGAGACCGGCCTCGCACGCGAGGCGCTTCAACGTGAGCAAATGCTGCGCGGGGCCGGAATATTCGTTTTCCAGCTGGATGCCGATCACCGGCCCGCCGTCCTTCCAAAGCAGGCCCCGGAGCTGCTGCGCGATTTCACCATAAAGGATGCGGACCTTTTCCAGGTAACGCGGGTGATCCGAACGTATTTCTTTCAGCCCGGCTCCTACCCAGGCTTGTTGCAGCAGCCAGTCGGGCAAGCCGCCGTTGCGCACCTCGCCATGACACCAAGGGCCGCAACGCACGATGGCTTTCAAACTCACCGCCTGAATGGTCGCGACGAAGCGGTGCAGTTCGCGACACCCGCTCCAATCGAACCGCCCTTCGCTCTCTTCGTGGTGAATCCAGAAGACATATGCGGCAACAATGTCGATGCCGCCCGCCTTCATTTTGAGCAATTCTTCGCGCCACTCGCGCGCCGGATACCGCGCGTAATGGAACTCCCCCATCACTGGAGTCCATGGCCGGTCGTTCTTCCGCAGGCTGCGGTTATCGGCCGTGATGATCGTGCCGTCGGGGTGTCGTGCCGCACCCAGAGGGATGGCGGCCGCTGACGGTACCGCGGCGGGCCTCAACGCAATCGTGAGGCTCGCAGCCGGAGCAATCGGGCGCGACGCAGGTGGGGCGAGGAGACTCATTTGAGCAAAGATGACAATGCGGCAACCGGCTCCACCGGAGCGCAGCCGCAACCAAAGCAACGGAGTTGAGACACAGAGCGCACAGAGATCCGGGTCGAGGTCACAGAGGGATACATCCGCCTCCGCGATCTCCGCCGGACTCCGTGCCCTCGGTGACGAAAAATCATGTTCAGAAAACTAAATTCTGCGGGTATTTTACACCGGGGGGTCACGAGAGAACGTCTCCGTTCACGAGACCGAATCGCGCTCGATCAAACGGACCGGCAACGTGACCTGACGGGGAGTGACCCGTTCACCCGCCGTGAGGCGATCGAGCATTTCGGTGACGCGTTCGGCCATCTCGTGCAGGGGTTCCTCAATGGTGGTGAGGGGCGGATGGAGCTGGCCGGACACGCCTTCGTTTTCCCCGCCGATCAGTGCGATCTCCTGCGGCACCTTTACGCCCATGACATAGGTCAGGATATGCAGACATTCCAGGGCCTGGTAGCTCGAGCCCGGCGCGTAGATCGCATCGGCTCCGGCGTGAACCAGCCGCGAAACCGCGGAGCCATGGCTGATTTGGGGTCCGTACAGCGAAGTGCGCCGCTCGTCGGCCGGCAGTTTTGCCTCTGCCATCGCCTTTTTGAAACCTTTCAACCGTTCGGCGAAGGCCGAATAGTCGCCGCCGAGGAAGGCCAGTTTGCGTTTGCCACGCGCGATAAAATGCTGCGCGGCCAGGTAGCCGGCGTTGAAGTGATCCGAGCAGACGCCGTACTCGCGCGCCCCGAGGGGAAACTTGTCCGTGAATACGACCGGCATCCGGGTCTCCAGGTCGGCCAGCAGCGCCTGCAGCGTCGGGCCAAACGTGACCGCCACCACCCCGTCGAAGAACATGCCGGGCAGTTGCTCCAACGGATTCGTCGGCAGCAGCACACCGATGTTGCGCTGCGAAAACGCGAACGACAGGTGCGCCGTCAGCGTCGCCGCATAGCCCTCGACCCGGTCGGGATAGGTCGGCTCCGACAGGATCGCGATCTGCCGGGTGCGCACCGAGGCCTGCGGCTTCAGATTAAGCTCGGTCGCGGCCCGCAGCACCCGGTCGCGCGTCTCGGCCTTGACCTTGTCGCGGTTGTTGAGGACGCGACTGGCGGTGCCCGGCGAGACGCCGGCCAGGCGGGCGAGATCGTAGATCGTGGGTCGTTTGGACGAACGGCGGGGCGACCCAGGCTGGCTCGCGCCGTCGGCATGGGGGGGGACCGCGAGAGCGCGGGCGCCCTTGGTCGGAGTGTTTGAAATAGGCATGGCGGGAGGAGAAAAAGAATTTCAGCTGATTTTGCCGCGGCGCGCTTCCAGCGCATCGCGGATTTCGTGGGCGCGCTGCCGGCTCAACGGATAGGCCCGCAGGAGCAGGATCGCGAAAATGGCCCAGGCCGCCGTCGACAAGGCGAGTATCAGGCGCAGACGCAGGATGGTATTCGGCGATTGGTGGCCGCCGAGGGCGGCATCGAATCCGGTCAGCTTGAGCGAAACGAACGCGCCAAAGAACGCCGTCGAGTAACCGACCTTCTGGATCCAGGAAAAGATCGCGCCGAACACCCCTTCGCGGCGCAGGCCGCCGCGCAGTTCGTCCTCATCGCAAATGTCGGCGAGCATCGCCGGGGTGAGAATGTTGATGGCGATCCATACCGGGCCGCACAGCAACGGATCGAACAGGATCTTCCATTCGTGCCCCGGCGTGTAGAGCAGCCATTTGCCCAGCGCCCCGACAAAGGTGAGGCCGAAGGCCACCGCCACCGTCTGGGTCTTGCCGATGCGCTGCGCGAGCCACGAGACGGGATAGATGGCGAGAACGCCCACGATGGCGTAGGCCAGCGAGAGATGACCCTTCCAGGTCTCGCCCAGCGCGATCTGTCCGTCGAAAAGGTAGTAAACCAGGATGTAGCGATCGAGGTTGCTGGCGAACATCCCCGCCACGATCTGCAGGAGCGTGAGCGCCACCAGGATGGTAAACGCCCGGCTCGAAAACGCCGCGGCGATGCCGGGGAGCAGCTTCACGGTCTGCTGCTTCTCGGCCTTGTGGAAATAGCGCTCGCGGACAAACAGGGCCGGCAGGAGGGCGATCAGGCCCAGGAACACGAGGCCGACGATCCAGCCGAGCGTGCGCACGCCGGCGACGGCCGAGGCGAACATGACCGAGCTCGCGATCGGGAAGATGTAGTTGTAGCCCATCTCGCCCGTCTTGCCAAAAAAACCGACGTAGGAGGAGACGCGGGTGCGCTCGTCGTAGTCGGGGGTGATTTCGTATTGCAGCGCGAGAAACGGGACCGAAAAGAACGAGTAGCCCAGATAGAAGACGATCTGCGTGGCGATCAACCAGGCGGTGAGTGCGACCTGGCTCCATGCCACCGGAACCATCCAGATCATGCCGAAGGCGAACGCCTGGATGAGGGCACCGAAGGCGACGAGCGGACGCCGCCGTCCGAAGCGGGAGTGGAAATTGTCGGAGAACCGTCCGACCAGCGGGTCGATGAAGGCGTCGAGGAAACGTGGAATCGTGAGTGCCGCCGCCAGCCAGACCGGGTCCAGCTTGAGCGTCATCTGGTAGAACGGCGTCGCAAAGCTGCCAATCGCCGCCAGCCCCAGAAACATCGGCAGGCCACCGGCACCGAGGGCGAACTTCTCGGCACGCGACACGCAATCGCCGGGTCGCGTGGTGGCCGGAGCGGAGGGAGGCTCGGTGGACATCGGGGAAGAAAGACGGGAAGGAAACGACAAAGCCCAGCAGCGCGTTGTGGTGAGAGACCGGAACGAATGGCACCTCAAAGTGCCGCCGGCAAGCTGCCGGCGGCACTTGTAGCGCCTGCTTCAAACCGGATCAGAAGTGCACCGTGGCGCCCAGGGTGTACCGGCGCGGCTCCTGGAGGCCGATGCGCTCCGGGATCGTGGAGGTCGTGTCCCACCAGGCCAGCGTGTATATCTGGTATTTTCGGGTGTCGAAGAGGTTGCTCACGTTCAACTGCAGCTCAGTCCAGGAGCCTTTCCCCAGGAAATCCGTCTTGAAGGAATATCCCAGCGAGGCGTCGGCGAGGAGGAGGCTGCGTCCCATGGCCACGGACCCGTTGTAGAGCCCGAGCACATTCGCGCTCTGATAGCGACCGCCGCCACCGATCGACAGGCCCTTCAGCGCTCCGTTGCTGAACGTGTATTTGGTGTAGAGGTTGGAGCCATACTTGCGCTCGCCCCGGGCCTGGTGGCCGTCGAGCGCCACCACGTTGTTGATGTGGTACTGGTAGAGCCAGCCGATGTTGGCCCCGAGGAAATCCCACGTGGTCCCGGGCGTGAGCGGGAAATTCGCGCCGCCCTGGGAGGCCGCCTTCGACAGCCAGAACGCCGTGTTGGCGTCCGCCCAGGCCTTGACCTCGGCCATGGAGTTCGCCTTCACCACGTCGTTGATCGAAAAATTCGCGGAGATGCGCCAGTTGGGCGTCGGGTTGGCGATGAGCGAAAACTCCCAGCCCTTCGCCTTGCGATCCTCCATGTAGCCGTTGGCATTGACCGTGTGCGCCGTCTGCTCGGCCGCCGTGATCAGATTGGCGGCGCGCAGGGCGGCGAGCACCCGGGTGTTGAAATCGGTGACGCTGGTCTGGATGTCGCCCCAGTCCGTCGTGTGTTTCTGGTTGGTCGTGTAGTAGGAGACCGTCGCGTAGAGCTTGTTGTCGAACAGGTCGAACTTGAGCCCGGTGTCGATGCCGTCGGCCGTGGGCATGGGCGGCACGTAGGAGTTGATTGTGTGGATGTTGACGTTCGGAATGTCGCGACTGTTCGAGTGGTTCGCGAAAACCGTGACGGCTTTCGTCAGGTGGTAAACCGCACCCACGGTCAGGGTCTGGGCATCGAACGTGGTGCTCTGCGTGTGGGCCGGGTCGAGCCGCCACTGCTTTGTGGTCGCATCGCGGGCGCCGGGGTCGAAATCCAGGTTCATGTGGTCGGAGCGCAGACCGACGATGGTCACGAGGTCGTCCTGGAGAAAATTGCTCTGTAAGGCCGCCAGCAGAGTATTCTGGGTGGAGCTGGCATTTTCGGGCGGCTGATCCGCCACCCAGCCGGTGCCGGCGACGGGAATCTTCCACGACTGCTGATGAATGTCGGCCGCATTGCCCTCTTGGAAATAGTGCCGGCGGTAGAGCCGGTTGACGTCGGCCTCGGCCGCCGTCTGGTCGAGCGGCATGCCGGTGAACACTTCGCACTCTTCGAGGCGGGAATAGTCGCGCCAGGCTTCTTCGACCATGGCGGCCACGCGGTGCTTGCCCCACGTGCCGGTGTCAAACCGATAGGCGGCGGAGGCGCGGATCTGCGTTGCCTCGATATCCTGGTGACGGCGTGTCCAGTTGTTTTCCAGGTACAGCTTGCGGGCGTTGGGATTGACCGCGCCGCTCGGCAGGTCGGCGCTGGCATCGCCCCATACCTCGCTGCTGCTGCCGTAGTAGTTGGTGGCGCGGCTGCCGTCGGCGTCGTGGCCGAAGAAATTGTTCTTCGCATAGTTGGCCGCCAGTTCGAGCGACAACCGGTCGGTGACCTGGTTTTCATAAAACGCGCTCATCGTATGGTACTTCGTCTCCCGG
>DATJPQ010000269.1:0-28547 GCA_035506315.1 Opitutaceae bacterium
GCGCTGAACACGAACGTGGCCGGCTCGGCGAGCCGGCACACCAGCTCGGCGGTCGCGTATTCCAGCGGCACGCCACCGAGGTCGAGGTGGACCGGCCAGTGCGTATAAACGCCGGTCGGGATCGTGATCGGCCGGCGGGGAATCTGCACGGTGCCAGTGGCCAGCTGAAGGGTCACCTGGAGGTCGCGTTGATCGGGCAGCGGGACGGTGCGCTGGTAGTTATTGATAAAAATAAAAGCCCGGCGGCCATCGGATCGGGCGGCCGCACGCGGGGTCGTCAGGTCGTCGCGGTTCTTCGGCCAGGGCGAGGGGAAGCAGGCTGACATCGGCGCCAGGTCGCGGCCGAAGTCAGCCAGAAAAAGATGCAGCACGCGCATCGTGCGGAAGGTCGGGTTGACCTGGCCAAACTCGCCGAGTGGCGCCTGAAAATCGTAGGATTTTTCCTCCATGTCGTTGTAGCCATTCCAGCCGGCCTGCGTTTCTTGGAGGGGCCGGAGGCTGTCGGGATTGGTGCCGCCATGATACATGTAGTAACCGAGGCCGGCGATGCCGTCGCCGAGTTTTACGAGCGCGGCGGCAGTCGAGTCGGCGGCGAACATGACCGGCCGGCGGTGATAGGCGGTGGACATGCCGCCACCCATCTCGGCCGTGAGGAACGGGTAGTTGTCGTATTTCGACTGGTAGCCGGCGTTCTTCGGCGTGAGGTCGCCCATGACGTTGTCCTCGGCGCGGATCGCGGTGAAAAAGAAATGCTGGCTCGGCGGCAACTCGCCGCGGCTGGTGCTCCAGAAATTGTCGGTATAGCCGCCGAAGACCGGCAGAAAGTCCGCGGGCGGCACGACGGCCCGGTCCCAGCCGGTGGCCGTCAGGAACGGTGCGACGATGCCCGCGGCTTGCGCCAGCTCGCGGAGCTTCCGCATGTGCTCAAGGCCGCCGGTGGCCGGGTGGTATTCGTTTTCGAGCTGCACGCCGACAATCGGTCCGCCGTCCTGCCAGTAGAGCTCGTGCAACTGGCGGCCGATCTCGCCGAAATAGCGCTGTACGCGTTCAAGATAAGCGGGGCTGTTGGTGCGCGTCGGTCCGAGCTGGAGCAACCAGTCGGGGAAGCCGCCGTTGCGCGCCTCGCCATGGCACCAGGGACCGATACGCACCCAGACGTTGAGACCATGCCGGCCGCACAGCTCGACGAACCGACGCAGGTCGCGCCGGCCGGACCAGTCAAACTTGCCCTCGGTTTCCTCGTGATGAATCCAGAATACATACGTCGCCACGACGTTGATGCCGCCGGCCTTCATTTTGAGCAGCTCCGGCTCCCATTCCGCCGCCGGGTAGCGCGAATAATGGAACTCACCCATCACCGGAAACCAGGGCTGGCCGTCGAGCGTGAGATAGCGCGAGTTGGCGCCGAACACGTGCCCAGCCGGCGATCGGCCGCCCACCGGGAAGGCCAGCGGCGCGGGCGCTTCCGGCACGGTGCGGGCATCGATCGTGAGTTCGGCGCCGGCGCCGGGGATGGCCAGGGCCATGGCGCCGTGCAACAGGCCGAGCCATTGGACAATCCGGTTAAAACGTAAGCGCGCCGTGGAGTTACTCATGAAAAGAAAAGTAGGGAGGTGGCAGACCGTCTTTCAAGGGGCACCTATCAACCGCGCCGCAAGTAGCGCAGGCTTCCAGCCTGCATCGGGCGATGAAGCAGGCAAGGATGCCTGCGCTACAAAACGCCGGGTTATTAGAAGTGCCCTTCAGGCCGAGATGCTGACAAATTCGCCGGTTGTCGATGTCGGGCTGCGCCGGGCGTAGCGCCGATGCCCGGGCGACATGCGCAATAAAACGGAAGAAAAACTTCCGTTTCGTCGGGAAATCCGCCTAATGACCGACTTCCCCCATGCCACATTCCCTCACCCTCACCGGCATTGATTACGCCATCCTGGTCATTTATTTTCTCTTCGTGCTCGGCATCGGCTACGTGCTGAAACGGAGCGTCAGCGGCAGCAAGGACTTCTTCGAATCGGGCCGTTCGCTGCCTGCGTGGATCTGCGCCCTGGGCTTCATCGGGGCCAACCTCGGCGCCCAGGAAGTCATGGGCATGGCCGCCTCGGGCGCCAAGTACGGCATCATGACGAGTCACTTCTACTGGGTGGGCGCGATCCCGGCCATGGTGTTCGTGGCGATTTTCATGATGCCGTTCTACTACGGATCGAAGGCGCGCTCGGTGCCCGAGTACCTGAAGCTGCGCTTCGACGAAAAGACCCGCGGTTTCAACGCGCTGACGTTCGCCACCATGACGGTCATGTCATCGGGCATCTCGATGTATGCGCTGGCCACGCTGCTTAACGCCATTCTCGGCTGGAATTTCGACGGCTGCATCATCGTCTCGGGTTTGATCGTGCTGGCCTACATCTTCATGGGCGGCCTCACCTCGGCCATCTACAACGAGGTGCTGCAGTTTTTCCTCATCGTTTTCGGCTTCCTGCCGCTCGTGCTCCTCGGCCTGAAGGACGTCGGCGGCTGGTCCGGCCTCATGGCCAAGCTCTCGCCCGTCGCGACCAAGGCCGGATTCGATGCCGGCGCCTTTTCGCATTCGTGGGCGAACACCGGTTCGGCGAACGCCAATCCGATGGGCATCGAATGGTTCGGCCTGGCGATGGGGCTGGGGTTCGTTCTCTCGTTCGGTTACTGGTGCACCGACTTTCTGGTGGTACAGCGCGCGATGGCGGCAAAGGACATGGGCGCTGCCCGGCGCACGCCGATCCTCGCGGCGGTGCCCAAGATGCTGTTTCCCGCGCTGGTCATCCTCCCGGGCATGATCGCGATCGCCCTGCATGCGGCGGGCGGCGATTTCCAGCTCCCGGCCAAGAACGGCGGCCTCAACTACGACATGGTGGTGCCGACGATGCTCGCGCACTATTTCCCCGCCGGCATGCTCGGCCTTGGGCTCACGGCGCTGATGGCGTCGTTCATGAGCGGCATGGCGGGCAACGTCACCGCGTTCAACACCGTCTGGACCTACGACCTCTATCAAGGCTACATCAAGAAGGATGGAACCGATGCGCACTATCTCGCGGTCGGCCGCTGGACCACGGTGGTGGGCATCCTCCTGAGCATGGGCGCCGCCTATTTTGCCGCGAAGTTCAACAACATCATGGACGTGCTCCAGCTGGTGTTCGCTTTCGTGAACGCCCCGCTCTTCGCCACCTTCCTCCTCGGCATGTTCTGGAAGCGCACCACCGGGCACGGAGCCTTCTTCGGATTGATCTCCGGCACGGTTGCTGCCGCCATCCACCACGGTCTGGTGATTTCGAAAGGCGTGGAAACCGGTATGAAAGGCGGCTGGCTCAGTGTGGTGCACACCTATCCGAGCGAAATGGCGCAGAACTTCTGGACCGCGATCTGGGCCTGGTCGGTCTGTTTCGTGGCGACCATCGCGATCTCCCTGGCGACGCGACGGAAGAAAACGGACGAGGAGCTGACCGGCCTGGTCTATTCCCTCACGCCCAAAATCAAGGAGCACGACATCGCCTGGTGGAAGAAACCGGCCGTGCTCGGCATCATCGTTCTGGCGGCCAGCTTCGGCCTCAACCTCCTCTTCTGGTAAATCCCCATGCAACTCGACGTACGTCTTCCGATCGGCCTGATGTTTTCCCTTTTTGGCGCGATGCTGGCCGTGTACGGCTTCGTCCAGGGCGCCGCGGTCCGCCATCGTTTGTTCGGCGCCAACCTGAATCTCGCCTGGGGGCTGGTCATGCTCGCCTTTGGCGTGGTCATGCTGGTGTTTGCCCTGCGCGCCCGCGGCAAGAACGACGGCCGCGGCCCCGCTTCGTGAATGAGAGCTGCCTCGTAGGAGCAAATTTATTTGCGATCCGGGGCCGGGCCGCCGGAGTCGCGAACAAGTTTGCTCCTACACGGCGCCGGCGGTCGGGGCCCTTGCCGCCGCGCGCCGCCACGCCCACCGTTGCCGCGAACGCTTCGCGAGGGGGGAAACGACCGGGGCGTTGCGGTCGCCGAGTCACCGGGCCGTTGATCGACAGATCCGACCGCTGGTCGATGGAGGATTTCGCGCGAGCGTGCCGGCGTTTAGGCGAACCGCCGTCATGCACTCCATCCGCTTCGTTTCCGTTTCCCTCCTATGCGCCATCGCGCCGGCGTTTGTCGCCGCAGCCCCATCCGCCTGGAAAACCGTTGCCGCCCTGCCGCGCGGCTGCGCGTTTTCCAGCGGGAAGCCAGAGCTTATCGGCCGGCAGATCTTCGTGGTCGCCGGAAGAGATTATCGCATCGATCAACTCTTCCGGTACGACCTCGATGCCGACGCCTGGACCGCGCAACCCACCGCGTTGCTCACCAGCCGGCACCACTTCGCCACCGCCGTGCTCGATGGCCGGCTCTACGTCGTCGGCGGCTGTCTCGGCGAAAGCGACGCCGTGCCGCACCGCCGGACCAACGCCGCCGAACGTTACGATCCCGCCACCAACCTGTGGACGCCGCTGGCCCCGATGCTTACAGCGCGGGAGGGCTTCCAACTCGTTGCCTGGAACGGCGAGCTTTTTGCCATCGGCGGCACCGACCGGGAGGACACGCCGATCACCAGTGTCGAGGCCTACGACCCCGCAACCGACGCCTGGCGCCGGGCGGCCACCGCGCCCTGGCACCAGTCGTTGACCGAATTTGCCGCGGTGGCCCATCGCGACAAGATCATCATTCTTGGTCGCACCAAGAACGGTGCGGTCTTCGTGGAATACGACCCGCGGGCGAACACGTTCGTCGCAAAGCCGCCGGGCCGCGCCGCCGAAAAAAGATCTTACGGCATCGCGTTGGTAGGCGACATGCTCCTCCTCGTCGGAGGGGCCGGCAAACAGCCTATCGACACCGTGACCGGCTGCGACCTCGACACCGGCCAGTGGCATGATTTCCCGGCGCTCCCGCAGGCGCGCGGTGGCCCGGGAGCCATCGCCGTAGGCGGGCATGTGCTGTGCCTTGGTGGCTGGGGTCCCGAGTGGGATTGGGCGCACCCCAACGCATCGGTATTTGCGCTGGATTTGCCGACACGCTCTGCCACCGCCGAATCGGAGGGCTCAAGATGAAGCGAATGACCATGATATTCGCACTTGGTTGCTGCCTCGGCTGGTTCGCCGACGCCATTGGCAAAGGGGCGACGGCACCGGAGGTCTGGTGGGCCGCCATTCAGGCGGGTGAGGTGAATCAAGCCAAGGCCGAGCTGGGAAAGGACGCGACCCTGCTGAACGCCAAGGATCCGCGGGGCGACGGCGCGCTCGCCGTTGCCGCCGCCCAAGGCCATGCCCCGCTGGTGGCGTACCTGTTGGAACAGGGAGCGGACGTCAACCAAACCGGCCGGAACGGTTACACGGCATTGCATCTGGCTCGTAACGTGCAAGTAGCCCGCGCCCTTCTCGATGCCGGTGCTTCGGTCCGGGCCACGAATTCCGCCGGCCAGACGCCTTTGCTCCTCGCTGCCAGCTCCATGCGTCCGGAGATCGTGGGGCTTCTCCTCCAAAACGGCGCTGATCCGAACGCGGCGGATCGCCGGCACACGACGCCGCTGCTTCAGGCGGTCGATGCCGACGACCTGGCCACCGTCCGCCTCCTCGTTGCGCACGGAGCAGACGTCAATGCCGCCATTTTCACCGGCAACACCCTGCTCGTGCAGGCCCTCGCCGCCGGTTATAAGGAGATTGCGCAATTCCTGACCAGCCACGGGGCAAAAGGCGTGCTGCCCACCCCGGCAAGCGGCGCGTGGCACGCGGAAACGCCGCTTCCCACGGCCGGCCGACACCACCCATTTTTCCTCGGCGAACGCCTTTTTGCCCTCCATGAAACCGACAACCGCTTCACTTCGCCAGCCGCGCTCTACGAATATCGCGCCGCCGACCGGACTTGGGTGAAGCGGGCCACGCCCCCGAACCGCTGGGAATGCGCCAGCCTGACCATCGATGGTCGCATCTACCTTTTCGGAGGATACGCCGCCGTCGATGCTCCGGCGGCCGCCGTCGATGTTTACGAGCCGGAGTCGGACCGCTGGACTGCACGGGCGCCGATGCCCACCGCGCGCGGTGCGGCGGGTGCCATCGAAGTGGACGGCCGCATCTTCGTGATTGGCGGTTGGGGCAGCGGAGGGCGCGTACAGGGCCCCGGCCCCGTGGAAGTTTACGACCCCAAACGCGATGTCTGGACGCAGCAAGAGCCGATGCCGACGGGCCATGCCTATCCCGCGATCGCCCGCCTCGGCGGCACGCTGTTCATGGCGGGCATCTTCGCCGGCGATCTTCCGCCGGTGTTATATGCCTACGATCTGGCGTCGGACCATTGGACCAAGCGGTCGGCCTCCAAGGTGTCGTCGGCCCCGCTCGATATTTTCGGTATTGGCGGCCGCATTTATCTCGTCTCGGTAGAGGGTAATACCGTTGCCGAGTACCGGCCCGAGACCGATACCTGGACACGAAAGTCGCCCATGCCGGTCTCGCGCGGCGATACCTCGTGTCTGGTCGTCGACGGGAAGATCATCATCGCCGGCGGGTGGCTGAACCATTCCGTCACCAACTCGGCGGCCATCTACGATCCAGCGAGCGACCGTTGGCAGGAACTCCCGGCACTCGCCGCCTGCAAATGGGGCGTCGGCCTCGTGCGGCACGGCGGCCGGCTGTGGGCCATGGGCGGACAACTCACCGGCCCCGGCGTGCGCGAGAAACGGTACGACGCCAACGTCGAAGTCCTCGACCTGTCGCTGGCCGCGCCCGCCGCCGCAACCGGTGCCCCGGGCGCCGTGGCCGGTCACCTCCCGCCTACGCGCTGACGACGCCCGCGCTCGATGGTGGCGAATGGCCTACACGGTGACGATGACGGCGTCGGGAGTCGGGGCCTTCGCGCCGCGCACGGCGTCGGCGATGTTTTCCGTCTGGATCTCAGCTTCGCCGCGCTCGTGGTTGAAGCGCATGGAAACGGTCTTCGAGACGCCGCGTTCCTCCATCGTCACGCCGTAGATCGCATGGGCCGCCGCCACGGTGCGCTTGTTGTGCGTGATGATGATGAACTGCGACTCGTGCACGAACTTCTTCAGGAGGTCCGTGAAGCGTCCGATGTTCGACTCGTCGAGCGGCGCGTCGAGTTCGTCAAGCAGGCAGAACGGCGAGGGTTTGACCAGGTAGAGCGCGAACAAGAGCGCCACAGCGGTAAGCGTCTTTTGCCCGCCGGAGAGCAGCGAGATGCTCTTGAGCCTCGTGCCGGGCGGTTGGGCGATGATCTCGATACCGCTTTCCAGGACGTCGTCGGTCTGGATCAGTTCGAGGTGGGCATGACCGCCGCCAAAGAGCGTCTGGAAAGTGTATTCGAAGTTCTTTTTGATTTGCTCGAACGTCACGCTGAACTGCTGCTGCGAGGTCTGGTTGATCTCGTCGATGGTCTTGAGCAATTCGGCCTTGGCGCCGGTGAGATCGTCGCTCTGCGTCTTGAGGAAATCGAAGCGCTGCTTGAGGTCGGCGTATTCCTCGATGGCCACGAGATTCACCGCACCCATGCTGACGAGGCGCTGGCGGAGCGCGTCGATTTCGGCCTTGATCGGTTCCCAGTTCGTGGCCTCGAGCGCCTTGAGGTCATCCTCGTTCGGCTCGGGACGCTGCTTGATTTTTGATTTTCGAGTTTTGATTTTTGATGGGTGGGCGGGGGCCACCGCAGCTTCAACGTTGGGCGTGGCCTCAGTAAGCACGGCCGCCGGGGCGGGTTCTCCGCCCTCCGTTTTCCGCTCTCCGCCTTCGGCCTCGTCTTCGTCGAGGTCGAGCGGCTTGAGGTCGGGAGGATCGTCGTCGGCCCGCCAGAGGAGCGCGCGCCAGTCGTAGGAACCGACCGGTACCTGGAATTCGCGCAGCATGTCCTCGGCAATGAATTGGGCGCGCGACCGGGTTTCGGCCAGTTTCACCTCATGCCGGCTGAGTTCGCTTTGGGCGGCCTCGGTTTCCTGATGCAGGTGCGTCTGGGTGGACTCGACGCCGTCGATGGCGCGTTCGAGCTCCACCAGTTCGACGCGGACCTGTTCCACCTGCTGTTGCGCTACGACCAGCGTCTCGGCCAGCTGCGCGGCACGGGCGCGCTGCTCGTTGGCGGCCAGCTGCAGTTCGGCAATCTGCTCGGTCCAGACCTCGATCTCCTGCTGGCGTTGCACGAGCAGCTCGGAGAACTGCGCGCGGCGTTTTTCCATGTCGGCGAGGCCACGGTCGAGCACCTCGACCTTTTGGCGGCGCTCGGCGAGTTCGAGGCGCGCCTGGGCGAGCGAATCGCGCTTCACGTCGCGCTCGGTCCGCACCTCGACGATGCGCTTTTCCAGCTGCTGAATCCGGTCGCGCTGCGCCTGGGCCTGGGCGTCGGCCTCGGCGAGACCGGCCTGGGCGCGCACCCAGCGGGTGTGCGCCTCGTCGCGCGCCTGGACGAGGGCGGCGAGTTCGCCTTCCATGCGGCGCACGCGGTTGCTCACTTCCTCGAGGGCGCGCTGGGCGTTGCGAAACTCGGTCTGGACCATCGTCCCTTTTTCGGTGGCGGCCAGCACCTCGGCGCGCCGTTGCTCGAGCGTCTGCTCGGCCGCGAGGATCCGCGCATTGAGCGCATCGATCGCCGCTTTCTGCCCGTCGTGGGTCTTCTGATCCTCGGCGAGGAGCCGCGCGGTTTCGCGCAGATCGATCTCACGCTGGACGATGCTGTTGGCGGGCTTCTTGTTGAAGCCGCCGAAAACGAGTCCGCGGCGGTCCACGAGATCTCCCTTCCGGGTGGATACGGCGAGAAAATCGAAGGCCGGGTTGGCTTTCCAGAAATCCAAAAAGGCGGTGAGATCGTCGGCGACATAGCAGGCCGAGAGGAGCGAAACCGCCGGGTGGCCGGGCTCGGCCTGGTTGAGCGTATCGACCGCCGGGTGCAAAAAGGCCGGCAACGCGCCGGCGGGTCCGGCCTGCGGCGCCCGGCACTCCGCCACCTGCAAGACCACCGAGCCGATCCGGTCGGTTTCGAGCTGGGCGAGGATGCGTTGGGCGGTGGCGAGATCGGCGACGCCGATCGCCTCGACGGCAGAGCCGAGCAACGCTTCGAGCGCCTTGCCGAATTCCGGTTTTACCTCCAGGCCGGCGGTGATGGCGGCGAGCCTGGCGTCGCCGACCGCCTGGCTGAGACGGCCCTGCATGAGGGCTTTGGCGCCTTCGCCGAAACCTTCCCAGCGTTCGTGCAACTGCTGGAGCAGTTTCAATCGTGCAGTGCGCTGGGCGAGCTGGCGGTCGATATCCTGGAGCTTGCGCTGGGCGTCGCGAAACTCGCGGGTGAGATCGGCGATGGCCTGCTGGGCGGCGGTGGCTTCGCCCTGGGCGCGCGATTTCTCGGCCTGGGCCTCCTCGGCGCGGGCGGCCAGCTCCTGGGCGGTTTGGGCGGCGGCGGCCTGTTGCTGACGCACGGCCCCGAGCTCCTGCGCGAGCGAGTCGTGCTGGTGAACGGAAGTTTTTTGGTCGACCTCGTAACCTGAGCAATCGGTGCGCAGGCGCGCTACTGTACTTTCGAGCTGGAGGAGTTGGAATTTCGCCTGCTGCAAATCCTGATCCAGCTTGGCGAGCTCGGCCTCGGCGAGGGCGAGCTCACGGTTGCGGTTTTGGAAAACGGCGTCGGAACTGCCGAGCAGATTGAGCTGAAGCTGTTTGTCGTGCGCACCGCTGTCCACCTGGGCGGAGAGCTCGCGGATCTGCATCTCCACCTCGCCGAGGCTGGTGCGCGAAGCCTCGAGGCGGTCGGCGAGGCCGTGGCGCTTGATGTCGGCGAGGTTGGCGGCGTTCTCGGCCTGCTCCTTCTCGGAGCGCACATCATAGACGGATTGCTGCGCATCCTGGGCGCGCTGGTTGAGGCGGGAGCGCTCGGTGCGTTTGGCTTCGAGGGCGGATTGCTGCGCTTCGAGGTTGGCCCGGCGGGCGTCGGCCGCGGTGCGCAGGACGGCGACCTTCGCCTCCAGTTCGCCCAGCGTGGCGCCAAGTTGAGCGTGCTGCCAGCCGCTGGAGGCGAGCACGAGGTGGCGCAGGCGGTAGCTGAGCCGTTTGTAGCGCATCGCCTTGGCGGCCTGGCGGCGCAGGCTGTTGATCTGGCGGCCCACCTCGCCGATCACATCGGCCACGCGGGTGAGGTTCTGATCGGTGAGCGCAAGTTTTTGCAGGGCTTCGCGACGCTGGGATTTGTACTTGGTGATGCCGGCGGCCTCCTCGAACACGGCGCGGCGCTCCTCCGGCTTGGAGGAGAGAATCTGGTCGATCTGGCCCTGGGCCATGATCGAGTAGGACGTACGGCCGACGCCGGTGTCCATGAACAGCCGGCTGATGTCCTTGAGCCGGCAGGCCTGGCCGTTGAAATAATACTCGCTCTGGCCGTCGCGATGCACGCGGCGCATGATCTCGATCTCATGAAATTCGCTGCCGAGCTGTTTTTCGCATTCGGTCAACAGCAGCGAGACCTCGCAGATCTGCGAAGGCTTGCGACCCTCGGTGCCCTCGAAAATGACGTCTTGCATCTTGCCGCCGCGCAGCGCCTTGGCGCTTTGTTCGCCGAGCACCCAACGGATCGCGTCGGCGATGTTGGATTTGCCGCACCCGTTGGGTCCGACAATGGCCGTGACGCCGGGCTCGTAGCGGAGCGTGGTGGGATCGGCGAAAGACTTGAAGCCGTGAAGCGTGAGCGCCTTGAGATACATGAAACGCGGAAGTTGAGAGAGGGAGTTTTTCCTCGGCAAACGGAAAGTGCTGGCAGTTGTTCACCGGTTATTCGCAGCGGAGGCGACGCAAATCGGCGGGCCGCGAAACCCGCGATGAAGTCCGGTCGAGCGGGCGTGGACCAACGATGGTCAGCCCCGCGGGAGGAAGGTTCACCGCCCATCCAGACACTCGCGCACGCGCCGGAGAAAGGCCGGATGATCGAACGGTTTCGCCAGAAAGCTCCGGGTGTCCCGCAACGGCGAGTCCGGTCCCAGCATCTCATCGGTGTAACCGCTGCAGTGAATGACCTTGAGCGAGGGTTTTTCCGCGCGCAGGTGGTTCGCCAGCTCACGGCCGCCGATGCCGCCCGGCATGACCATGTCGGTCACGAGCAGGTCGATGCTGGCGCGGTGCTCGCGCCAGACGGCGAGCGCCGCCGCGCCGGACTCCGCGGCCAACACGCGATACCCGTGGCGCTCCAGCAATCGGCACATGAGGCCACGGACGGAGGCCTCATCCTCCACAACGAGGATGGTCTCGGAGCCGCCCCGCACCGACGGGGGTGGCGACGATTGCGCCAATTCCATCAGACTGTACGGCAAACGCGGAAGAAATAGGCTGAAGGTCGTGCCGGCCCCGGTCTGGCTTTCCACTTCAATCCAGCCGGCGTGTTGTTCGACGATGCCAAAGACCGTGGCGAGTCCCAGACCGGTGCCTTTTCCCACTTCCTTGGTGGTGAAAAACGGTTCGAAGAGATGGGAACGATACTCCGGGGCGATCCCGCAGCCGGTATCGATGACCCGCAGACGGACGAAGGCGCCGGGGCGGGCTTTGGGCCGGTTGAGCACATCGGCTGCGGTCAGGGTGATGGCGGCGGTTTCCAGCGTCAGCCGGCCACCCTCGGGCATGGCATCGCGCGAATTGACGGCCAGGTTCATGAGTGCCTGTTCCAGCATGCCGGAGTCGGCCCGGACGGGCGCGCCGCCGGGCGCGTAGCGAGTTTCCAGGATGATGTGTTCGCCGATGATCCGTTGCAGCATCCTGGTCATGTTGGCGACGATCTCGTTCGCATCGGTATCCCGAAGCTGGATGGGCTGCCGGCGGCTGAAGGTGAGCAGCTGGCGCGTCAGGTTGCCGGCGCGTTCGGCGGCCCGCAGCGTCTCGGAAATGGCGGCGGCGCGATCGGCGGCGGACAATTGGGGGGCCTGCAACAGTGAGACGTTGCCCTGAATCACCGTGAGGATGTTGTTGAAATCGTGGGCCACGCCGCCCGCCAGCTGGCCAAACGCCTCCATCTTTTGGGACTGGCGCAGTTGCTCTTCCAGTCGTTTGCGCTCGGTGTTGTTGCGGATGATGATGACGATCTGGTTGTCGAGCGCCGGCGCCAGCCGGGCCTCATAGATATATTCCTGCCCCTGCCGCGTCAGGGAATACTCGACGGTGATGGGTTTCTTTTCCTGTACCACCTGGGCGATCGCCGTCTGGAGCTGCCGGCTCGCGGACTCGAACGGAACATCCTGAATCCGCCGGCCGATCAACAGCCGGGGCTCGAGCAACAAATCGCTGGTGACGCCGGCCTTCACGGCGAGGATCACCCCCTGGTGATCGACGCGAAACAACAGGTCGGGAATCGCCTGGAAGACAGCGCGCATTTCGGAGTTGGCCTGCAGCAGCTCGTTGGAGCTGATCTCGAGCGAGCGCTCCAACATTTCGCGATCGGCATCCGATCCCCGGTAAGTATCGTCCACTGCCGCGACAAAACCGCGCCACGGGGCGGGTACTTCGAACTGATCGCCGAAATACCGCCGCAACTGGCGGCGCAGCAGACTATGGAACGAGCCCAGATTCATTGCTCCAAAAGGGTGGTGATGGTCATCGTCTGATTGTGCAATTCGCACTTGGCCCCAGGAAGAAACGGCGCGATTTCCCCATACGAGTAAAATCCGGTCAACAAGGTGTTCGCGCCGAGGACGTCGCGGACGCCCTCGATCTCTTCTTCGACCCGCTGCCGGAGCACGAGCTTGCGGCCGACGCAACTGATGAGAATGGCCAGCTCAGGCGGTCGCTCGCCCAACGCGCGGACACAGGTTTCCGCCGCGCCGACGGCGCCGTCGATCAGTCGGTCGGAGTTCGCCTTCATCAACCGCGCGTAGGCCCCTTCCGGCACATCGCCCGCGAAGGTAATGCTCTGCTTTTTCTCGTCGACCGACAGAAGTGTGCGCACCACCGGGGTCTCGCCCGCCTTTACCCGCAGGCTCAAGGGGAACAACAGTCCGGTGGCCGGCAGCCCCGCCGCGTGTTCGCCCAGGTAGGTCTGGTACAGACCGAGGGCGGAGTGCCCGTCCAATTCGTAAAGCACGTTACCTTGTGAGCGGGTGATGAGGCGTTCCGGACCGAAGGAATCCCACCCGCCAAGTGAGCCGACGCCTACCTGCAGGC
The DNA here is from genome assembly GCA_035506315.1 of Opitutaceae bacterium. Classification (GTDB taxonomy): domain Bacteria; phylum Verrucomicrobiota; class Verrucomicrobiia; order Opitutales; family Opitutaceae; genus MWDT01. Next base: position 13,152 of record DATJPQ010000269.1, read on the forward strand.
GGCTGCCATACAGCCCGAGCACCGCGATGGCCTCCGTCGTGGGCGCGGTGTCCCAGAATACGAAGGTTTCGCCGAATCGGGCGCCATCGCCGGCGAGTCCGCCGGTCACGGAGGTCCCGACCGGCAGATGCTGCGTCAGTCCATGGACCAGATCGCTGCCGTTGACGTGCAAACCATCCGAAAGCACGAGAACGTGCGCCAGCGGATCGCGCTGGCCCGGTTCGGCGGCGTCGACGGTCGGCGGCAACGCCAGCGCGAGCTTTTCCCCGGCCTGAAAACTATCGCCAACATCATGCAGGCTGACCTGCGCACCGCGGATTTGGGTGTGTTCGAAGAAGATCGCATTGACCACGAGCGAGTCGTCCGACACCTGCGTGCCGGCGATCTCGCCGGCGGTTGAGCAACCCAGCGGATGGGCGCCCGGGAAAGCCGTGCGCACCTCGGCCAAGACGGCCGGGTCCTGGAGAATGGCGGGAGTCCCAAACATGAGCACCAAATGAGCCGGCGGAGGAGGGAGAAGAAAAGGCGTCGGCGACCATCCGTGCGCCTTGGTCCATCGGGCTTGGACGGTTTTCATGGAGTGGTTTTCAGATGTTGAGGGGCGCGCCGCGCCATCGCGGTGCTTTGGGAAAGCGGTTGGGCGGGTTGCAGGGACAATGACGCCCTGCGAGAAGGGGAAATAGCATGGCCGTTCAGGCGCCGTTTTAAACAAAAAAGACGCCCGAAGCCTCCGCGTCGCGAGGTTTCGATCCATCCTAAATTTCGCGGATCGATCTCGTCACAGAGGCCACGGAGTTCAAAGGAGGTCACCGAGGCAGATGCCTACCTCTGTGCCCTCAACCCAAATCTCTGTGTGCTCTGTGTCTCAACTCCGTTGCTTTGGTTGCGGCTCCGCCGCCCTGGGGCAAACGGCATTTTCTGAACCTATTTGTGGTCCCAAGGCAGCTGCACGTTGAGGCGGGGGTGTTTCCAGACTTCGAACCGCTCGAACATCTTGCCCGGATTCAGGATACCGCGGGGGTCGAGCGCATGTTTGACGGCGCGCATGGCGCGGATCTGTGCGGCGTTGTGCTGGAGATGCAGGAACGGCGTTTTCGCCAGACCGATGCCGTGCTCGCCGGAGATTGCCCCGCCGAGCGAGACGACCGTTTCCATGAGCTTTTGCACGGCCCGCTCTGCCGCGCGGCACTCGGCGGGAAGGGCTTTGTGGTACATGATGTTCACGTGCAGATTGCCGTCGCCCAGGTGGCCGAAGGTGGGAATCGCGAGCCGCGATTCGCGGCGTAGTTTCTCGAGGAAACGGGCGAAGCGCCCGTAATGCTGGGCGGGGATGACGATGTCCTCGTTGAGCTTGGCATCGCCGAGCTCGAACATGGCGCCCGAGCACTTGCGACGCACGGCCCAGAGCGATTCAGCCTCGGCCCGGTTGCGCGCGGCGCGGTGCGCCACGGCATGCGCGGCCGCCCAGGCGAGGGCGGCGCGCTTCTGCTCCCGCACGTCGCCGGCGCTGCCGGTGAACTCGAGCAGCACGACGGGCTTGCCCGATTGGCCGGCGAACACGGTGGCGCCGGTGGCGCGTTCCGCGCAGAGCACCGAATAACGGTCGAGAAACTCGCAGATCGCGGGCTGGATGCGCTGCGCGAACAACGTGCGCACCGCGCGGAAGGCCGCTTCCTCGTCCGCGAACGCGGCGAGCAGCGTCCAGCGCGCGGCGGGGAGGGGGATGAGTTTCAGCGTCGCCGCGGTCACGATCCCGAGCATGCCTTCGCTGCCGATCCACAGATCGCGCAGGTTGAAGCCGGCGGAAAACTTTTTGGTGGCCGTGCCCCATTGCACGAGTTCGCCGGTCGGCAGAAAGCCCTCGAGCGCGAGCACAAAATCGCGGGTGACGCCGTACTTGCCGCCGTGCATGCCGCCCGCATTGCAGGCGATGTTGCCACCAATGGTGCTGTAAACCTTCGACGACGGATCCGGCGGATAGAACCAGCCCTTCGCCTCCGCGGCCGCATGGATGTCGGCGATCTTCGCCCCGGCCTGCACGTGCGCGAGACCCATCTCGGGATCGACGCGAATTTTATTCCAACGCGTGAGATCGACCACCCAGCCGCCGCGGCGCGGCGCCGCCGCGCCGGTGAGCGTGGTCCCGCCACCGCGCACGGTGACGGGCACCCGCCGTTCATTGGCGAGTTGGAGCACGATCGCGAGGTCGGCCTCGTGGCGCGGGGTGATGAACGCGGCGAGGGGAAAGGAGATTTTGCTGCTGTCGAAGGAGGCGAAGTGAAGCGACGGAGCGTCGGTATGGACGACGTTCGCGCCGAGGCGGCGACGGAGCAGCTGAGTGGTTTTCTGATAGGACTTCATGGATGGGTCTGCGACAGGTGAGCCTGACACAAGAACGGAGCGAACCGTCCGCGGCAAGCCGGCTCCACCATAACACAATCGGACTGTCGGTCGTGCCAACAGGCACTTCTAAACGCGGGCGTTTCGTAGCGCAGGCATCCTTGCCTGCTTCATCACCCGATGCAGGCTGGAAGCCTGCGCTACTTACGGTGCGGTCAATCGGAGTCCACGACTGGGTGGTAATCGCGGAGAATCGCCTGCCTCTCGACTTCGGGCTCGGGCCCTTGAGCCCGTCGAAACGGCAAGCAGGCTCCTACCACCGGCCCGATGCTCCCCGTGGCGCAGCGGAGGGTTGACGCCTTTAGTGCCATGGAAGGGCGCAAAAAAGGCCGACGACAGACGCCGGCCTGAACATGATCCGAGGAAGAAAAGGCGGTCAGTTGGCGATTTTGCGGGTCTTGATCTCGATGAATTCGCGGATGACCTCCATGCGTTTCCGCTGGCGGTTCTCCTCCTCAATGTCTTCGAGCGAACGCTGCGTTTCCTTCGCCGCCATCGCCCGACGCATCTTGGAAAGGGCGATGTTCTGGAGCTGGCGCACGCGCTCGCGGGTGACCCGAAAGCGCTTGCCGACCTCCTCGAGGGTGAGTTCGTCGTGGCCTTCGAGCCCGAACCGCAGCTTGATGATCTCCGCTTCGCGCGGCTCGAGTGAATCGACCATCGACTGCAGATCGAAGTTGAGGTTTTTGGCGCGGAGATTCTCGAAGGGGCTGACGGCGTTGTCGTCGGCCACGATTTCGCCAAAGGAGGACGAATCGCTCTCGTCGCCCATTGGCGCATCGAGCGAGGCGGGCCGCACGCTGACGGATTTCAGGTGCGCGACCTTGCTGGTCGGGACGCCGAGTTCGATGGCCAATTCTTCGTCGGTCGGTTCGCGGCCGAGCGTCTCGGTCAGCGCCATGGCGGTGCGCCGCATCCGGGAAATCTTGTCGACGAGATGGACGGGCAGGCGGATCGTTTTCGACTGATTGGCGAGTGCGCGTTTGATCGATTGTTTGATCCACCACGCGGCGTAGGTGGAAAGCTTGCCGCCCTTGCGCGGGTCGAAGCGCTCGACCGCCTTGATGAGGCCGATGTTGCCCTCGCTGATCAGGTCGAGCAACGGCAGGCCAAAATCCTTGTAATCCATCGCGATTTTCACGACGAGGCGCAGGTTGGCCGAGATCATGTGATCGCGGGCCGCCTTGTTGCCGCGGCGGATGCGTTTGGCGAGGGTCACCTCTTCCTCCACGGTGAGGAGGGGAGTCTTGGCGATTTCCTGCATGTAGAGCTGCAGACTGCTTCGCTCCAGCGGCAGAGGCTCACTGGAAGCCGGTGGCGATTTCTCCAAAAAAGAGGGAGGCGCATCGAGAGGCACCGGTGCGAGCACTGTGGTGGCCCGGCTCGAGTCCATTTCATCCGTTTCGGAGGTGATGTGGTTGAGCATGTTACTCATGGCGGTGATGAATTGGGATTGGGAATTAGTCGCAAGTTAGAGCGAAGTGTTTCGTGAAGAAGCTTAAACCGTACCGTGTGATTGCGACTGATGAACTAATGAAAAAGTTCCACTTATCTACGTTATAGAAGTCCTAATGTAGGTCTATACGGTACGAAGGCGAGCCACAACAAGTGGTACCGCACGGTATTTATCCAAAAGCGCCCATGTCGGCGTTCGATTAGCCGCGCTATTGGAAGTACTAAGGGGAAAATGGCAGATAAAAACGCAGGATAGCCAGCCTCCCCGATCACGACAATTCGTATAAAACCCTTAGAATAAGGGCTCTAGCATCTCAATTGGCCCATCCCTAAAATTGTTCGGCCATCGTCACCGCCTTGAACAAAGCAGAGGCTTTGTTGACGGTCTCTTGGTATTCGGTTGCCGGGACGGAATCGGCTACGATGCCGGCACCGGCCTGAATGTGAATTTTTCCCTCCTGGAGCAGGGCCGTCCGCAGCATGATGCAGGTATCCATGTTGCCATCGTAGCCAAAGTAACCGAGCGCCCCGGCGTAGAAACCGCGCTGCGAGGGCTCTCTCTCCGCGATGATCTGCATGGCGCGAATTTTTGGCGCTCCTGTGACAGTGCCGGCGGGAAAAGTGGCGCGCATGAGATCGTAGGCCGTCTTGCCCGGCGCGATGTCTCCCTCGACCTGCGACACGATGTGCATGACGTGCGAATAGCGTTCGACCACCATGTACTCGGGCACGCGAATTGAGCCGAAGCGGCATACCCGGCCGATGTCGTTGCGAGCGAGATCGACGAGCATGAGATGCTCGGCCAGCTCCTTTTCGTCGGCGAGGAGTTCCTTCTCGAGCGCCAGATCGTCGGCGGGCGTGGCGCCCCGTTTGCGGGTGCCGGCGATGGGGCGGATTTCCACCAGGCCGTCCGTCAGGCGCACATGCACCTCCGGGGAGGCGCCGACGATCGCGAAATCGCCGGCCTCGAGGATGAACATGTACGGCGAGGGATTGACCGTGCGCAGCGCGCGGTAGAGATCGAGCGGGGATTTCTTGAACTCACGGGAGAAGCGTTGCGAAGGCACCGCCTGGATGATGTCGCCGGCGCGGATGTATTCCTTGGTCTCCGCGACGGCCTTTTCGAAACCGGGCCGGGTGAAATTGCCGGGGGGCACTTCGATCTTCGCCGGCTCGACGAGCGGCGCCGGGGCCAGTTCGCGCGGATGCTTCAGGATGGCGAAAAGTTCGTGCAACTCGGCGACGGCGGCATCGTAGGCGGAGTGCGCGGCCGGGGCGGCGTCGCGCCCGGTGCCGTCGCGGCGGAGGTGGGCGTTGACGCACAGCCGGAGCGTTTGCTTGGCGCGGTCGAAGATCAGCAGCGAGTCCGACAGCATGAAATAGAGCAGGGGCGTACCCAGTTCGTCGAGCTTCGCCACGGGGACGGTCGGCTCGATGCGCGAAATGTATTCGTAGCCCACGAAGCCCACCGCGCCTCCGGCAAAGCGGGGCAAACCGGGCAGCACGACCGGCTGGTAGCCGTGCATCTCGGCCTCGATCAGGGTGAGCGGATCGGCGGGGGTGGGGATCCGCTCCACCGGCCGGCCGGGCTGCCGGATCTCCGTGGTTTGCGGACCACAACGGAAAACTTTGCGCGGGCGGCAGCCGATGAAACTGTAGCGCGAAAGGTGTTCGCCGCCCTCGACCGACTCCAGCAGATAGGACGGGCCGGCCTGCTTGAGCTTGGCGTAGGCGGAGACGGGCGTTTCGAAATCCGCCATCAGGTCGGTGTAAACCGGAATGAGGTTACCCTGCTCGCACAGGCGGAGAAAAGCGTCCCGGCTCGGAAAAATGTTCATCGCGAAAGGTTGCGCTTATGGGCGTCCGGCGGCGGGCCGCAAGGCGAATGGTCGGGGCGGGGCCCACAGCCGGGCGGGAAAACGACGGGTGCACCCTGGGACCATCGCCAACCCTGCCGCCAGTGGCTCATTCAACCGTGACCGATTTGGCGAGGTTGCGGGGCTTGTCGACGTCGCAACGGCGCTCGACCGCGATGTAATAGCTCAGGAGTTGTACCGGAATGGTGGCAACAATCGGCAGGACCGCCTCGTGGCAGTCGGGGATCGTGATCACCTCGTCGGCCAGTCCGGCGGGAAGCTCGCAGCCGGCGGTGACGATGGCGATGATCCTGCCCTTGCGCGCCTTGATTTCCTGCATCGAGGAGACGATCTTGTTGAAAATCTCCCCCTTCGGCACGAAGAACACGCTCGGGCAGTGCTCGTTGACCAGGGCGATGGGGCCGTGCTTCATCTCCGCGGCGGGATAGCCCTCGGCATGGATGTAGGAAATTTCCTTCAGCTTGAGCGCGCCCTCGAGCGCGATGGGGAACAGGGAAAGACGGCCGAGGAAGAGGAAGTCGTTGTAGCGGGCGTAGCGCCGGGCGATCTCCTTGATGTGCGGCGCCTGCTCCAGGGCCTGACGCACCAGGGCGGGCGCGGCTTTGAGCGCCTCGACGTACTGGACGCCGTCATTGAAGCTCATGTCGCGCATCCGGGATACATAAAGCGCGAGCATCGCGCCGATCAGGAGCTGCGAAGTGAAAGTCTTCGTCGCGGCGACGCCGATCTCGGGACCGGCGTGCTGGTAGACACCCCCATCGGCCTCCCGGGCGATGGTGGAGCCGACAACGTTGCAGATGGCCAGCACCTTGTACCCCTTGCGCTTTGCCTCGCGCAGGGCGGCCAGCGTATCGATGGTTTCCCCCGACTGGCTGACCACGAAGAAGAGCACGTCGCGGTCGAGCGGTGCGTTGCGATAGCGGAACTCCGAGGCGTAGTCGGCCTCCACCGGGACGCGCGCAAAACGCTCGATCAAGTGCTCGGTGACCAGGCAGGCGTGCCAGGCGGTGCCGCAGGAGCAGAAGACGAAACGGTCAATCACCCGGAAATCCGCCGCGGTGAGGTTGAGGCCGCCGAAGTTGGCGGTGCTGCCGTCTTCCGCGAAACGGCCGCGCATGGCATTTTCGAGCGCGAGGGGCTGCTCGAAAATCTCCTTTTCCATGAAGTGCGCGTAGCCGTTCAGCTCGGCGTCCTTGATCGACCAGGTGATCTTGTCGACCACGGGGGAGACGTCGGCCTGGTCGAGCGTGGTGATGGAAAAGCTCTCCGGGGTGATGTGGACGAGTTCGCCGTCCTTGAGATAGACGACGTTGCGGGTGCGGCTGATGAGCGCGGAGGCGTCGCTGGCGAGAAGGAATTCGCCGTCGCCGACACCGAGCAGGAGGGGCGAGCCCTTGCGCGCCGCCACGATTTCACCGGGGCGCTCGGCGCACAGGACGGCGATGCCGTAGGTGCCTTCCACGTGGAGGAGGGTCTTGCGCACGCTCTCGAGAAAGCGGCTCTGGGTCTTGGATTCCGGTTCCTTGGCGAAATGATAGGCGATCAGGTTGCCGAGGACCTCGGTGTCGGTCTCGGAGCGGAACGTGAAATCCTTTCCCAGCAGAAACCGTTTGATCGCGGCGAAGTTCTCGATGACGCCATTGTGGACGAGCACGATCTTGCCGTCGCTGCTGAGATGCGGGTGGGCATTGGCGTCGGTCACGCCGCCGTGGGTGGCCCAGCGCGTATGGCAGATGCCGGTCGTGCCGGTGAAGTGGTGCTTTGCCACCTCCTTGGTGAGATTGTCCACGCGGCCGATTTTTTTGACGACGTCGAGCTGACCGTTCTGCTGGACGGCCAGTCCGGCCGAATCGTAGCCCCGGTATTCCAGGCGCTTCAATCCCTCAAGCAGGATGGAGGCCGCCTTTTGCTTGCCCACATAGCCGACGATGCCGCACATATTTTCAGAATATTTTCTGGCGAATTTAGGGAGGCGGTTAAACTCTGAGCAAGGATATAGGAGGACAATCTTATGACGATCGAACGCAGAAAGGCCAAACAGGTGCTGGCCGTCATCATGGGCGGGGGGCGGGGCACCCGCCTGTATCCGCTCACGATGGAGCGGTGCAAACCCGCCGTGCCGCTCGCCGGCAAATATCGTCTGGTCGATATTCCCATCAGCAATTGCCTCAACTCGGGTTACAACCGCATCTTCTTGCTCACGCAGTTTCACACCGCGTCGCTGCATCGCCACATCCAGAGCACCTACCATTTCGATTCCTTTGGCGGCGGTTTTGTCGACATCCTCTCGGCGGAGCAGACCGAAAAAACCTCCGACTGGTACCAGGGCACGGCCGATGCGGTGCGGCGCAATCTCGTTCATTTCCGCACGTTTCCGCACGATCTCATCCTCATCCTGTCGGGCGACCAGCTCTACAAGATGGATTTTCACAAGGTCGTCGAGCAGCACCTCGCGACCCAGGCGGAAGTGACGGTTGCCGCCATCCCGGTGCCCATCTCCCAGGTGGAGGGGCTCGGACTGATGCGCGTCAATGACGATCTCGCGATCGCCCAGTTTGCCGAAAAGCCCAAGGATCCGGCCGTGATCCAGAGCCTCGCGGTCAGTCCGGCCATCGAGGCGCAGCTGGCGCCGGCCCCGGAGAAACGCTGCCTCGCCTCCATGGGCATCTACGTTTTCAACCGCGCGGCCCTCGCCCAGGCGCTCGACAACACGATGAAGGATTTTGGCCGGGAAATCATCCCGAGCCTGCTCGGGCGCCAGCGGTTGTATGCGCACATCTTCGAGGGCTACTGGGAGGACATCGGCACGGTCCGGGCGTTTTTCGAGGCCAACCTCGCCCTGGCGCAACCCCTGCCGAAATTCAACCTGTTCGATCCCACGAGCAAAATTTACACGCACGGCCGCCACCTGCCCGCCGCGAAAATCAACCGGTGCGAGATTGACCACGTGTTGATCGGCGAAGGCTCCATCGTCACGGACTCTTCGCTGAAACGCTGCATCATCGGCATCCGTTCGTTCCTCGGAGAGCACGCGCATCTCGAGGATGTGGTGATGATGGGGGCGGATTACTACGAGTCGGACGAGGTCCAGAAGGACAACGTGGCGCGCGGCATTCCCCAAATCGGAGTCGGACGCGGCTGTCGCATCAACCGCGCGATCATCGACAAGAACGCCCGCATCGGCGAACGCTGCGTGCTCTCCCCCGACGGCAAGCCGGACGGGACCTATGCGGGCGGCGCCGTGATCATCCGCGACGGGATTCTCGTTGTGCCGAAGGGCGTGGTGATTCCTCCCGGCACCACGGTGTGATCAGGGCGCGGGCGCCGGCGGCTTGCGCAGCACGAGCCAGGCGCCAATGCCGAGCAGAAAGATCGAATAAAACGTGCCGCGGCTCAGGCCGAAGACCAGCGATAGGCCCTCGTCGGGTTCGCGGAAGATTTCGCCGAACATCCGGACCAGCGCGTAGGCGATGAAGAATTCGCCCGCCAGCCGGCCCGGGCGGGTCCGGACGACGTCGGTACGCCAGAAGCGCCACTGCACGAGCGCGAGCAGCAACGCGCCCTCCAGCGCCGCCTCGTACAACTGCGAAGGGTGGCGCGGCATGATCATATGGAGCGCGGTGCCCGGCGGCTCGCTCCGCGGAAAGATCACCGCCCACGGCACCGTGGTTATCTTGCCCCACAACTCGCCGTTGATGAAGTTGGCGATGCGGCCAAACAGCAATCCCGCCGGCGCGGTGGACACGATCAGGTCGCCGAGGTGGAGAAACGGAATCTTGCTCTTGTGCGCATACCAGGCGAGCGCGACCGCCACGCCGACCATTCCGCCGTGGCTCGCCATGCCGCCTTCCCAGACGCGGAAGATGAACAGCGGATCCGCGCGAAAGGTCCGCCAGCCGTCGTAAAGGAAATAGGAGCCAAGCCGGCCGCCGAGGTATACCCCGACGACCACGGCGACGATAAAGCCCTCCACCTGGGCGGCCGGCAGCAGCGAACGGCCCGCCCGCGCATAGCGCACGAGCAGCCAGAACGCGACGACGAAGCCCAGCACATAGGCGAGGCCGTAGTAGCGAATGCCGAAGTTGCCCCAGTGCGGGCCGAGAAACGGACTGAGATCGTCTACCCAATAGGCGAGCGGCAATGGCATGGGGCCAGTTTATGCACCCGGCGCGATTTACGAACCGAAAGTGCAGGGCACCTGGCGCGAAATCTTCCTTGCCGCATCCCCGCTTTCCGCCGCTAGGCTGCTGCCATGAGCGAACTGATGCGCACACCCCTCCGCGATTTTCATGCCGCGCACGGGGGCCGGCTGGTCGATTTTGCCGGTTGGGAAATGCCGGTCCAGTACCGTTCCATCCTCGAGGAACACAAGGCCGTGCGGCGCACCGCCGGGCTTTTCGATGTCTGCCACATGGGCGAGGTCGACGTGCGCGGCCCCGGCGCGCAGGCGTTTCTCCAGCATCTCGTCACCAACGACGTCGCCCGGCTTTTCCCCGGCCGCGTGCTCTATTCGCCGATGTGCTATCCGACCGGCGGCACGGTGGACGATCTGCTCGTCTACATGCGCGGCCCGGACGACTATTTCCTCTGCATCAACGCCGGCAACATCGCCAAGGACCTCGCCTGGATGCAGGAGCAGGTGCGGGGCTTCGAGGTCGCGGTGACCGACCGCTCGGCCGACTATGCCCTCCTGGCGGTCCAGGGGCCGCGCGCGGCCGAAATCGTGCAATCGCTCACCGGTGCGAAGCTCGGACTCATCAAGTATTACCATTTTGCCGAAGGCACGGTCGCCGGGATTCACTGCCTCATCAGCCGCACCGGCTATACCGGCGAGGACGGTTTCGAGCTCTACCATGCGGCGGGCGAGGCGGTCCCATTGGCCGAAGCGCTGCTCGCCGCCGGCAAGCCGCACGGGCTCGAACTCGCCGGCCTCGGCGCGCGCGACAGCCTGCGCCTCGAGGCGGGGTATCCGCTTTACGGCCACGAGATCACGCGTGACATCTCGCCGCTCACCGCCGGCCTCGGCTGGACGGTGAAGCTCGACAAGGGTGCCGATTTCATCGGCCGGGCTGCGCTGGCCGCCGAGAAACAAAACGGCGCGCCGCAGAAAGTGGTCTTCTTCAAGACCGGCGACCGCCGCATTGTAAGGGGCGATACGCCAGTGCTCGGCCCCGCCGGCGCCACCGTGGGCCGCGTGCTGTCCGGCACGCTCTCGCCCATGCTCAACGAAGCCATCGGCTCGGCGCTCGTCGCCACCGCTGCGGCCGCGCAACCGCTGGCCGTCGACATCCGGGGGGCCAAGATTTCCCTGACGCTGACCACGCCGCCATTTGTGGAACTGAGAGGGGTCCATTGAAACGGGAGGGGAAAATGGCGCCCGGGGAACGGGCCCGAAGGGCACTTCCGTTTACGGCGGCGGGAGGTAGCGCAGGCTTCCAGCCTGCCTCGCCCAGGGAAGCAGGCAGGGATGCCTGCGCTACCAAGAACCAAAGTTCGGGAATTTCCCCAGATCGTGCCCTGCCACCGCATATCTGCCGATGAACGCCTCCCGTTCTCTCGTTCGCCTGGGGTCGCTCCCACTTCTCGTCATCAGTTTGCTGCTGGCCGGCAGTGCTGGGGCGGAATCGGCGCGATTTTCCAACGCGATCAAGGCCCGCATCGAAAAAGGTTATGCCGTCGTGCAGTTCGCCGACGGCACCCGGACGATGGTGCCGATGGCCTCCCTGTCAGAGGAAGATCGCACATTCCTCACCGCGCTCGGCAATCAAAGTCCGCTGGCTCACGGGAAGTCCGAGGTCGTCGTCGCGAAGGAGACATTCAACGTAAAGAAGACCATCCAGGTCGCGACGGTCGTGGGCCCGCTCGAAACCGTGCAGCTATGTCCGCCCAGCGTGCCCCGCAACCAGCTCGGCGCAACCTGCATGCTCTATGGTCGCGTGCACTGGCTCGACATCGCCGGTTACCCGGTCGACAACGCGTCGATCTATCGCATCTCGAACAACGCCAACCCCGACCACCCGTGGACCGATCCGCGTTATTATCAGGGGCTCGCCGCGCTGACCACGACCGGCAGGCCGCCGCCGCTGATCCACAATCTCCCGCCGCAGGAGGAGGACCCGTTCGAGTGGACGCGCGGTGAATTGCGGAAAGGCCGGCCGATTCTCGCCGCGTTTCCCAAGGAGACCTGGCAGGCGCTGCCACCGGGATTCGTCGCCGCGCATCCGTGGAATGGCGGTAGCGTCGGGCATCAGGTCGTCATCAACGGCTTCACCTGGAACCGGGAGACGAAACAGGGGACGTTCCACATCATCAATTCATGGGAGGAGCTGTACGAATTCGACCTGAAGACGGAGGCCGCGCAAGGCGGTGCGCTGGTGATCGAGCAAAGTCTCTCTCCCCGAGGAGAAATCCCGCCCCCCACCGAGAAGGAAGTCGTCAAATCGATCACCTTCCTGCGTGTCGCGGGCAAGACCAACCTCTACGAAGTCGAAACGAATCTCGGTAAGCGGAAAGTCGCGGCCACGAGCGAGGACGGCGCCCGCGCCCTGGTGGAAAACGCGAAATAACCACGCTCCGTCGCCCGGCGGAGGTTGGCCGCTCCTTTCCTGCCATCCGCCCGGCAAGGGCCGCTGCGTCCGCGCTCGCGCCCCGGGGCAAATTTGTTTTCGCTGCCGGCATGTCGCTTCCATCCGCCTCCCGTTCCGACGAATTGTTTCTCCGCGAAGCCATTGAACTGGCCCGCGCCGGCGCAGCCTCCGGCGTTGGCGGGCCTTTTGGCGCGATCCTCGTGCAGGGAGGCAAGATCGTCGGGCGCGGCCAGAATCGCGTGACCAGCTCGAACGACCCCACCGCCCATGCCGAGGTCGTGGCGATTCGCGCGGCGTGCGCGGCGCAACGGCAGTTTCACCTGGCCGGCACCACGCTCTACACGAGCTGCGAACCGTGTCCGATGTGCCTCGCCGCGGCCTACTGGGCGCGGGTCGAACGCATTGTTTACGCCTGCACCCGCGACGACGCCGCGGCGATCGGGTTCGACGACGCCATGCTTTATCGCGAGATCGCGCTGGGGCCGGGGGAGCGGCGCGTGCCGATGGTGCCGCTCTTGCGCCCGGAAGGAGTCGAGGTCTTTCGCGAGTGGGAACGCAATCCGCAGCGCGTGCCGTATTGAGGACCACGGCGGATGCGCGGATGATTGCCAGGCGCGTCCGCCCCGATCAAGGCGGGCGGAATGCAGGCATCATGCTGAAAATTCGAAATCCGAAGCTCGAATCTCGAAACAAATTCGAAATTCAAACGCTGAAATGACCTTTGCATCCCTTCGCCTGGGAAACTCTGTTTTAGAAATTTTTGGTTCCAATTGTTTCGGATTTCGAGCTTCGGCTTTCCCGGCGCGGTCCTGCGCCGGGAAGTGTGCTTGCACGCGGTCGGGAATCCGTTGAAATCGCGGGCCTACCGGTTCCTCCAACCATACTATGAGCAGCGTTCCCTCCGATCTCCATTACGCCAAATCGCACGAGTGGCTGAAACTGGCCGGCGATGGCACTGCGACTGTCGGCATCACCGACTACGCGCAGAATTCGCTCGGCGACATCACCTATGTGCAGCTCCCGAAAATCGGCGCGGCACTCAAGGCCGGCGAGACTTTTGGCGTGGTCGAATCGGTCAAGGCGGCCTCCGATGTCTACGCGCCCGTGGCCGGCACGGTCGTGGCGGTCAATGGGGCGCTCAACAGCGCGCCCGAGACGGTGAATCGCGATCCCTATGCCGCGGGCTGGATGCTCCAGCTCAAGCTCGCGAACCCCGCGGAGGCCGGAAAACTGCTCGATGCCGCCAGCTACCAGCAGCTGCTCGGCTGACCTCGGTGGCGGTTGACGACCGCCGGGCAGATTTTGCGGCAGAAACCGGGGCATTCTCTTGGCTGGAACGAGGCGGTCGAGGTAGGGCGCGTTATCCTTAACGCGCCGTGTTTCCCTGGTCGAACTCGACGGCGGACTAAGGATGGTCCGCCCTACCGTGTGCAACCTGCGCGATCGAATGGGATGCGGCTCCACTGCCTGCTCCCGGTTTCGCACGCGTCCGGGGATTGCCTGGTTCCCGCTACGCAGAGCCGGCGAGGCGCGCGGCGAGGGCGGTGGCGGCGTCGTCGAGCCAGCGGCAGCCCTTTTCGACCGTCGCTTTCGTGGCATCCCCCATCACGCCGCTTTTCGAAATATCGCGGGTCATCCAGGCGAAGGTAGCCGGAGCATTTTCCGGACGTAATTCACCAGGATCGCCGGGCCGGGCGGGATACTCGCATACCGCCTGTTTCATCCGCACCAGCTCGGGCGCGCAGGCCAGCATCAGCGAAGTTTCCCACTCGCCGGCGTGAAAGCCCCACGCCGACTCCTGGGCGCTTGCTTCAGGCTTGAAACCATGGCGGTAGATTTCCGCGTCGAGACCGGGCGTTTCGCGGAGTTCGTGCACGGTGGTGGCCAGCACGGTGCTGTTGCCGCCGTGGGTGTTGAAGATCGCGAGACGCCGGAAACCCAGCTCGCGGAGCTGGGTGGCCAGCGCGAGCACCAGGCGGCGCAGGGTCCGGGCGGAAAGCGTCACCGTGCCGGGAAAACCGACGTGCTCGTTGCTTTTGCCATAGGTGAGTGGCGGGGCGATGTAAACCGGAGCGCGACCGGCAAGCTTGGGAATGGCGGCACCCAGCAATGCCTGGCCCAGGATGGCATCCACACCGACCGGCAGATGAGGTCCATGCTGTTCGATGGCTGCCGTGGGCAGCACGACCAGCGCCTGGTCTTTGGCCGGTATGGCGGTGAGTTGCGCCCGGGTAAGTGCTGGCAGGTAGTAATAGCGGTAGGCCGGGAAAGGTGCCGAAAACGGAATCCTCTCCGCTTTCCGCTTTCCGGTTTCCGCTTTATTTCCGGGGGGAGGAGCGAGGTGCAGGCGGATCTCGGTCAGCAGTTGCGCGAGGTGCTCGGCCATCGGCGCGGTGTCAGTGACCATAGGCCGGGCTGGATCGAGGCCGAGGGCGCGGGTGTGGATTACATAGGTGCGCAGACCAAGGGCGGCACGGATGTCCACCGCGGCGGTGGCGACGAGCGGTTCGTTGACCGGGCTCGCGTTGAAGAAAACGAGCTTGTGAAAACCGGCGGCGCGCACGCTGGCGGCGATCTCATGCAGCAGCTCATGCGCCGTCTCCGGATCGACACCGAAGAACCCGGTGGCCTGCGCCGCCAGCGCGAAGCGAAGCGGCGGGAGCACGCGCATGGTGAAGCGCGATTTCACCTGCTCGACTGCCAGGCGCAGGAGTGCGCTGCCGAGGATTTCCTCCTGATCGAGCGGCCGGTCGGCGCCATGGTCGGCGAAGCCGTAGAGGGGCAGCACCACGACGGCGTATTCCTTTTGCGGTAGTGCGGCGAAGTCGGGCCACGTTTGATGGGCCCAGAAAGTGGCAGGATCGGCGTTGGCGAGCCAGCTGATGCTCATGGAATGACGGACAGGGTGGGCGAATGCACCGCCGACGGCCAGCCTGCAATCGCCGGGACTTGTCGGCGTCTGCGGGCGGCGAGTTTCCGACTAAGAAATGGGTGGGTCGCGCGTTATCCTTAATGAACATCAACCAGGAGGCCAACATGGACAACATCGAACGTCTGGAACGCCGCCACTTCGCTCT
>DATJPQ010000270.1:0-6850 GCA_035506315.1 Opitutaceae bacterium
CTGCTCGCCGGCACCGCTGCCCTGCTCCGCGCCGAGGCGCCCGCCCAGCCGGTCGAGCTCTTCAACGGCCGGGACCTCTCCGGTTGGGAATATGTCACCCCAGACAAATCCGCCACACTCGCCACCGTCTGCACCGTCAAGCCCGACGGCGTGCTCGCCGTGGCCGGCAAACCTGTTGGCTACCTCGTGACCATGGGCTCGTACGGCAACTACCGCCTCCACGTCGAGTATCGCTGGCCCGCCGATGCCGCCAAAACCAGTAATGGCGGCGTGCTCGTGCACATCGCGTCGGGGCCGATGGACCGCAACACCTGGCCGCTGTGCTTCCAGGTGCAAACCAAGATCGGGCGCTTCGGCGATCTGCTCCCGATGGCCGGCGCGACCTTTGCCGAGGCGCTGACCAGCGCCCCTGGCAAGACGCCTCAGCTCGACCGCCAGAATCCCTCCAGCGAAAAACCCCTCGGCGAATGGAATGCGATCGACATCGTGTGCCGCGTCGACGGGTTGGAAGTCATGGTCAACGGCGTCGTGCAGAACCGTGTGACCGGCGTCAAACCGGCCGCGGGCAAGATCGGCTTCCAGCTTGAAGGCCAGCCCTACGAATTGCGCAACCTGCGGTTTGCTCCGCTGGAATAAGGCAGAGGACGCCGATTCCAAGGTAGGGCGGCTTATCCTTAAGCCGCCGTTTGCATAAATGATTCGATCCGGCGCGTTAGGGATAACGCGCCCTACCAGCACCGGTCATAGGCAAAGCCGGCCAATTAAGCCCTCACATGACGGTCAAGAAGGATTAGGCTCGCCCGCCAATTTCGCCCCGGCAGACTGCCGCCCGATTCGCGCCATGGCTTTTGTCAGTCGAAACCAGCTTCGTGGAAGCTTCCGGGAAACGTGCCTTGCCTCCGTCGTTTCCGGCGTCTTCCCTGCGTAGGTTTTCAGCCTCGCGCTTCCGCTCCTTCGGTTTTCCAGCAATTAGTCACCCAACCTCATCGCAACGTCAGCCAACCTCGATTTCCTCCCCGCACCAATGAATGCTCTAACCCCTGTATTGGCTGTGGCGTCGTCCGCCACGACTACCCTCTCAACGCTGGACTGGCTGGCGCTCGCCGCCTATTTCGGCATCCTCCTCATGGTCGCATGGTGGGTCGTCCGGAAGAACAAGGACACGGCCGCCGACTACTTCCTCGCCGGCCGCAACCTGGGCTGGTGGGTGATCGGCGCTTCGATCTTCGCGTCGAACATCGGCTCGGAGCACATCGTCGGCCTGGCCGGTTCCGGCGCGAAGGACGGCGTGGCGATGGCGCACTACGAGCTGCATGCGTGGTGCCTCCTCGTGCTGGCGTGGGTGTTCGTGCCTTTCTATGCGCGGTCGCTGGTGTTCACGATGCCGGAATTCCTGGAAAAACGCTTCTGCACGAAATCCCGCTACGTGCTCTCCATCGTTTCGATCATCACCTTTATCGTTTCGAAGATCGCGGTGGGCATATTCGCCGGCGGCGTGGTGTTCGCCACATTGCTCCCCGAGATGCACCTCAATCTCGGTTTCTGGAATCTCGATAGCTTCTGGGTGGGCTCAATTCTGGTCATCGTCCTGACCGGCCTTTACACGGGAATCGGCGGCATGCGCGCCGTGGCCTATACCGACGCCGTGCAGGTCATCGTCCTGATCAGCGGTTCGGCCCTGCTCACCTTCTACGGCCTCAACACCCTCGGCGGCGGCAGTCTCGTGGCCGGCTGGGGCCACCTCCGTGAATATTGCGGCTCGGAAATGTTCAACCTGTGGAAACCGCTCGTCCCCGCCGGCCAGGTGGCCACTTGGGCGCCGGTCAAGGAATTGAACGCGGCCGGCCACGTCGTGAAACAGGCTTGGTACTTCAACACCAATTTTCCCTGGCTGGGCATGGCCATCTGCGCGCCGGTGATCGGTCTCTGGTACTGGTGCACCGACCAGTACATCGTGCAGCGGGCCCTTGGCGCTCCGAATCAGAAGGTGGCGCGCGAAGGCAGTATTTTCGCCGCCTTCCTGAAGCTGTTCCCGGTTTATCTCTTCATCATTCCCGGGCTGATCTGCTTCGCCCTGGCCAAGAGCGGCAAGGTGCCCGGCCTCGCCGAGGTTTACGATCCCGCCACCGGACAGGCCACGGCGGCCTCCCAGGGCGCGTTCCCGCTGATGGTACAGTACCTGTTGCCCGTGGGTCTGCGCGGCATCGTGGTCGCCGGATTGCTCTCGGCCCTGATGGGCTCTCTCGCCGGCGTGTTCAACGCCTGCTCCACCCTGTTCACCGTGGACATCTACGAAAAGCTCCGCCCGACGGCCTCGCAGCCGGAGATCGTCAAGATGGGCCGCATTGCCACCACCATCATGGTCATAATCGCATTGCTGTGGATCCCCGTGGTGCAGGGCGCCAGCGGTCTCTACAACTACCTGCAATCCATCCAGGGCTACATGGCGCCGCCGATCTTCGTGGTCTTCTTCTTCGGCGTGTTCTGGAAGCGGCTGAATGCCCAGGGCTGTCTGTGGGCCATGATCATCGGCTTCGTAGTCGGCCTCTTCCGGATGCTGGTGGACACCCCTGTCACCCTGAGCTCGAAGTTCTCCTACCCGGAGGGCTCCTTCCTCTGGATCGTGAATAACATCAACTTCCAATACTTCAGCATCCTGATCACCCTGATTTCCGCCATCGTGATGATCGTGGTCAGCTACGCGACCTCGGAGCCCGACTATTCCAAGATACAGGGCCTCACGTTCGGGACGCAGACCGACGCGCACAAAGCCGACACCAATGCGAGCTGGAACTGGAAGGATGTGGCGGGTTCTGTGCTGGTCATGATCTGCATCTGTTTTGCGTACATTTACTTCCGCGGCTAGACATCCGCTCTGCCCTTCTCGAAACATGGTGGCCCCAAGCCACCATGTTTTTTTGCACTTGTATCCGGCGTTTCCAGACACCGCCCCACAATTTTCAACAGCATGACTCCGGCTGAGCCCAAAGTCTTTCTCCGTGAACTTTGGTTTATGCTCAGTGATCTCTGTGACGAGATCGATCTACGAAATTGAAGTTCAGATCGCCGTCAGTAGCTTGCTGGCCTCATCGAGGCGGCGGCTTACTTCCGGCACCATCTCGGAAAGGGTCTGCTCGTCGAGACCCAGCGCCGTCATGCCGCGCGCTTCGGGTAGCACGGCCGGGATTTTCCCCGTGCACACCGCACTACGCAGCCAGCGCGCGATCATGAGCAAATTGGCCAGTCGTGGATGTGAAGCCGCCAGGACCGGTTGATACTGCGCCCGCACCGGTTCCACCACCGCCGGCGGAAAATCCCACATGCGCAGCAGCGACGCCCCTGTGTCGGCATTCGTGAAACCGAGCAACGCGCGCTCGGCCGCCGTGTAATCGTCGGGAAACCCGGTCGTTGCCAGCCGCTCTTTCGGCGAAACCATCATGGCCCAGGCATTGACGACCACCATGCCCACGCTGTGCAGCAAGCCCAGCGCATAGGCGGCCGCGGGATCCTCATCGATGCAGCCGGCGATTTGTTCCGCCGCCAGGGCGCAGGCGACCGCCTGCCGCCACAATTCCCTGGCGTCGAGTCCGTAGGCTGGCAGCGGCTTCTCCAGGAGTTGCATGCCGATCACGATTGTCACGAGGCGCCGCACTTCGCGGAAGCCGAGGCGGTTGATCGCCTCCTCGATGCTGCGGGCGCGCGAACCGAGGCCCATGTAGGCGCTGTTGCTCACCTGCAGGATGCGGGCGGCCAGGGCGCGTTCGAGACGGATGACGGCGGCCAGTTCCCGTAAATCGGTGTTATAATCGACCAGCATCGGCTGCAGACGCATGATCACCTTGGGCACGGGCGGCAACGTCCGCAGCTGCCCGACGAGTTGATCGGGTGACGTGCAGACGTGCAAGGGGAGCGTGGCCTGGGGGGTGGTCATTCTAGGCTAATATCGGCACACCCACCTTGGAACGTATTAAAGTCCGAGTAAATCACGTACTACGGCAAGCGGCCCTCCTGCCCGACGTCGGGTGCATTTTGACCAAAAATTGCAGGCCGCCGCAGGCCCCACCGGCCAACCATAACCTCCGCGCCGCAGGCAAATGCGCCATTGCGCTCGCGTTGACACTCCGATCCTGACGCCGGTAAATGCGCGCTCATGGACCCCCTCGATTGTATCGCCGCCCGCTACAGTTGCCGCGACTTTTACGCCCAACCCGTCGCCCGGGAACTGCTGGAAAAACTGGTCGATGCCGGCCGGCGCGCGCCCTCCGGACGCAAGGAGGAGCCGGTCGAGTTCATCGTGGTGACCGGTCAGGCGGACCGCGATTTCCTCGCGCAGATCGCTTCCGCCGGAACGTTCATCGCCCAGGCCGGCGCCTGCATCGTGGTGATCGCCCGCGCGGCGACTTACTATCTCGAGGACGGCTCGGCGGCGGCGCAAAACGTCCTCCTCGCCGCGACCGCCCTCGGCCTGCAATCGTGCTGGGTCGCGGGCGACAAGAAAACCTATGCCGGCGAAATCCTCCGCCACTTCCGCGTGCCGGCGGGCTACCATCTTGTGGCCATGCTCGCGATCGGCCACGCCATCGCGCCCGGCCGTCAGCCGCCGCACCGCCCGCTCGCGGAGGTACTGCATTGGGATAAATTCTGAACCAAGGCCAAAACCGTTATCTGCCCTTGTATCGTTTCTCCGTGCGCGTATGTTGGCCGCGCTTCGTTATCTCAACCCTGTTCGTTCCCAAGGAGGACTTCATGAAGATAGTATCCGCATCGGTGGCAGTCGCGGGCGTGCTCGCCCTGGTTCTGGCGATCGTCGAAAGATTGGGCCTGTTTCTGATCCATGGCGTGGCACCGGGCAGCCTCCTTCGGTTGGCCGTGGCGCTGTTCCTGCTCGCGCTGGTCGTGATGTGCTACGGCAAGTGTTATTGCTGCTGCTGCAAGGAAGAGTCCAAGCCGCAGCCGTAAACTCGTTCACCGCGCAAGCAAGCGCCACCTCTGGCGCCGTCTCCCTTTCGTCGCCCTTCCGCCGCCATCCGGCGGAAGGAAGTTGTGGTTTTGTCTCAAGCCACAGCCGCTCGTAGCAGCCGAGTTTGCGAGGCTGGGATCACATTCGGGCAACGTCCGCAACAGGCAGGTGATCCGCGGACACGCCGGTGCTCCTCTTCCGAACCGGTCGGCGCTTGGCGCCACCACGTTCCGTGGTGCCATCTCCGTGCTGCCGCACCCCGTCCCTTTCACTCTCACTTTCCCTTTCCCTTCGCCGTCCGCTCTGGCGGGCGGCGAAGGGCGTATTGCTATTCTTCTTTCCGTCGGCACTTTGACGTAGGTCATCGGTCGCAACGCTTCCGCCTTCTTCCATGATGAGAGAAAAGCTCACCTATCTCGTCCCGCTCGCGATGGGCGTCCTGCTCGCCCTGCTGTTGCTTTGGCGGTTGGTCATCGTTGAGCGCGACAACCTGGCCGCGCTGGCCAAACGCGATCGGGCCCTGGCGCAGGCGACGGGGTCGGCTTCTGCTGCGGCGACACCGGTCGGGCGGAAAATGCCCGATCGCGCGACTCTCCGGGCCGAGGCCGCGGCGCAGCAGTTGCTGGCCAAGCTCGTGGATCAACTCGCCCAGCGCGGCACCCGGAAGCACGAGAGCGTGCTCACGTTCAAAGACGCCGACGCCTACCGGAAATTTCTCGCCCGCGCCCAGCAGTCAGGTCTGACCGTGCTCGGGCAACTCGATGCCTTTAACACGGTGCGCGTCGGTTTCGACTCCCTTTCGGCGCTGCAGGACGACCTCCTGCAGAATGCCGCCGACTATCAGGATGCGACCGCAAATTTTTATATCCAGATTCCCCATGCGCCGCCCGCCGAGGAACGCGCCGTGGTCAACCAGGTGCCCTTCGGTAATCGCATGCTCAACTTCCTCGGCGTCGCCGGCGACACCAGCCAGTGGGGCCAGGGCGTCACCATCGCCGTGCTCGACAGCGGCGTGATGCCCGACAGCACGTTTGGCCAGGGTCGGATACGTTATCTCGACATCGGTCTCGGCACCTCCGCCGGCAACGGCGCGGAAGACGGCCATGGCACGGCCGTGGCGGCGCTGGCAGCCGGCGCCGCTTCGGATGCCCCGGGCGTCGCCCCGGGGGCCAGTATCCTAAGTATCCGGGTTACGGGCACGGATGGCACGAGCGACATCTTCACTTTGTCGCAGGCGATCGTGGCGGCGGTCGACGCCGGAGCTCGCATCATCAACATCAGCCTTGGTGGTTATGCGACCACCGGCATGTTGAACCAGGCCATCGGCTATGCATATGCCCAAGGTGCGGTGATCGTAGCCTCCGCCGGCAACGACCAGGCGGCCCAGCTCACGTGGCCCGCCGCCGATCCGCGCGTCATTTCCGTCGGCGCCGTCGACGCGGCCGAACAGCAGGTCTATTTCTCCAATTCCGGCCCGCAGCTGCAGATGACCGCGCCCGGCTACGGCGTGCAAACCGCCTGGCTCGACGGCCAGCGCGTGGTCTTCGACGGCACCTCCGCCAGTGCCCCCATCGTCGCCGGCGCCATCGCCGCGATGATGTCGCAGAATCCCGGCATGACCGCGACGCAGGCGTGGCAGACGCTCCAGCAATACGCCAGCGATGGCGGCCCGCCCGGCCCCGATCCCGCCTTCGGCAACGGCATCCTCAATCTCGGCTGGGCCATGAATCGCGGCGACACGGCGCGCGTCGATACTGCGGTCTCCAGCAATTATTACGATGCGACGACGGGACAGATGCAGTTCGTCGTGCAAAACCGCAGCGGACACGCGGTCAGCGGCCTGCAACTAAATGTCGAGGCCAACAGCGCCAGCATCCCGTATTCCGTCCC